>CALQRA010000050.1 GCA_943332855.1 Candidatus Kuenenia stuttgartensis
ACCCTCGGCTGGAGTGACTTCCGTCGGCTGCTCGGGGGACGGTCGACCTGATCACTCGGACGACCGTACGCAGCGGAAACCGATGTGGTTGGCCCCTGACGACACCTCCCCCTTCCCCCGCGTGCCGACGATGTATCGGGAGCAGTATTGGTCGGTGCAAAGGAATGAGCCTCCCCGCAGCGCCCGTTTCGCCTGGCCTGGTTCCTGCGGGTCGTGGCTCGTGTCCGGTCCCTGCGGATTGCGGAGTGGCTGGGCCGACCTGCGGGCATCGCGGGCGTAGGTGTCGGGGCGGTACCAGTCGGAACACCACTCCCAAACGTTGCCCGACATGTCGTGCAGGCCGTAGGGGTTGGCTGGGAACGTGGCGACCGGTGCTGCGAATACGAAGCCGTCCGCGGCGGTGTTGTTCGCCGGAAACGGCCCCTGCCAGATGTTGGCCATCTCCCGCCCTTCCGGGTGAAACTCGTCTCCCCATGGGTACATCGATCCCGTCATGCCGCCGCGAGCGGCAAACTCCCATTCGGCCTCGGTCGGAAGGCGTTTGCCGGCCCATGTCGCAAACGCCACGGCGTCGTCATGGGCGATCTGCACCACCGGATCGCCACCATGCCCCTCGATCGAGCTGTCTGGTCCGGTGGGGTGGCGCCAACAGGCCCCCGGGACGTACGTCCACCACTGGTAGTGGTTGTCGAGGGATACCGGTCCCTCGGGCGGCGCGAAGACGATCGAGCCGGCAACGAGGTTCTCGGCCGGCGCTTCTGGGAAATCCTCGGCGCGGGGGGGCGTCTCGGCCACGGTCACATAGCCGGTCGCTGCCACGAACGTGGCGAACTGGTCGTTGGTGACCTCGGTGGTATCCATCCAGAACCCGTCGACATGGACACGGTGCACCGGCCGGCCGTCGGGCATCGGATCGTTGCCGCCGAACGGTTTGCCACGCGGGTCGTCGCATCCCATCGAGAACTCGCCGCCGGGGATCCACACCATTCCCCGGGGAGGCTCGGCCGCCGGGGCTGCTGGGCCGGGGCGGGTCGCCTCGAAGCCCCGTCCCTGGGCTCGGCCCGCGCGGGGGGCATCGCGAGTGGCGAGGAGCACGACAGCAGCGAGCACGGCCGCCGCTCCCAGGCCGAGAAGGAGCGGCCAGGGCACGTCACGCGGAACGGAGGATCGTGCCGCCACGGGAGAATCTCCGGCGAAACCGCGGCTGGGCGCGGCGTTCCGGCGCCGCCCCACCACCGTTCATTCCCGCGAGTCTGGCATACGGTGCCCCGGCGAGGAAGCGCCGCGGGGCCGGCACCCGGTTAGCGGGCGCCCAGGTTACCGACGTCGGCCTTTTCTCCCGAGCGCTTGCCCGAGGCATCGATGGTTTTGGTGACGGTGACACTGTCTGCAAAGACGGTGCCGTCACCGAGTGCCCCCTCTCCCGTCCAGAGCCGTCCCTTAATCTCGATGACGTCACCTGGCCTGACCATCCCGATCTGGGATGTGGCGACCTCGACGACGGCATCCTCGGCCAAGGGGATCGTGAGGCGCCGGATCTTCCCGGCGTCGACACGGACGGAGAGCGTGCCCCGCTTCAACTGGACGACCTTTCCGACGATCATCTCGTCGATCCCCGGCGTGACGGCCGTCGGCTTGGACTCCGCCGCTGGGGTGGCGACATGGAGGAGCTGAATCGGGGTCGAAGCCCTCCCTTTGCCGTCGACGTTCGCCTGAAAACGGACAAGCATGCCGGGCGCGAGCAGGGAGACGGCGGCCGTCCCGTTGACGTCGACGCGTGACACTCCGGCGGGATGGAGAAGCGCGACCCGCTCCACCGGTCCCGTGCCGTCGTTGGAGGTTTGGAGAAAGGCCACGGCGCCCCCGGCATTGGTGCCGGTGACCCCCTCCACCACCCCGCAGAACTCATCCTCCGGGAGGCTGTCGATCGACAGCTTGTTGTTCTCCACGGGGAGCGTGATCGCCTTGTTCGTGTTCCGGCAGGCGCCGAGGTTCCAGAGCCGTTCGTAGGCCTTTTGGATCGCCGCCGACTTGAAAAACGTTCCCCAGTGGATCGTGCCGTCGGGGAGGACCGGCGGCGTGGGATCCTGGCTGTCGGCGTAGGGGTTGTAGGGGGCCACCTGCGCGAGGACGACCGGGAGCGAGCCGCTTCCAGTCACCGCCAGCACGAACCCGAGGAGCACCGCCCCCGATTCCCGGAGGGGTCGAGTGAAAGGCCCGGTCCGGCGGAGGGCAAGGAGGGAATGCATCGGGGGACTCCGGAGGAAGGGCCGCTCCATGGTCCTTCGGCGCCACGGAGCATCCAACCGCACTCGGGCGGCTCCCCACGGAACGTCCGGACCGATCGTTAAGACTGGCCCAAAGGCCGGTCAGAGCGGGGCGTGCCCCCCATCGGCCTCGGGCAGCGTGGCGACGTCGGAGTCACCAGTCAGCCGGGTATCGAGGCTCGGAGCGGCTTCATCGAGCAGGGGGAACTGCCGCGCGAGCACATTCCCGACCCGGTCGTTCCGCAGCGAATCGAGGGCCTCGGGGCGGACACGGACCTCCGAATTCTGGAACGTGTTGAAACCGGTGCCGGCCGGGATGAGATGACCGAGGATAACGTTTTCCTTGAGCCCAACGAGGTTGTCGACCTTGCCGGCGAGGGCCGCCTCGGTGAGCACCTTCGTCGTCTCCTGGAAGCTGGCCGCCGAGATGAAGCTCGAACTCTGGACGCTCGCCTTTGTGATCCCGAGCAACTGGGTGCTCGCCGTGGCCGGCTTCGGCTTGGTCCCCTTGGATGGCGTGCCGCCGAGGGCCTCGATCTGGGCGTTGGCCTGAGCGAGGATCTCTTTCGGAACGACCGACCCGACGGCGAACTCACTGTCCCCCTTGTCGGTGATCCGCAGGCTCTCGGAGATCTGCTTGTTGGCCAATTGGAAATCGAACCGGTCCATGACGCTCCCCGGGAGCAGCGTCGTGTCGCCGACCGACTCGATCTTCACCTTGCGCAGCATCTGCGTGACGATAATTTCGATGTGCTTGTCGTCGATGTCGACCCGCTGACTGCGGTAGACGTTTTGGATCTCACGGACGAGATACTGCTGCACGGCGTCCTCGCCCGAGATCCGCAGAATGTCGTGGGGAACCAGAGGCCCGTCGACAAGCGCCTCCCCCTCCTTGACCTCGTCGCCGGTGTGCACCCGCATGTGCTTGCCCTGGCTGACGAGGTGCTCCTCTTCGCGGCCCGACTCGTTGCGGACAACAATCGTCCGCTTGCCGCGGCGCTTCTCTCCCTTGACCTCGACGCGGCCGCTGATCTCCGCCATGATCGCCGGATCCTTCGGCTTGCGGGCCTCGAAGATCTCGGTCACGCGCGGCAGACCACCGGTGATGTCCTGGGTGCCCGATGCCTCACGCGGCGTCTTGGCGAGGATGTGACCCGCCTTCACGACTTCCCCCTCGCTAACCTCGATGTAGGCTTTCTCGGGCAGGTAGTAGAAGCCGAGGGTCTTGCCGTCGTCGTCGAGCAGCGCGATCTGCGGCTGATAGACCCCCTTGTGCTCCATGATCATCCGCCGGACGTGGCCGCTGGGGTCCTTCTCGATGCGCACCGTCTCGTTCTCGATGACGTCCTCGTAGCGGACCTTGCCGGAGACTTCCGAGAGGATCGGGATCGAGTGCGGGTCCCATTGCACGAGCACGGTGCCCGGCTTGACCTCGTCCCCCTCCTTCACCTTCAGAATGGCACCAGCCGGAACGTCGATCTTCTCGAGATCGTTCCCTTTTGCATCGCTGATTGTGATCTCGCCGTTGCGGGCGAGCACGACCTGTTGGCCGTTCTCGTCGGGCACGCTCCGGAGGCGGGCAAAGCGGACCGTGCCGGCGCGCTTCGTCTTGCTCTGATTTTCCTCAAGGGCACGCTGGCCGACGCCGCCGATGTGAAACGTGCGCATCGTCAGCTGCGTACCCGGTTCGCCGATGCTCTGGGCGGCGATGATGCCGACGGCCATTCCCTCCTCGACGAGCGATCCAGTCGAGAGATCCATGCCGTAGCAGAGACGGCAGACACCGAGCGGGGCCTCGCAGGTCAGCGGGCTGCGGACCTGGACCTTCTCCAGCCCAAGTTCCTCGATCTGCTGCGCGATCTTCGGCGTGACCAGATCGTCCTCTCGAACGATCACATCCCCGCTGATCGGGTTGGTGATGTCTGACCGGCTGACGCGTCCACGGAGGCTGTCGGCGAGCCGCACTTCGACCTTCTCGCCACGGTAGATCACCCCCTTTTGGATCCCCTGTGGCGTGCCGCAATCGTGCATCGTGACGACGACGTTTTGGGCGACGTCGGCCAGCTTGCGCGTCAGATATCCCGAGTCGGCGGTCTTGAGGGCCGTGTCTGCCAGACCCTTGCGGGCCCCGTGGGTCGAGCTGAAGTACTCGAGGACGGTCAGCCCCTCGCGGAAGTTCGCCTTGATCGGCGTCTCAATGATCTTCCCCGACGGCTTGGCCATCAGCCCACGCATCCCGGCGAGCTGACGAATCTGTTCCACACCGCCACGGGCACCGGAGTGGGCCATGAGGTAGATCGGATTGACGTAGCCGTCGACCCTCGACTCGCTGGCCGTGTCCTTCTCGAGGGCGGCCATCATCCCCTTGGTGATCTCCTCGCGAGCGTGCGTCCACGCATCGAGCACCGAGTTGTAACGCTCGCCGTCAGTGATGACGCCCTTCTGGTAACGCTTGAGGATCTTGAAGACCTCCTTGTCGGCGTCACCGATGATCTTCGACTTGTCGGCCGGCGTGATGAGGTCGTCGGTCGCGAACGACAGGCCGCTCTTGGTGCTCCAACTGAAGCCGGTGCGGTTCATGTCGTCGAGGAGATCGATTGTCAGTCGCCGTCCGAGGGCCTGGTAGCAGTCGGAGATCACGCGGGCCAGTTCGCTCGACCGCATCGGGATGTTGTAGAAAAGCATTCCATCCGGCAGGACGGAATTGAAGAGGACACGACCGGCGGTTGTTTCGATGATCACGCCGGGCTTCGACTGCGACATGTCCTCCATCTTGAGACACCGCTTCGGCGGGAGCTTGACCCGGATTTTGGCGTGCGTGGCGACCTTGCCAAGCGAGTGGGCCAGTTCGACCTCCTCGACGTCCTTGAACACCATTCCCTCCCCCTTACGGTTGGGGAGTTGCATGGTGAGGTAATAGCACCCCATCACCACGTCCTGCGACGGGCTGATGATTGGCGCCCCGTTGGCCGGGCTGAAGATGTTGTTCGTCGACAGCATCAACGTGTGGGCCTCAACCTGGGCTTCGATCGAGAGCGGCAGGTGGACGGCCATCTGATCGCCGTCGAAGTCGGCGTTGAAACCCTTGCAGACCAGCGGGTGGAGCTTGATCGCGTTCCCCTCGACGAGGATCGGCTCGAATGCCTGGATGCCCATGCGATGGAGCGTCGGGGCACGGTTGAGGAGCACAGGGTGGTTGCGGATAACCTCCTCGAGGATGTCCCACACCTCGGCATCCTTCCGCTCGAGCATCTTCTTCGCGCTCTTGATCGTGTCGGCGTGGCCGAGTTCCTTGAGGCGACGGATGATGAACGGCTGGTAGAGCTCCAGCGCGATCTTCTTGGGCAGGCCGCACTGGTGGAGCCGGAGCGTCGGGCCGACGACGATCACGCTCCGCGCCGAATAGTCGACACGCTTGCCAAGGAGGTTCTCGCGGAAGCGGCCCTGCTTCCCCTTGATCATGTCGGTGAGGCTCTTGAGCGGGCGGTTGCTCGAGGCGAGCACCGGCCGCTTGCAGCGGTTGTTGTCAAACAGGGCGTCGACGGACTGCTGCAGCATCCGCTTCTCATTGCGGATGATGACCTCAGGCGCGTTGAGATCGACCAACTTCTTGAGGCGGTTATTGCGGTTGATGATCCGGCGGTAGAGGTCGTTGAGATCGCTCGTGGCGAAATTGCCAGAATCGAGCATCACAAGCGGCCGCAGGTCCGGGGGGATGACCGGAATGACGTCGAGAACCATCCACTCGGGCTTGTTCTCGCTGTCACGGATCGCTTCGACAATCTTGAGGCGATTGACGAGGTCCTTCTTCTTCTGCTTCGAGCCGGTCGTGTGGAGTTCCTCGCGGAGCTCCTTGGAGAGGCTGACGAGATCGAGCAAGAGGAGGAGCTTGCGCACCGCCTCGGCCCCCATCTCGGCATCGAAGCCGGTTTCGCCGTAGTTGGCTCGCGCTTCGCGGTACTCCTCTTCGGTGAGGAGTTGCTGGCGCTTCAGCGGCGTGTCCTTGGGGTCGAGAACGACGTAATCCTGGAAGTAGATCACCTTCTCCAGGCTCGACGTCTTCATGTCGAGCAACGCCCCGAGGCGGCTCGGCATTGCCTTGAAGAACCAGATGTGGACGACTGGCGCTGCCAGCTCAATGTGGCCCATGCGCTTGCGGCGGACGCGGCTGTGGGTGACCTTCACACCGCAGCGGTCGCAGATCATCCCCTTGTACTTCATCCCGCGGTACTTTCCGCAGGAGCACTCCCAGTCCTTCTCCGGTCCGAAGATCTTCTCGCACATCAGGCCGTCCTTTTCGGGACGGTACGTGCGGTAGTTGATCGTCTCGGGTTTCTTCACCTCGCCGAACGACCAGCTCTTGATGTCATGGGGCCGAGCCAGGCTGATCTTCACGGCAGAATAGTCGTTGACGCGATCGTAGGTGGATTCACCAATGCTCACGAGACGTCTCCTTGGAAGAACCCTGATGGGCTGTTGAGGGTGGCGTTGCGGTCGCCAGGATCAGATGCGGTGGGACAAAAACGGGGGCCGGTGGGTGACACGGTCGCGTCACTCACCGGGGTCGGCGGTGGGAAGGGGGGGTCAGAGCCGACGCTTCTCAAGAGACATGTTGAGGGCCAAGCCACGGATCTCGTTAGTGAGCACATCGAAGCTCGCTGGCGTGCCGGCTTCGAGGGTATTTTCCCCCTTTACCATGCTCTCGTAGATCTTTGTGCGTCCCTCGACGTCGTCGCTCTTGACGGTGAGGAGTTCCTGGAGGATGTACGCAGCACCGTAAGCCTCCAGAGCCCACACTTCCATCTCTCCGAACCGCTGGCCGCCGAACCGCGCCTTGCCCCCCAGCGGTTGCTGGGTGATGAGGGAGTACGGGCCGGTGGAACGGGCGTGAACCTTGTCGTCGACGAGGTGGTGAAGCTTGAGCATGTAGATGTAGCCGACGGTCGTCTCCTGCTCGAGCTTCTCGCCGGTGCGGCCGTCGAAGAGTTGTGCCTTGCCATGCCGGGGAAGGTTCGCCTCTTCGAGAACGTTGTTGATCTCCTCCTCACTCGCTCCGTCGAACACCGGCGTGATCGCCTGGAAGCCGAGCACCTTTCCGGCCCAGCCGAGGTGGGTCTCGAGGATCTGCCCGACGTTCATGCGGCTCGGCACACCGAGCGGGTTCAGCAGGATCTGCACCGGCGTCCCGTCAGCAAGGAAGGGCATGTCCTCTTTGGGGAGGATCTTCGCGATCACACCCTTGTTTCCGTGACGACCGGCCATCTTGTCGCCGACGCTGATGGCCCGCTTGGCGGCGACGTATACCTTCACCATCTGGAGCACGCCGGGGCGGAGCTCATCACCGCGCTTCATGCTGTTGAGACGCCGTTCACGGGAGTCGATGGCATCCTCGACGGCGGGCCACATTGCCTTGTGGATCTTTTCCACCTCGGGCTTGGCCTTCGGCGAACGGAGATCGAGTTCCTCGATCCGGAAGGCAGCCGCCCGCTCCGCCACCACCTTGTGCTCCTGATCGCGGACCAGCGGACTGCCGTCGACCGCCGTCAGCGGCTTTCCGATGGCCTTGCCGATCTCCTCGACCATCGCGCTGAAGGTCTCGGCAACGCGGGCATTTCCCTCGTTCTCGACCTCCTTGAGTTGCTTCTCGAACTCGCGACGCTCGTCCTCCGAGAGGCTCATGCGACGCGAGAACTTCTCGGTGGCGATGACGATCCCCTCGACGCCGGAGGGGACCTCGAGGGAGTCGTTCTTCACGTCTTCGCCGGCCCGGCCGAAGATCGCGTGGAGGAGCTTTTCCTCTGGCGTGAGCTCGGTCTTGCTCTTCGGCGACACCTTTCCGACGAGGATGTCGCCGGAGCGGACAAAGGTGCCGATCTTGACGATTCCCCCCTCATCGAGGTTATGGAGGGCACGCTCACCCACGTTGGGAATGTCGCGCGTGAACTCCTCACGGCCAAGCTTTGTGTCGCGGATTTCAATGTCGTACTCCTCGATGTGGATCGAGGTGTAGACGTCGTCCTCAACCAGCTCCTCGCTGATGATGATCGCATCTTCGAAGTTGAATCCGTCCCAGGCCATGAAGCCGACGAGGACGTTGCGGCCGAGGGCCAGTTCGCCCTTGTAGATCGCGGCACCGTCAGCGAGCACCTCCCCCTTCTCGACCTTCTGGCCGAGATTGATGATCGGCTTCTGGTTCTGGCAGGTGCGCTCGTTGAGGCCGACGTACTTCCGCAGCCGGTAGATGTCGGGAGCAACGACGCCGCCTGGCGAGACTTCAATCCGCTCGGCGTCGCAGTAGGTCACCGTGCCTTTGCGGGCGGCACGGACGATGAGCCCGGAGTTGGCCGCAACGTCGCGCTCCATGCCGGTGGCCACGATCGGGGGCTCGGTGACCAACAGCGGCACGGCCTGCCGCTGCATGTTGGAGCCCATCAGCGCCCGGTTGGCGTCGTCATGTTCGAGGAACGGAATCAGGCCCGCAGAAACGCCAACCATCTGACTGGGGGCGACGTCGATGTAGCCCACATCCTCAGCTCGGACGAGGACGAAATCGCCGCGGTTGCGGGCGATGATGTTGTCCCCCACGATCCTGCCATCGACAACGGAGGTATCGGCAGGCGCGAGCGTTGCATCGTGCTCTTCATCGGCCCGCAACCAGACAACGTCATCAGTCAGTCGGCATTTCGACACCTTCCGGTAGGGGGTGACGAGGAAGCCGTAGGAATCGACCCCCGAGTAGATCGCGAGGCTCGAGATCAGGCCGATGTTCGTGCCTTCGGGCGTCTCGATGGGGCAGATCCGGCCGTAGTGGGAGATATGGACGTCGCGCACCTCGAAACCGGCCCGCTTGCGATTCAAGCCGCCCGGTCCGAGCGCCGAAAGACGGCGTTCGTGGGTGAGCATTGACAGAGGGTTCGTCTGGTCGACCACCTGCGACAACTCGCCACGACCAAAGAAGTATTCGATGGCCGCGGAAATGCTCTTGGGGTTGATGAGTGAACGGGGCGTCATCTCCGTGACGTCCTTGAGGCTCATCCGCTCCTGGACGGTGCGCCGGAGTTTCAGAAAGCCCTTGCGGAGCTCGTCGCTGGCCAACTCGTCGATCGTCCGCAACCGGCGATTACCGAGGTGGTCGATGTCATCCACCTCGACCTCGTTCTCACCCTCGGAGAGAAGGAGCATGTACTTGATCGCGGCGATCAGATCATCGGGGCGGAGCGTCATCTCCGTCTCGGGGACCGAAAGCGCGAGTTTGCGGTTGATGCGGAAGCGCCCGACGCGGCCGAGACGGTAGCGATTCGTGTCCTTGAATTTCTCGTCGAACAGGGTCCGGGCCTTGTCGAGGGCCGGGGGATTGCCCGGCCGAAGCCGCTGGTAGATGCGGACGAGGGCATCCTGATGGCTGGGAGAGACGCCGGTACGGCGCTTCGATTCGTCGGCATCCTCGCGGAGGCTATTCATGATGAGCGGCACCTTCTGCTCGTCCATCACTTCCACAGCCGGAAGGCCCGATGTGCAGATCAGTTCAGCCTGATCGTGCGAGATCTTGCAGCCGGCCTCGATGATGATCTCGCCGGCCCGCTCGTTTGGAGATCCGTCCTTGTGCTTGGAGGGATAAACGATGTCGTCGACCGCGATTCGCCCCTCGATTTTGGGGACGTAACGCCCGCCGTCCGCCTTTACTTTCTCAGGCTCATAGAAGAGCTTGAGGATCTCGGCGTCGTGGGTGTACTTCTCGTCCATGGCCCGAAGGAGCGTCAGCGCGGAGAACTTTCCGCTCTGGTCGATCCGCACCTGGAGCGTGTCCTTCTTCGAAACATTGAGCTCGATCCAGCTCCCGCGCTCTGGAATGATCCGGCAGTTGTGGGTTTTGCGATCGCTCGATTCGGTGTCGGCGACGAAGTCGATACCGGGCGAGCGGTGCAACTGGCTGACGACGACACGTTCCGCACCGTTGATGATGAACTCACCGCCACCGAGCATGATGGGGATGTCGCCGAGATAGACCTCTTCCTCAACGGGCTGGTCGCGCGTCAGTCGCAGCCACACGCGCAGCGGGCGACCATAGGTGAGGCGCAGTTGGCGGCACTCATCGGGATCGTAGCGCGGCTTCCCCAACTCGTAGCGGACATACTCGAGCTTCACGGTGCGATCGTAGCTCTCGATCGGGAAGATTTCCCGCAGAACACCCTCGATCCCCTCGTCCTTCCGCTTCAACGACGGGGTGTCGTACTGGAGGAAGCGGTCGTAAAACCGGGTCTGGATTTCGGTGAGATCGGGGATCGCGTGGCTGGCGCGGCTGCTTCCGTAGCGGCGGATCTGGGTGGGCTGGAGGCGGCGGACGGCGCTTGTGGCCATGAGCGATTCTCCCTAAAGGGCCCGAACTGGGCGCTTGGATGAAGATCTGGATGTCGTTTTAGAGCGATGCCGACAGCGATGCCCCGATCGACGCCAGACCGGATGGCGCCACTCTCGGCAGGAAGACCCACCCGCCGCAGTGGCAGGGGACCCCCGTGCGGGAGCAGGCCTTCCGTCTGGAGAGCCGGGGGAGGATCGCTTCGTCCCACCGCAGGGGGCCGGCAGGCTGGGGCTGACGAAGGATGAGGCAAATGCCGTTCCCGCGGAACCACCGTCGAAAGGTTGACCGTCGGGGATTCGCCATGCAAAAACTATACCGGACAGCGGCCGGAAGACCAAGCCTCCGACCGCTGCCGCGGTAAATCAAGCAAATTACTTGACAGCGACCTTCGCCTTGGCGTCTTCAAGCTCCTTCTTGAGCTTCTCAGCGTCGGCCTTGGAGATGCCCTCCTTGACCTTGGCCGGAGCGCTCTCGACGAGATCCTTGGCTTCTTTGAGGCCGAGGCCGGTCGCAGCGCGGACAACCTTAATGATGCCGATCTTCGATTCGGTCGGGTAGCTCTCGAGAATGACGTCGAACTCGGTCTTTTCGGCAGCCGCCTCGGCCGCCCCGGCTCCACCGCCGGCTCCGCCCGGAGCAGCCATCATGACCGCGCCACCGGCGGCGGCCTTGATACCGTGGACTTCGTCGAGGTAGTCGGAGAGTTCCTTGGCGGCCTTGAGGGTCAAGGACACGATCTTGTCGCCGAGGTCCTTCGTTTCGTTAGTGAATTCACGCGTCGCTTCAGCCGTTGCCATCGCTCGAGATCCTTTCCCTTCAGGAATGAGGCCGGCGGGAATGCCGCCGGCTGTGTGTCATGGGTGGTCGGTCGTCGCGCCTGCCCAGATTGGACTAAGTCCAGGGCCGGCGAATCAGAAAATGGGAACCCCAAGTCATACCATGAAAGCGGGCCTTGGGAAGCCCGTGTCGTGGCAATGGTCCGGAATGTCGATCAGGCCGCCGGAACCTCCGCCGATGCGGCCTTCTCCAGGTCGTCGACCCGGGAGCTGATCTGGCCAGCCAGCGTACCACCAGCACTGAGGATCTGCCCGGAGAGCTTCGAGCCCATCGAGCTGATTTGGCCGGAGATGATTGAGAGTTGCTCGGCCCGCGAGGGCCACTTGGCAACGCCTTTGACATCCGCCGGTTCGAGCCGTGCGCCATCGAGGGCCCCCCCGCGGAACTCAAGGCCCTCGTAGTCTTTGATCGCGGAGACGCGATCGAGTTCCTTCGCCAGATCGACGACGTCTTCCCCGCCCCAGGCAATCGCGAGCATTCCCTCGGTGTTGCCGAAGGCCGGGGCCAACGCTGTGTCGAGCGTTGCCCGACGCGCCAGGCTATTTTTGATCAGTTGGATGTGGATCTTCTTCTTCCGCAGCGTCTGTCGCAGCTGGGTGGTCTTCGTGCCATTAAGGCGGCCGAGGCTGACGACGATCAGATCGTTGACGCCCTTCAGGCGCCCCTTGAGATCGTCGACGAGGAGATTCTTGACAAGCTTGCTCATGGCGAATTTGGGCCCTGATCGGGCAGCGTGATCGGTGTGGGACTGTACAGAGCCGGAGTGGAACGGGACCGAGAGATTGCGTGGCGGGGGAACGAGTCGCAGCGTCAGGCGGCGATCATCACCCCGGGAGTCATCGTGGCGGAGATGGAAATGCTCTTCACGTACTGTCCCCGCACGCTGTTGGGCTGCAGTGACATGATGTGATCGATGAAAGCTTTGATGTTATCGACGATCTTGTCGGCGTCGAAGCTCGCCTTGCCGACGACAGCGTGAACGATGCCGGTCGGATCATTGCGGAATTCGACCTTCCCAGCCTTGTACTCGCTGACCGTCTTGCGGATGTCGGCAGTGACGGTGCCGGCACGCGGGCTCGGCATCAGACCACGGGGTCCGAGCACTTTCCCGAGCGGGCCCACCAGGCCCATCATGTCGGGGGCAGCGATGCAGACGTCGAAGTCGGTCCAGCCTTCCTTGATTTTCTTGGCCAGGTCGTCGGCCCCGACCTCCTCCGCCCCCGCTGCCCGCGCCTCATCGGCCATGTTGCCCTTGGCAAACACGACGACACGCTTCGACTTGCCGATCCCGTGGGGCAGCACGAGTGAGCCGCGGACGATCTGATCGGCCTGCTTCGGATCAATTCCCAGACGCATGTGGATTTCGACGGTCTGGTCGAACTTGGTCGGCGGCATGCTCTTGAGGAGCGCGACGGCGTCGGCGGCGGGCATGGGGTCTTCGGTTTTCGGCAACTTGGCGAGCATCGCCTTCATGCGCTTGGTGACAGCCACGGCTACGGTCCTGGAAGTGTGCGAGGGGATGGGGCGGAAAAGGAGGGAAGGGAATCAGGGCTGCGTTCAGCCTTCGACCGTGATTCCCATGCTGCGGGCCGTGCCCTCGATCATCCGACGGGCGTGGTCGGGATCGCTGGCATTGAGGTCGTTGTTCTTGAGGCGGACGATCTCGTCGAGTTGGGCCTTGGTGACCTTACCGACCTTGTCTTTGTTCGGCACGCCCGACCCCTTAGCCAGACCGGCAGCCTTCTTGAGGAGGGCCGCGGCCGGGGGGCTCTTGGTGTAAAACTCGAACGAGCGGTCGTTGTAGACGGTGACAACGACGGGGATCGCCATCCCGGCGGCATCCCGCGTGCGGTCGTTGAACTGCTGGACGAACTGTCCGAGGTTGATGCCGTAACGACCGAGCGACGTCCCGACCGGCGGCGCCGGGGTGGCCTGACCACCTGGAATCTGGAACTTCGCCTGTCCGACCATCTGCTTCGCCATGACGCTGACCTCTACCCCTTCCGAGGGACTGCTGGAAACGTTGTTGCTTGATTTGTGACCCGCCTACCCTGACGACACGCCAGTCTGGGCAAGATCGACGCTTGACCCATCGTTATCAGCCGCTGGGCAACGGCGGGGTGAGCCTCTCAAAGCCCCTCAATCTGCCAGTATTCGATGTCAACCGGGGTCGATCGCCCGAAGATGCTGAGCATGACCGTGACGCGGCCGTTGGCTTGGTCGATCTGCTCCACTTCGCCCTCGAAGTTTTCGAAAGTCCCTTCGGTGATCTTGACCCTGTCGCCCTTCTTGAAGTTAATCTTCAGCCGCGGGGCCTCGTCGGGCTTGACCGCAGACTTGTTGAGAAGTTTGTCGACGTCCGCCTGAAGCATCGGGCTCGGCCGACCGGCCGAGCCAGTGAAATCACCGATGCCACCGGTCTCCCTGACGAGATACCACGTCTCGTCATTGAGAATCATGTTCACCAGGATGTATCCGGGATAGAGCTTGCGGGAAACAACGCGTTTTTTGCCACTCTTGAACTCGGTGACCTGCTCCTTCGGCACAATGACCTTGCCGAAGAACCGATCCAACCCCTGCATCCGGATCCGCCGCTCGAGGGTGTCAGTGATCGAGTCCTCGCGATTGCTCTGAACCTTCAGGATGTACCACTTTCGCTCGCCGACCGGCGCGATCTCCTCGTCGGAGGCCGAGGCCACCGGCTTTGCGTCGTCGCTGCCCGCGAACGGGTCGGCAAGCTCGGCCGGCGTGCCATCGTCGTCCGCCTCAACCGCCGCGGCGGCGACAACGGGCGCGGCTTCGGCGTGGCCGTGGACCGAGGTATGGGCCTCCGGCGCGGCGGCGGCTTCAGCCGGGGAGGCGTCTGGGTGTTCGTGCTTCGACATGCGTGGGGATGTCCGGGGGTGTTACCCGAACCCTTGGGTCTCGACCGCGCTTGAGCGGAATCCTTGGATCGCCTATTGGATTGCCTGGAGGACGAACCTCCAGAAAAGGTCGTACGCCGCGAGGATGAACGACAGGGCGAAGATCATGAAGATAACCACCGCGGAACTGCGGGCAACCTCGCCGAGCGACGGCCAGGCTACCTTCGCCATCTCCGACTCGACGCCGATGAGGAACTCCGCGAACCGTGGGAGGTTTACTGCCCGATAGGCGAGCCACGCTCCGGCGATGAAAACGAGGAAGGGAACGACATAGCGGATGACCCCGAAGTCGTCTGCCGGCAAAGCCTGAGTCATCGGCCCACCCGCCGCGAACCAGGCGGGGAGGATCTGCGCGAGCCTCAAAACAGCGAGTCCCCAAGCAACCCACAGGGCAACGCACGTCACCTGCCGGGTGACCCGCCCTTGACTGCGCTTGTAGACCGACGCGCTGAATAATTCGCGCCCCAGCGAACTGGGGACGGTGGAGTTTTCTTGCATTCCTGCCATGGTCGCCGGAGTTTGTCGATCCAGACGCTACTTGACGCAAACTATTTGGGACGTGGCCACGGCGACCAGGTCCATCGAAGCAGGGGCGGCGGGAATCGAACTCGCAACCTCTGGTTTTGGAGACCAGCGCTCTGCCAATTGAGCTACGCCCCTGTGGGACCAGGCGCCGGCCGGTTTGGCCGGCGCCTGGTGCTTCATCGCACAGGATCCGTGTTCAGTCGAGGATCTTCGTCACGACGCCCGAACCGACGGTCTTACCACCTTCGCGGATGGCGAAGCGGACACCGTCGTCCATGGCGATCGGGACCATCAACTCGACTTCCATCTTCACGTTGTCGCCCGGTGAAACCATCTCGATGCCGCTCATCAGCTTCGTCGATCCGGTGACGTCGGTCGTCCGGAAGTAGAACTGCGGGCGGTAGCCGGCGAAGAACGGGGTGTGACGACCACCCTCCTCCTTCGAAAGCACGTAAACCTCGCACTCGAACTTCTTGTGGGGCTTGATCGACCCCGGCTTGGCAAGCACCTGACCACGCTCGATGCCTTCGCGGGCGATGCCACGCAGCAGGCAGCCGACGTTGTCGCCGGCCTGACCACGGTCGAGGAGTTTCTTGAACATCTCGACGCCGGTGCAGGTCGTCTTCTCGGCCTTGTCCTTGAGGCCGATGATCTCGACTTCGTCGCCGACCTTCACCTCGCCACGCTCGATACGGCCAGTCGCCACCGTGCCACGACCTTCGATCGAGAACACGTCCTCGATCGCCATCAGGAACGGCTTGTCGAGCTCACGGACCGGTTCGGGGATGTAGGCGTCGACGGCAGCAAGAAGCTCAGCGATACACTTGTTTTTCTCAGGGTCTTTGGGGCTGTCGTAGGCCGGCTTGCCAGCGCCACGGATGATCGGCACGTCGTCGCCGGGGAACCCGTACTTCGTCAGCAGTTCGCGGATTTCCATCTCGACGAGGTCGAGAAGCTCCGGATCATCGACGAGGTCGACCTTGTTGAGGAAAACCACGAGCGCCGGCACCCCGACCTGCTTGGCGAGGAGGATGTGCTCCCGCGTCTGCGGCATCGGGCCGTCGGCGGCACTGACCACCAGGATCGCGCCGTCCATCTGGGCGGCACCGGTGATCATGTTCTTGATGAAGTCGGCGTGGCCCGGGCAATCGATGTGGGCGTAGTGCCGCTTTTCGCTTTCGTACTCGACGTGGCTGACGGCGATGGTCACCGTCTTCGTCTCGTCGCGGACGGTGCCGCCCTTGGCGATATCGGCGTAGCTTTTCGCAACCGCCAGGTTCTTGGCAGCCTGAACGGCCACCAGCGCGCCGGTGAGAGTCGTCTTGCCATGGTCGATGTGACCAATCGTGCCGACATTGACGTGCGGCTTGCTCCGGTTGAACGTGTCCTTAGCCATGCTTGCTCCCTCGATCTTCCTCTCTGGTGTGTGGCTGCAGGCGGCGCCTGCCCTGGTCCCTGAAATCCTGCATCAGATCAAACTATTCGATCGATCGACGATGCCCCGTACGGCCAGGTCTGAACACGAAGCTTCGATCGATCTTGTGACGGGCGGCCTTCCGGAAGCCGGAAGGATGAATCTTTGGTGGAGGGGGCGATGTGGTCACGTCGACCGCTGGGAAGCTGCTGATGGGACTTGAACCCATGACCTCGTCCTTACCAAGGACGCGCTCTACCAACTGAGCTACAGCAGCGGTGTGCGTCGAGGCCTCGATGGACGGGCGCTTGTGGAGCGCGGCGTCGTCCCGGCGAGGACGCGGATTGGTCGATTGTGGCGGCGTTCGCTCCGTAAAAAGTGGTGTCGGCGAGGGCGGTGTGACGGTGAGCGGGAGGGGGGCGTTGAGGATCGGCGGCGGCCTGAAAAGCGGGTAGAGGGAATCGAACCCTCGTCAATAGCTTGGAAGGCTATCGCTCTACCATTGAGCTACACCCGCAGTGCGGTCGTGCGGGCCCCGGCGGATGCCTCTTAACGCTGGCGGATGCCACTGGTTTTAGCGGATGCCTCTTGATGCTGGCGGTGGTTGCTGGTTTGGGAGCGAATCGGTTTCGGGGCGTCTGACCGGCCGGACTGCAATCATCGACTCAAAACGGTGAAAGGGGCACTGTTGGTCAGAAGTTTCGGGGTCGGGGCCTGGAGTGGCAGAGGATGGAAAGTGGGGAGTGCAGGATTCGAACCTGCGAAGGCAGAGCCACTTGATTTACAGTCAAGCCCCTTTGACCGCTCGGGAAACTCCCCTCATGTGATGGTGATATCGGCTGGGATCCAAATCTCCCCGAATCTAAACCTACCGCAGGATCACCTACCGCAGGATCGCTACCGCTTCGATCGAATCAGCGCCACCGTTTTTCCCCGAGCCGAAGTTGCCTCGGCTCAGCATCCCATTCGAGATGCCGCGACCGATTTCACCCCGGTCGCGAACGTCTCGGCAAGAGTCGGTGCTTTCGGACAATGAAGCCCCCGGCCGAACGAGCGCTCGCTAGGAACTCGCTTGGAACTCCCCTGGAAATGGAGTGAGCTAGCGGCGGGAGTTGAACCCGCAACCACCTGATTACAAATCAGGTACTCTGCCAATTGAGCTACGCTAGCCAGACCGTCCCGGGACGGGAAACACTTGAGTGTACGGATTCGGGAATCGCATGCAAGACGGCCCCTCGCCATCTTGTGCAGATCGGTGCGGCAGGGCCGACGTGGGGCTGGAACAGGGCTCAAACCGCGAAGCAAAGCCCTTCAATCGCCGAAATCGACGACGAGAATCGACACGTCATCGAGGAGGTCAGCCCCTCCCGCGAGGGACTTAATCGAGGCCACGACGGCGTCCAGAGCGGCCTCCCCCGGTCGGGTCTGGGAGATAATGAGGTCGCGGAAGGCCTGGGGGGACCCCATCGAACCATCGGGGTGGGGGATCTCGAAGGCGCCGTCGCTGAAAATCCACAGCGAGGCCTCTGCCGGAATATCAATCTCCCGAGCCGAGAACTCGAGCCCATCGATTGCTCCCAGGAGCGGGTTGTCGGAATCGAGGGGGATCACTGCCATTCCCGCGGGTCTGGCCGCGGATCCGGATCCGGGCGTGGGCTGAACAAGGAGGGCCGCGGGGTGCCCTCCGCCGGCCCAGCGCAGCCTGCGGCGGCGGCGGTCGTGGACCCCGTACCAGACCGTGAAGAACATGTCGTTGTGCCGCTCCATCGGAAAGGCTCGGTTCAGTGCCGCGAGGACGGCCGCTGGATCCCGAAAATCGGTGTTCGGCAGCGCCTCACCGCGGATGGCATTGAGGGCTGACACGCTCAGCAGGGCGGCGCCGACGCCGTGGCCGCAGACATCGAGCAGGTAGATGGCGACCTGGTCGTCGTCGAGGCGGTGATAGCCGAAGGCGTCGCCTCCGAGATCCGCCGACGGGATGAACCGCCAGTCGGCGCGGATCCCCGCCATCTCTCCCGGTGGGGGGAGGAGTGAGCGGACATACCTGGCGGCGCTGGCGAGGTCGTTGGCGAGCATCTCGCGGCTGACGCGGAGCTCCGCGAACGCCAGGTTCCGCTCGAGGAGGGCGACGTACCCGCGCGAATGGTGGCGGACGCGCGCCACAAGCTCGATCCGGTCGGGCAGCTTGACGAGGTAGTCGTTGGCCCCGAGTGCGAACGCCTCGGCCTTGACCGCCGGCTCCTCCTTCGTCGACAGGACGATGATCGGGAGATCCTGGAAGCGTTCGTCGGCGCGCATCCGGCGAAGCACCTCGAGACCGTCGACGTCGGGCATCACAAGGTCGAGGAGGACGACCGTCGGACTGATCTCGGCGGCCCTGGTCAATGCCGACGCGGGCTCCCGACAATAGTGGAAATCGAGCGAGTCCGCCCCGGCGAGCATCCGCCGGACCGCCTCGCCGATGATCGGTTGGTCGTCAACGAGGAGCACCACACCCCGGCGGGGGGCGGTCGCCAGGAGAGGGGCGGAGCGACGATGGAAAGGAGGGGAATCATCCACGGCGACGACTCGCTGGGCACCGGCGGTGGGGCGACGGGCAACGCCCATGCTCGCGACGGTGAGACTACCAAAACCGGCGCCGGTCCTCAGCTCCGCCCGAGCCCTTCCTCGCAGGCTTCGTCAGTCCGCGCGGGGGGGCACCGGAGAGCCCAGCGGTGTGCTACCCTGGCGCCGGGCCGGTCGGGCTGTCATCGATCCCGGCAGGTCTTCCCGGTGTCTCCGCCCCTTGGCTGCTATCGGGCCGCACCGGCGCCGCAGGAGCTCCCACTTTGTCGCCGACCTCCGCCGCACAAATAGCGGGACGCTTCACCGCGGCGGCGGTCGCCATGGCCGGGCGGATGCCCCGCGCGAGACCAGACCTCGACGGGAGTCGGGGAAGATGACTTTTTTCGCGGCGTTTCTTGCGGTTTCACCCCTGAATGGCCTGCTTGGCGTGCTCGACGCGCCGGCCGCCTCGACCCATGCGATCGTGTCGCTCTTGGTCGTCCTCCAACTCGCTGCTCCGGCGGCCACGCTCGTGCTTGTCGGCCTGCCAGCCCTCCTCGACCGGCCGCTCCGGGAGCAGACCACCACACGGCTGGTGGGGGGGGCGTTCACCCTCGCCTTCCTCGCCGGTGTGGTGACGCTGGCGGTGCTTGCGTCGCGCGGCTTCGCCCCCGAGCAGGTGCATCTTGGCACGTGGTTCTCGGTCGGGCACCACGACGCCACCGTCGATCTGGTGGCCGACGGGCTGTCGGTTCCCTACGTCTGCTTCTCCACCGGGCTCTGTGCGCTCGTCAACGCCTTCGCCGGTAAATACCTCCATCGCGAGCCCGGGTTCACCCGGTTCTTCGTCCTGCTGACACTGTTCGGCACCGGGATGAACCTGATGGTGCTCGCCGGGAGCATCGACGTCCTGTTCGCGGGGTGGGAGTTCCTCGGCATCTCCTCGACGATGCTGATCGGCTTTTTCCACGAGCGCACCAACGCCCTCAAGGCGGCACTGCGGGCGTTCACGACCTACCGGATCTGCGATGTCGGCCTCCTCACCGCCGGGGTGATGATCCATCGAGCCGTCGGCTCGGGAGATTTCGAACGGCTCTTCGAAGGCGTCTGGCCGAACGCCGACTGTCTGGTGTCGCCCGGGAATGCCACGCTCGTGTCGCTCCTGCTGGTGTTCGCGGCCATGGGGAAGAGCGCTCAGGTGCCGTTCTCGAACTGGCTGCCGCGGGCCATGGAGGGGCCGACCCCGTCGAGCGCCATTTTCTACGGGGCCCTGTCGATCCATGCCGGTGCGTACGTCCTCCTCCGCTGCGAGGCGCTCCTCGACGCGGCGCCGGTCGCGCGGGTAGCGCTGGTCCTCATCGGCGGCTTCACCGCCATCCACGCGGCCCTCGTCGGTCGCGTCCAGACCGATCTCAAGAGCATGCTCGCCTATGCCTCGATGACCCAGGCGGGGATCATCTTCGTCGAGATCGGCCTCGGCTTCCGCGTCGTCGCCCTCGTCCACATCGTCAGCCACGCGATTCTCCGCAGCCTCCAGATCCTCCGCTCCCCGTCGGCGCTCCACGACCGGCACGAGCTCGAAGCCGCCCTCGGTAGCCATCCCGGGGCTGCCTCCTGGTCGGTCGTCAGGCTTCTCCCCGAGGGGAAGCAAGCCTGGCTCTACCGGATGGCGCTCGACCGCGGCTTCGAGGAGATGGCCGTGGCGCGGTTCGTCGTCGGCCCGGTGCGGCGGCTCCTCGAACGGCTCGAGCAGGCAGAGGCGGCGTGGATTGAGTGGTTGGGAACACCCGCGGCCGACCGGGAGCGCGACCGCGCCGGGCGGCAGCCGCCGGGGAGGTCGTGGTGACGCTCGACGGCCATGACATCCCGCTCCTGGCGGCCCTGACGGCGGCGATCGTGGCGCCGCTGGCGGCCGCGCTCCACATCGGCCGTGGCGGCGCCCCGGCGGATCCGCGGCAGCCGGCGATCCTCTCCCTCGTCGTCGCGCTCGTTGCCAGCCTGACGATCACCCGTTTCTGGATGAGCGGGCCAGAGGTCACGCTCGAGTTGGGGCAGCGGCTCGGCGGTGGTTACCTCGTCCATGTCGACGGGCTGACTGCCGTCCTCCTCCCCTTCGTGGCGCTGGTGGAACTGGCGATCGTGATGGTCGCTCCGAAGCGGTTCCTCGACGGCCCGGCGACGGTGCGGATCCTCCTCGGCGCCGCCACGAGGCTCGCCCTGTTTGCCACGTCCCATCCGCTGGTCCTCATCGTCGCCTGGGTGGCGACAGCGCTCCCCATTTGGTCGAGCACGCGGGCGACGCCGGGCGGGCAGGTCGCAGCGCGGGTCTATGCGATCATCATGACGATGGCCGTTGCGAGCATGACCGTCGGCACGCTGATGATGATCGCCGACCCGCCGTGGGAGGCTGGGGGAGGAGCCGTCGGCGCCTCCGGCGGCTGGCTGGTCGCGCTGGCGGTGCTCGTCCGGAAGGGGATCGTGCCGTTCCACTCCTGGTATCCGGCGCTGTTCCGTGGCGCGCCGATGTCGACGGCGCTGGCCGCCACGGTTCCCCAGATCGCCTCCTACACCGCGGTGCGACTGTTCTTCGGCCATGCCGACCATGGCGACGGCGTGGGGGCAGAGCTGATCGTCCTCTCGCAGCTGGCGCTGCTGACGGCCACCTACGGCGCGGCCCTGGCGCTGGTGCAGCGCGATCTGCGCGGGCTCATCGGGACCCTGGCGATGAGCCAGTCGGCGCTCGTCCTGGCGGGATTGGCCGGCAAGCTACCGATGGAGCTCAACGGCGCCTTCTGCACCTGGATTTCCAGCGGGCTGGCGCTGACGGGGCTGGGGCTCGTCGGCTGGGCCCTCGAAAGTCGGGCCGGGCCGCTGTCGCTGGAGACACCGCAGGGCCGCTTCGCCGACGCTCCGCTCCTGGCGGCCTTCTTCCTCCTCTTCGGGCTCTCGGCCATCGGCCTGCCCGGGACGCTGTCGTTCGTGGCCGACGATCTCCTCGTGTCGGGGAGCCTCGACGAGCAACTCCACGCCGGGTTGCTCGTGATCGCGGCGACGGTCCTGTCGGCGATCGCGGTGATGCGCGGCTGGCTGATGGTCTTTGGCGGGCCGACAAACGTCGACGGTCCGCGCCACCACGTTCTCCCCCGTGAACGGATCGCGCTGACGGCCCTGTTTGCCACGATCGTCCTCCTCGGTCTCTGGCCAGCGCCGCTGGTGCGGGAATTGGAGCGCGCCGGGAGCGAGCTCCTCGGCATGCCGGTCGAGTCGCACGGCCGTGGCGCCGAGGCGACCGGGCCTGCGGACCATGCCGACGGCAGCGGTTCGTGACTCACCGGCTCCGCCAACGCGGGGGCCGAGACTCGCCGAGTGTTGATTTCAGCGTCGAAACCATTTCGGGGTGGGATCAACCCTCCGAATCATTTACCGTCCGCGGCTTTCGATTCATCGAGAAATTCGGGCCGAGATTTCCTTCCGCAGAGGTGTTTATGTCCTGGAAGCGAGCATGTCGAGCGTCGGTCGGGGTTCGCGTTGTGACTGCGGCCTTGGTCTTCGGGGCGACGATGCCCGTTCAGGCCGATCCGGCGCCGAACAACACTGCGTGGACCGGGAATCAGGGGAGCGGCGGCGTCGGCTCGTGGGGCCTGGCCGGCAACTGGCTCACGGACGTCACCACCCAAGAGGTTCCCACGTCCACCCTCGACGCCATCCTGGCAGGCGGCCCGACGATTCAGACGATCAACCTCGGCTCCGACGCTCAGGCCAAGTCGCTCTTTCCCCAGGCCAGCGGCTACGCGATCCAGAACGGTGATCTGACCCTTGCCGACCAGCTCTGGCTCAACGAGACCTCCGGAACGACTTCGTTGCGGCTTTCCAGCAACGGCTCCAACGGCACCGTCTCGGTGAGCACGCCGCGCGTGACGATCGGCGCTGACGCCGCGAGCGTTCACAACGACGTGACGCTCCAGACATTGACGGGCGGGACGGCGAGCCTCACTGCCACCGACAAGATCCAGATCGGTGCCGACGGTAACTTCAACTCGCTGACGATCAACTTCAGTGGCACCAGTGCCCCGGCCAGCGGCGTCGGCACCGCGTCGATCACCGCCCCGACGATCCACATCAGCGCGGCCGCGACGGCCGGGTCGGCCGCCGATGGCTGGAACTGGCTCGGCACCTATTCCGACGGGGCAACGGTCTCCGTTTCCAACCTCGTCGTCGGCGTGAATGGCTCACTGGGGGGAGCGGAGAACTACGGCGGCACGTGGACTGTCGCCAACACCACCCTCGGTGAGCAGGCTTCGTCGGCCAACAATTATCTCACCGTGGCAGGCAACGGCATCTACACCAACTCCGGCGCCTTCACCGTCGGCTTGAGCGGCAACAACAATCGGGTGTATGTCGGTGACGCAGACTTGGTGAGTGCCCGAAACGGAACGCTGACGCTGACGGGCACATCCGACGTCGTCATCGGGGCGAACGCCGGGGCCCACGACAACAAGATCTACGTCGATGCCGGCAGCACGTTCTCGTCGCCGAAGAACATCGTTGTCGGACAGTCTGGTTCCTGGAACTATTTCGAAGTCGCAGATGGGAGCACGGCGACGTCCGGCGGGGCACGGATCGGCGTCGACGCCGGTGCCGGGTTTAACGCCGCCGGGTTGGCTGGGGGCTCTTGGACGATGAACGGTTCGGTCCGGGTCGGTGACGCCGGCAGCGACAACGGCTTCTACATCTTCGGTGGCACGGCCACGCTCACCGAGCCGGGGAAAAACTTCTACGTCGGCTACAACAAGAGCGCGAGCCGGAACATCCTCCTCCTCGACGGCCCAACGGCGAAGCTCGAGGTCAAGGCGACCGGGGCCGATGTCGTGATCTCGGCCAACGCCACCGGGTCGGGGGCGAATGCCACGGGCAATGTCGCCGCCGTTTTCGGGGCCACGATCGATGCCACGCGGGTCCTGGTGGGCGACGGCGGTTCGCTCGAAGGCATGGCCGGCACGATCACCGGCAATGTCCTCGTCGGCAGCGGCGGTGTCATCGCCCCAGGCTTCCTGGATTATGTGGCGATCGGGTCGCTCGCGATCGGCGGCAATCTCGATCTTTCGCAG
>CALQRA010000051.1 GCA_943332855.1 Candidatus Kuenenia stuttgartensis
CCTGAAAACGACCCCGAAGAATGCCCCGGCCTGGGTGAGCTAGGCGGAAAGCCCACCCAAGCCGTTGGGGCATCCTTCTGGATCGTGACCGTCGGGGGCATCGCTGGCCTCCGACGGTGGACGGTGCGGAGCGACCGTTACTCGGTGCGGATCATCTGGAAACCGTGGTAGGCCTCGTTGCCGTGCTCGCCGATGTCGAGGCCTTCGACCTCCTCGTGCGGGGAGAGCCGCAGATTCGTGACCATCTCCTCGGTCGTGGGAAGCGGTGGGGGCGAGACAGGCGCGTCTTGCCCCAGGGCCGGGCCGGCGAGCGTCGCCAGCAGCAGCGCCACTCCCGCCGTGCCGGTGCCGGTGAGGACCGACGTCAGCCGCGGCAGCGATTTGACCACCCGGCTGACGAGCAGGCAGGCCGCGGACTCTGACACACAGAGGGATCGCATGGGCACTCCAGAAGGATGGCGGTCCGGGACAAACACCTCCGCAGTGTTCGCTCCATCGGACGGGGTTCGACAACCTCCAAAGCTCTGTAATTCAAACCCCGTGCCGAACGTCGTCAGACTTCCGAAGAAACTCCTGTACGTCACAGAAAGGGCTGAAAAAAGCCATTTCGAGAGCTTTCCCAAGGGCCCCTTGCCGGCGCGGAGAGGCTCCCAGGCAGCAGCCCCTTCCGTGGACGGCCCGGTTTGCGCGCATCGGAATGCTGAAGTTCCATGCAGCCGCGCTCGGGTCGACGGCGGAGACTGGTTGCTCCCTGTCGCGTGTCGAGCGCTCTGGGATGCGGATCAGTGATCGAGGCAGAGCGGGGACCGGAGCGTCACGAGATGGCCCCCGCACGGATGCGGAAAGACGATCCGGGCCGCGTGGAGCCAGAGCCTCAGGCCGGCCGCCGCGGAAGGCCCGTAGAGCCTGTCGCCGAGGATCGGGCACCCGAGCCAGGCGAGGTGGACACGGAGTTGGTGCGACCGTCCCGTGACCGGCATCAGATCGATCGCCGTCACGCCGGCCGGGAGCCCCAGCCCCGCGATCGTCCGCCACCGGGTAGTGGCAGGGCGGCCGCCGATCGGATCGACCCGCTGCCGCGGCGGCGCGGCGGGATCGGGCCCGAGCGGGAGGTGGAGCAGCCCGTCGGGTGCGGGGGGCCGGCCGAGGACCAGCGCCCGATAGGCCTTCTCCACGCCCCCTTCCTCGAACGCCCGCCCCAGCGCGGCCCGGGCCGGCGCCGTCCGGGCGAGGATCAGCAATCCCGACGTGTCGCGATCGAGGCGGTGAACCGCCTCGGGGCGCGGCAGCCCTGCCAGGGCACCGGCGGCGAGGACGGTGGCAACGTCGGGGGGATCGGAGCGGTTCCGTGCCGGGACGCTCGGCATCCCGGCCGGTTTGTCGACGACGACGAGATGGTCGTCGAGGAGGAGGATCCGCAGGCGTTCCCCGCCGAGGCTCCCTCGTTCCCTCCCTCCGTCGATCACAGCACGCCCAGCGCCTCGACCCACGAGCAGAGCGTCTCCGTCGGCAGCCCAGCGCCGCCGAGGTCGGGAAGGAGGCCGACCGGATATCCGGCCGCCTCGAGCCGGCGCCGATCGTCGTCGACCCGGTTCACGGCAGCACCGGGGAGCGTCCCGAAGAGGATGGCGCGGCTCCGCCCCGGTTCAGTCGGGGAGATCGTCGCCTGACGGGGGAGCGTGCTCTCGAGGAGGGCCACGCCGCGGACGACCGGCCCGAGAGCCTCGGCCGCCAGCCAGGCGAAGGCACCCCCGGGGCCACTCCCGGCGAGGGCCATCCGCGACGGATCGATCGGGCGGCGCAGCCGCAGCCCGTCGAGCGTCCGAGCAAGGGTGGCGATGTCCTCGCGCCCCCAGCGATTGGGATCGGACGATGGCAGCACAATGACGGCGATCCCGTAGCGCGTGGCAGCGCCCCGCCAGCGTTCGGCCTCCCGCTTGGAAGCCTCGTCCAACTCTGCAGCGCGGGCTGGCTTGGCGGTCGCCCCGCCCCCGCCGGCAGGCTGGCCGCAGTACACGAGGACGCCGAGGGGGGATTCGGCGGTCGCTACGGGGAGTACCCCCCAGGCCGGCCGGGCGATCTCCGCCGCACCGAGTCGCTCCACCGCCGTCGTGGCGGGATCGACCTCGCTCGCTGGCACCCCGACCGGCACGGCCGTCGGCTGCTCCACCAAGGGAACGGCGATCGATCGGGATTCGCCGCCACGCTCGATCGCGACGTCGACGATGGCACCGGCATCGAGGCCGGCGAGGAATCCCCCGAGGATGGCAGGCGAGGTGACTTCGAGTGTCGTGGGCTCCCCTCCATCCCCGCCGGCCTGCGGGCGGACCGACACGATCCGATCCCCCGCCGTGATACCGGCCCGGGCGGCCGGACCGTCAGGCCAGACCCAGGCCACACTCACGCCGCGCTCGGCGGCAGCGTCCTGCGGCGGCACGGCTCCGGCGACGGCTGCGTCCCCCCCCCCGGTGCGGCGCGGCACGAGGCCGAGGACCGGACGGCGCCAGGGGGGGAGCGTGGCGACGAGCTCGACGCGCATCGGCAGCCGCTCCCGGGCTTCCCCCCGTTCCACGACGAGGTCGAGGGGATCCCCGGCGTAGAGCGGGGCGATGGCATGTTTGAGTTCGGCGACGCGGCTGACAGCGCGGCCCCCCGCCTCGACGATCCGGTCGCCGACGCGCAGGCCCGCGCGCCCGGCCGGGGAATCGGGCCGGCAGGTGGCCACGACCGGAGGGGCGGTGAAAGGATCCCGCGATGCGTAGCCGATTCCGATGATGCCGGGGGAGAGCGTCTCCCCGGCCTGAAGTCGGGGAAGGACACGGAGAATGTCCTCCAGCGGCACGGCGAAGCCGATTCCGGAGTCATAGAGCTCCGTTCCCGCCATCATCCCCGCCGTCTCGGCCGGCAGCGGGGCCAACACCCCGATCACCCGTCCTTCGATGTCGACCAACGGGCCGCCGTAGTTCGCCGGCGATACCGACGCATCGGTCTGGACGGCCCTCCCCCAGGCCCGGTTCGTCGCCGAGAGGATCCCGATGCCGACGCTCGGGTCTTTGGCGCTCCAGGCGCGCCCGAGGACGAGCGTCCACTGGCCGACCGCCAGCGATTCTCGCGGCACCGCCTCCATCACCGGCAGCAGGGGCGCTCCGGCGGGGAGATCGATCTTCAAAAGCACCAGGCCCCGGGCCAGATCGCGGCCAGTCACCCGGGCGACGAGCCGGGCCCCGCCGGGCAGGGTGACGACCGCCTGGGTCGCGTCCTTGGGAACGGCAAACGACGTCGCCACGACCCAGCCGTCGGCCCCGACCACAAACCCGCTTGAGGGCCCTGATGCCGGGGAAGCCTCGGCAGGCCCGCCCAGGCCGGCCTCGGAGACGCCCGCCACCTCGACCCGGACCACCGCTGGCGCGACCGCGGCGGCGGCGGCCTGGAAAGCCGCCTCCTCCTCGAGCCCCACGCCATCGGCCCCGCCGGCCCGCGCTCCCCAAACGGACGCGAGGATCGCAACCGCCAGCCAAGAGACGGTCCACACCCCTCCCCTGCCCCGCCCCCCCGGAACGCCGTCGGTCTGAGTCTTCGCGCGCATCTATGGTCTCCTGCCGGCCAGCGGCTTCGGCCCGAGGTCACATTCGACGATGCCGCCATCCCGGATCACGGTCAACCGGACCGGATCGCCGTCAGCGAGGGTGGCCAGCCTTTGCTGCACAGCCGACCGGGAGGCGACGGAACGACCGTTGACCGCGACGAGGAGATCGTCGGGACGCAATCCGGCCCCGGCGGCCACCGATCCATCACGGATGCTCTCTACGAACGGCGGCGTCTTGTCGAGGAGGTCGGAGACGAGGACGACGCCGAGGAGGGCGACGTCGTAGGGGAGCGTGTCGGGGTTGGAAGACGCTGCCTCGGCGTCAGGCCCGGCACCGAGGACACCGCGGTAGCCACGGGCCACCTCGTCGATCGGCAGCGCGTAGTTGAGCCACACGCCGGTCGCGGTGGCGCGCAATTCCTTCCCGAGCATGCCGACCAATCGACCCCGCCAATCGACGAGGGCGCCGCCAGCGGAGCCGGGATTGCTCGTCGTGCAGTCGAGGATGTAGACGTCGCCGCGGTACGGGGCCTCGTGAGCTCCGCGCCGGGCCTCGAGGGGAACGACGGCCGATACGACGCCGTGCTGAGCGCTCACGCGCTCGTCGCCGACGGCCACGCCGAACAGATTCGAGAGCGCGAACACCCGGCTCCCCGGCGCGGCGCGAGCCACGGGCTCCATGCCCCCGGCCGGGTCGGTGGGGAGCTGGTCCGGCGGAGGAAGTTCGTAGCAGGGGAGATCCTCCCCGGCGATCGACAGCACCGCCAATTCGCGGCGCGGATCGGCGCCAAGGAGCGTCGCCGGATAGCGTCGACCGTCATCGAGCACGCAATCGATCGAATCGGAATCGAGCACGGTGCTCAGTACCGTGACGATGTGTCCCCCCGGACTGACGAGGATTCCTGTCTGGTACGCCTCGAGGCCGCGCACCCCCCCGGCCCCGTAGAGCTTCACCACACGGCGCGCGGCCCCGGCGATCGTCTCCTCGGGCGACGCCCCCCACCCCTCCGCGCCCCCGAGCAGCGCCACGATGACGACCATCCATCCGCGCACCACGGTCATCCCACGCGTCGGGCAGCTGTTCATGTCGTCCCTCCATCGGCCGGCCCTGCGGCGCCGCCGTCCTGCCCGTCACCGGCCGGCGCCTCGACGTCGATCCGCTCGATGCGGAATCGATCGAACACCTCGTCGCCATGGCGAACCTCCATCGTCTCCGGCCATCCGCTCCCGGGGCTGAAGCGCACTTCGCACGGGTCGGCGTCGGGGGTTGGCCAGAGATCGACGCCAAGGATGAACCCGTCATCGGCGACGAGAAACCGCCCCTCCACGGAGGATGCCGCCGTCTCGAGGACATCGACGAGCCTCGCGCCCCCAGGCGTGCCCGGCGCTGCGGTCGACTCCGATCCGTTGCCCGCCGCGGCAGCACTCCAGTGGGGCACCGTTCCCCAGTAGGTCGTTCTCCCCAAGCTCGCAGCCCCCTCGCGGAGGAGACGCCGCCAGAGGACAAGCGCCGCCAGCAGCCCTCCACTCCCGGGGGGCGCCGGCGTGGCGTCGAGTTCCCCGGTGGCATCGATGGAGCTCGTCCCCGTCGGCAGATCGATCGTCGCGCGCCGATCGGAGAGCTCGATTCTGAAGGGCTGCCCCTTCTCGAGCCGTCCCGACATCACCCAGGTGGCATCGCCGGCGGGAAGCGGCTGGCGGGCCGCCATCTGCCGCCCCACCCGGTCGCGCTCGAGGGTGTTGAAATGGAAATTCGTGAAGCCGTTGCGGGGCTCGTAGAGCCCGACGAGCGCGGGGGGGAGCACGACCTCGGGCTTTTTCCCCGCTCCGTGCGGCGCCGGATCACCGGGGCGGCCACGGCGCTGCGGATCCGGATCTGGATTCCCCGGCGGCCCATCGGGCGGCGCTTCGGGCTCGGCGCCGCCGGCGACGATCTTCGCCAACTCGCCGGAGGTGTGGAGGCCGGCGAGACGGACGAGGATCTCGTGGCGGCGGCCCGAGCGGCGGTAGACCAACGGCACGCGCCACCCGGCCGGAAGCGTGCCGAGGATGTTCTTCAGGGCGTTGACCGTCCGCACGGGGCGGCCGGCCATCGACACCACCTCGTCGTCATACCGCAGCCCACGGCGGTAGGCGTCGGACGATTCGAGAATGTCGGAGACGACGACCCGTCCGTCGTCGGCGGTGGCGACGGTCGCCCCGAGGGTGGCATGATCGACGAGGCGTCCCCCTTTGAGGCAGCCGAGGAACTGGCGGAGTTGGTTCGACGAGATCGCGTAGCCGACACCGACGTTCACCCGGCCCCGCTTCTCGAACGAGGCCCGCCCGTTGACTCCGATCACCCGCCCCTCCGCGTCGAACAGGCCGCCCCCCGAATTGCCGGGATTGATGGCCGCATCGACTTGGAGACAGTCGGCATACTCGAGGATCGTGCCGGCCGGGAATTGGTAGCGCCGCGTCCCGGAGACGATCCCGGCGCTGATCGACGGGCGGAAGTCGGTGGCGAGGAGGAAGGGATTGCCCGCCGCGAAGCAGAAGTCCCCCACCTCGACGAGATCGCTGTCGGCGAGCTCGGCGAAGGGGAAATCGTCGCGACCGACGAGCTTGATCAGGGCCACGTCGCCGGTCGGATCGAGGCCGACGAGGACGGCGTCGTGGAGCTTTCCATCCGAGAGGCCGCACTTCATCGCCACGCCGGCGGGTTGGACGACGTGGAAGTTCGTGAGCGCGTAGCCATCCGCGCTGACGAGGACCCCCGAGCCCCCCCCCGCGTCACCGGCGAAGATCGCCACTGCCGCTTTCGAGGCCCGGGCAATCGCCTCGATCCGCTCCTGTTCCGCGGCGCGCACCGCCGCAGCGACGTCCGTGGCCGCCACGTTGCCGGCGGTGAGAAAGGTGGCAAGAAGGATGACGTTGAGGAGGAGGACACCGCGCATCGCGAGGGGTGACTTTCTCCACAGACAGCCCGGGCACCGTGAAGCGGTGAACCGACGATGGAACGAGAGACTCATTGCTCAACAGCCGGAGAGGTGAATCGGACCGGGCAACCGGAATCGGACGCGCTGACAAAACCGACCGTGACCCCCAATCGACGTCCACCCGCTACGTCGACCTCGATCGGGATCCCCTCCGCCCCCGGGTCGACCGTGGATGCGTCGATCTGCCGGCGGAAGACCTCCCGATCGTCGACCGTGACGATCACCTCGGAGATCCCCGCGGCGCGCGCCCCGCCGGCCGGGGCGATCGACGTCCGGAAGCGACGTGCCTCCGGCGGCAGGCGCCAGACCGCCGCCGTGCGGGGGCGGATGACGAGGCCGGGGCGGGGGACTCCGCCCTCCGCCACCACGCTCCGCGGGGCGAAGAACGAGGCCAGTCCGGGGATCCGTCCGAGGTCACCAAACCACGGCTCGACTTCGAGCCGCTCCGGCGCCACCCCGACCAGCGACATCGTCCGTCCCGCGGCCCAATCGAGGCGAACGACGGCGTCGCCGGGCAGACTGACATCGCCATCGAGGAGGAGCTTTTCCGGAGTCCACTCGATCCGGCGGGCCCGCATTGCTCCTCCGACGAGATCGACGGCCACGGCCGCCGCCGACTTCCCGGCGCTCACCTTCAGCGCGGTCGGTTCACCGCGCAGCCAGTGGATGCCGATGACCTTCGACCGCTTGACGGGGATCGTCTCCTCGTCGAGGACGACCGTGATCGTGTCGGGGCCGATCGACTTGATGGCGCATTCGACGAACTCGTGGCCGGAGGCGGAGCCGACAACAAGAAGATCGCTTTCGATCGTTTCGGGGAGCGCTACCAGCCAGGCCGCGCCGGGGACCGCCGTGGCGTCATCGACCTGTCTCCAGGCAACACTGCGGACCTTCGCCACCGGGATCTCCCCCCGGCCGTCCGGCCGGGTGAGGATGACGACGCTCCCTTCCCAGGCGATCTCCCCCGCTTCGATCCATGATCCGTCGACAAGGCCGATTCGGCAGCGCCCCACTCCGCGCCCAACCTCCCCTTCCCGCTCCACCACACGAAGGGTGTCGATCGACACGACGCGCTGTTGGCCGGCAACGTCGATCTTCAGCCCCGCCCCGTCGAGGGCGACGAGCGTCCCCGACGAAACCCCGGCCTCGGTCGATTCGATGCGGAGCGACATCGGCTCGGCGGCGCGGGTGAGCGTGCCACCGCCGGAGAGTCCCCACCAGATCGAGAGGAAGGTGAGCAGCGGGCGCAGCCGCCGGATACGCCCGCGCGCATGGGGGACTGGCGTCGGGATGGGTGCTCGCATCAATGGTGCCTCGGTTCGATGGCGGGGAGCCTCCCCCGGCGCTCGGCGTGCGCCGATCATGGCGACGACTCGCCGGCGGCCAGTCGCTTGAAGTATTGTTCGATCGCTTCCCGGTAATGGGCGGGGAACTCGCGGCCGATCTGCTGCAGGGCCTGCTCCCGTTCGTGGGGCGGCAGGTTGCCCCAGCCTTCCCCCGCGCCGAGATCGCGGCGCGTCACCTCGCCGGCGCCCTGCCCTCCGGCGATCCGGCTGTCATCCATCGGCTTGCCGTTGCCCGAATTGCCGCCGCCCGGCGCGCCGCCACCGCCGGACTGCTGGTTTTGCTTCTCCTCGATCGCCGCGATCAGTTTGTCGAGCGACTCGATGACGCCTTCCTGAACCTGTCGGGTGACCGGACCGGCGCGCCCCTGGCCGAGCCGGCGCGTGATGTCGCGCATCCGTCGGGCAATGTGGTCGAGCGATTCCTCTTCGAGCCCGGTCATGTCGGCACGCAGCAGCCGCGCCACGCGCTCGTAGCGCACCGGAAGCTCCGCCGCGCGTTCGAGGAGCCGGTCGAGCGTCGTGAGGCAGTCGTCAGTCCGCAGCAACCAATGCTGGCAGGCGGCACTGTGGAAGAGAAGCGAGGCTGGATCGACGACCGCCTCCGGATCGAGCCCGGCAAGGAGCGAAAGGCCGTCGTCGAATCGTTCCTGGCGGACGAGCTCGCGTCCCAGCCAGAGCCTGACGACGTGGCGCTCGAAGTCATCGGTGCCCTCCTCCCCGACCCAACCGGGGAGGGCGGCGGCCGTCACCGGCGGCACGCCGGGCGTGGCCGGCACGACAGCCAGGACCGGGAGACAGCGCGGGTCGGCCTCGGCGACGGTCGCCATGACGGCATCGAGCCGGTCGAAGGCGGGATCGGCTCCCCGCTCCCCCCACAGACCGAGTGCCGCAGCGCGCCGTTCCGGTGGGAGGCCCGCGCGTTCCATCCAACCGATGATTGACCGCTCGACCTCGTCGTGCGTGGGGATCCGCCAGCTTGCGGGCTTGGCGAGCTCCGATCCCTCGCCCCCGTCCGGCGCCGTGGCGAGCGCGTGGGGGGTGACGTCGGCCGCGGCTGCCGCCGGCATGATGAGGGCCATCACGGCCTGCACCAGGGCCACCGGCCACAGCCGGAAACACCCGCGGACCGGGACCACCGCCGTGGTGACATGGTTCATGGCTCGTTCCTCATTCTGTCAGACCAGTGACGATGTCATGAGCGGCCCGCTCGATCTTCCGCTGCCGATCGGAGAGGCGCCGCACGGCGTCGAGGAGTTCGGGCTCCTCCGCCTGCTCGGCCCCCTCGCCGAGGACCTGCGCGAAGCGCCGCGTCCTCGTGTTCACGCGCATCTGCAACGACCGGATCATCTTCAATTCGGAGAGCTTGTCGACGAGGGGCTGCTCGCCCGGTTCGGCGGGACGTCCGCCGGCGGAGCCCTTTTGCTGTTGCTGTTCTTCCCGCTGCGCCTTCTCCAGCGCCGCCACCATCTCCTCAAGGCTCGAGACGATGTCCTGGACGATGCCCCGGGTGGTGCCCCCGACATCCCCACGGCCGAGCCGGGCGGCGGCCTGCGTGGCGTCGTCACGCACCTGTTCGAGGGCCTCTGGGATCGCCACGGCCGAGCCATCGTCGCGGACAAGCGTCAGGGCTTTGGCAGCCTCGGCACCGATCGCCGTCTGCTCGCGCCCGAGTCGCGCGGCCTCCAATTCCCGTTCGCGCTCCCGACCGGCGGTCGGTTCGGCGGCGATCTTCTCGGCCGCGGCGAGAACCGCCTTCTCGGCCCGGAGCATGGCGCGCAAGCGGGTCTCGAGTTGCACCAGGAGCCGCTCGACCTCCTGCTCGCGCATCTGCCGGAGGATCTCTTCGAGCTCCGCCCGGGCGGTCTCGAGCTCCTCGATCGCCTTCTCTTGTTCCTGGCGGGCATCGCGGCGTTTGGCCTTCTCGATCCCCTCCTCCGCCCTGCGCATTCGTTCGGCCGCCGCTTCGAGCCTCTTCTGGGTGCGCTTCGCACGCGACGATTCGTCATCCCCTTCGGGTTGCTGGTCGGGCTCGTTTGGCTCCTGGGGCGAGTCACCACTCCCCTCCCCTTCGGCCGGCTCGCCCCCCTGCGAAGGTTTCGTCGAGCCCCCTTTCTCTCCCTCTCCGGAAGCGGGCTTTTCCTTCCCTGCGGGCTCGCCTTCCCCCGGCTGCGGCTCGCCCTCCCCCCCCGGCTTCCCCCCCTCGGATTCAGTGGGCCGGTCCCCCGGTTTGCCTGCGGGCTTCTCGCCGGCTGGTTGGCCTTCCTGGGGGGCCTGCTTCCCGTCTTCCGGTGCGCCCGGCTCACCTCCCTCGGCAGGGTCCGCGTTCTGGCCGTCCTTGGCTTCCTTCCCTTCTTTGACAGGCTCTCCGCCGGCGTCGCGGACCTCCATCCGCTTGGCGAAGCCGCCGAGCTCGCGGGAGAGATCGGACGTCTCCCCGGCGAGGGCATTTTGCCGGTCGAGGAGCTGCGCCTCGCGCGCCCCCGCCTCGGTCGATCCCTCGATGTCCCGTTGCTTGGCGATCAGTTTTGAGACGCGTGCCAGGAACTGCTTCACTTCCTCCTTCGAGTTGGCAAGGTGACGATCGGAGTCTCCCGCCTCGAGGAGCGTGAGGAGCTCGCGAAGCTGCTCGATCGCCGAGGCTTGCGTCGTCCCTGCCTTCAGCAGTTGGCCTTTCTCGAGGAGCTGCACGATCGTGTCGAGCCTCCCGCCGACCTCTTGATCGCGCGCCTGTTCGAACACGCTCCGCAGCACCGCGGCCCGGCGTGGGTCGCTCGCCGCGAGAAGATCGGCGAGCCGCAGAAAAGTCTTTTCCAGTTCGCGGTACTGGGCGAGGAGCTGCTGCTCACGGGTGGCGAGGGCGGCCGGATCCTCCCCCGACGCGGCGTTTTGTGGCTGAGGCGTGGCGACGCGCCCTGCCTCCGGCTCCTGGGGGAACGCCGGCAGGAGTGGGAGGCAGGCGAGAAACATGCCGCCGATGCTTGCCACGAGCCGGCGTGGGACGGAGCCCCCGGGCCGGCATGGGGCGACGGCCACGGGCCCGCGGACGATGTCGCAGCAGACGGGCTTCGGTGTCATGGTCGCTCCAACGCCTCCTTGGCCCGCTGTCGCTGACGCCGGAGCGTCTCCGAACGGATCTCCTCCTGCGTCCGGATCACACCGCGCAGGAGTTCGATCACCTCGTTGTAGGACTCCAACTCCATCATCTTATCCAGAACGGTCCGCATCCGGGCGAGGACGACATCGGCCCGGGCGATGATCGCCCCACGGTCGGTTGCCGCGGCCGAGCGCACCGCCGTGGCGAGCCCGGGAAGATCGTCGGCGGCGATCGCCGCCAGCGGGGAGGCGATCTGCCCCACCAAACGCCCCTCGAGCTCCGCCGTGAGCATCCGGTTGTTGTCGAGCTCGCCCCGGATGGCGAGGAAATCCCGGGCGATCTCGCCAGTCTCCCCGGCGGCGCGGGAGGCCGATTCGGCCAGCCGCCCTGATTCCAGCGGCCACCCCTCCGCCACGGGATCACCGAGATGGCTCTCCCCCTCGTCACCGACCACGTCGGGCGCGATGCCGTCCCCGACCTCTTCCCCGACCCCGCCCCCCTCCCCTGCCCCGTTCCCCACTACGGCACTCCCCTCCAGCCCAGCCGCGAGGCGTTCCCGGGCCAGCGCGAGATCGGAGACGACACTCTCGAAGCGGCGTCTCAACAAGATTTCGCGGGCCTCGAGCATCGCCATGAGCGCCTCTGGCGTAACCACGTCAAGCGACCAGGCATCGCTCGCCCCTTCGTTCGGGCCACCGCCGAGCGTGCAGCCGTCGCGGGCCACCAGTTGCACCGACAGGGCGGCCCCCGGTGCGAGCGCGAGCGGCTCGAGTTCGACCACCTCCGGCGCGTCATCGGTGAGCTCGACGACTGGCACCCCGGCCTTCAACCGGGCCACCGGCAGGCTGGCCGTCGCCCCGTCCTTGACCACAACCCTGGCGGAGGCATCGGCCAAGGCATGGTCATCACTCAACACCCCGACCAGCGGGATCCGTGCCTGCGGCGTGACGGCCGTGGAGATGCCGCGCATCCGGACCGCCACCTGGGGCGCCTCGTCCGGGACGGCCGAGACCACCACCGAGATCGGCTCGCGATTGTCGAGGCCGTCGGTATCGGTGAACCGGGCCACGAGCGTCCGTTCCCCGTCGACGGCCGCCAGTTCGACGGCGATTGTTTTCCCGTCCGCGGCCGATTCCGCTCCCCCTTGTGGCGAGTCTTGTGGCGAGTCTTGTGGCGAGTCTTGTGGCGAGTCTTGTGGCGCGTCTTGTGGCGCGTCTTGTGGCGCGTCGATCGTTTCGGCCAGAGGCGTCTCGGCACCGTCATCGAGGGCCACGACCGTGGCCGCGCGGAGCGCCTTCGTGGCCTGGAAGCGGATCGTCACGTTCGAGCCGCGCGGCACCTGGAGGACGCGCGATGGAGGGAGGAATCGGGTCCCCCCGCCGAGATATTCAGGGAGCGTGGCCACGGCTTCCAGCGACGACAGCGCCGGAGCATCGACCACCATCAACCGCAGTCCGCGGAGCCGCGCATCACCTCCCCGGACCTCGACGTCGAGATCCTCGCCAACCCCCTTGAGGAGATGGCCGAACGCCTGCGCTCCGTCGGTCACCCCACCGCGGATGCCCATCCGTTCCGTCCGCCACGGCCCGCCCCGGGAGGGCTTTGTCCGCAGATCGACGATCTCCGGCACCTCCCGGTTCGCATCGGCACGGACGCGAAGATCAACGTCGGCCCCGCGGGCCACCTTTCGCACCCCCGCGGAAAAGCCCTCCGCTTCGAGCCCGGTGCGGCGCGGCCACGGAGTGTCGTCGAGGAAGAGCATGCGCCGGGTCCACTGGTCGGCCAGCGCCGGCTGGAGCCATGCCAGGCCGGCGATGCTTGCCACCGCCAGCCCCCCGGCCAGGGCCGTGGCCACGAGCCGACGGCGGCGGAAGAGCCGGGCAGGCTCGACGTCGTCGACCACCGCGACCGCCTCGTCGATCGTCCGCTCGAGAAGCTCCCGATCGACCTCGGTGCCGGGGCCCGTCGTGAGCTCCACCGCGGTCGAAAGGCTGTCGCGGAAGCCGTCATGCCCGCGCTCGAGGAGCGACGCCAAGCTGGCATCCCCCATCGGCACCGCCAGCCGGCCCCACAGCTTTCCCCACAGCATCGCCACCATCCCTGCCAGCACCAGGGCAACCACCAGGAGGCGGACCCACGCCGGCGGCTCGACCGCCCAATCGATGGCCATCGTGCCGAAAAACACCACCGCCCCCGCCACACCGATCAGCGCCAACGATTCGATCCAGATCCAGCGGCGCGTCTGCTGCCGTACGGCCTCAATGAGCGCACGGATCCGCGCCAGCCCCGCGATGGCGGACGCCGAAAGCGGTGCCGACGGGGACACGGCAAAACGGATGTCGGGGGGCACGGTGCTCTCTCCTGCGGCAGCCAACGGCGGGCATCCCTTTCCTAGTCGGGGGAGTATCAGGCGAGCTTCACGAGGCGCCGAAGAATCCATTCGACGCACAGCAGGCCGGTGCCGAGCGCGAGGAGCAGAGCATTGAGCCGGCGCTTGAACGCGCCGTCGGGGGCCCCCGTCTCGTATTCCCGGCGCGAGCGGTCGGGGATCCGCGCCGCCAGATCGATCGACTCGGCCGATCCCCACGGGGCGTCGACGAGGAAGTGGGCCCTGCCCCCCGTGATCGCCCCGAGCCGTTCGAGGAGGCCGCGGTCGAGTCGGGGGCGCTCGAGCTCCCGATCGGGAAGCCGGGCCTGGACGCGCCGCGAAATCACTTCACCGGAGCCGTCGCTGAGATCGATGTCGATCCGCCAGCCCCCCTCGCGCGATGCCACGAAGCCCCCCTGGAAGACCCCGGGGCGCCCCGGATCGGCGGTCAGCGGCACCCTGACGGTCGCGCCATCGGGGCCCTCGACGCGACAGACCGCCCCGCCCAAGCCCGCAGCGCCGTCCCCGTCGGCGGCGACGAGCCGGACGACCACCGTGGCACCGACCGGATAGCGGTCCCGCTCCACGAGCAGACGGGCCCGGCGGGAGCCGGCGAGCAAGCGTCCCTGGGAGACATGTCGCACCAACTGCGTCGAAAGGCGCTCAAAGAGCGCGTCCTCGAGCGACCGTAGCCGCCAGGTCTCGCCGCTCCCCAGATAGAACACGCTCCCCGACCCGTAGAACTGCCCGGCCATGGAGATCGGACCGCGGCCGCCGACGGCGGAGCCGACGCCGGCACTCCCCGGAGGGTTCACCCGGGCGTAGACGGTGGCTCCCGGCTTGGCGACCGTGGCATCGAAGCAGGAGAAGATCCCCTTGAACTCGCTCCACACCGTCTGGCTGGCGATCCGGCTCCCGGCCAGCCAGAGGAACTCCGCCTCCGTGCCGTCGCGGGTGAATTGCAGCGGCATCGGCTCCTCGAAGCCGGCCGGTTCATCGACGAGACTCTGCCCCGCGCGCCGCAGCTCCACCGGATGGAGCCCGCGCACCACGGTCGTCTGCGGATCGGCGATCCAGGCATCCATGAACACATTGCCGGCCACGAGCACCAGCCCACCCGATTCGCGTGACACCCACCGCTCGAGCCGGGCCTGCGCGGCTGGATCGAGGCGGCGCCAGTCGACGTCGAAGGCGACGATGCAGTCGTAGGTGGAGAGCTCCTCCGCGGTGGTGGGAAACGATTCGAGGATCCGCCGCGCGTCCTGCGAGGCACCGCGCGTGGCGGTGCCGAGGAGCACGTCGACGGCAAAGCTTTTGTCGCGCTCGAGGACGTTCCGCATGAATTGGTACTCGCGCGTCGGCCCGCTCGCCATCAGCAGCACCTGCGTCACCCGATCGACGACCTCGACCTCGGCCACCTGGGAGTCGTCTCCCGGGGTCCGGTCCGCCGCCGGCGGCACGACCCGGAGAACGAGCTCATGTCGGCTCGGCGCTTCGAGCCCGGGCACCTCGAAACGGATGCCGGCCAGTTCACCGTCGGCCGCGAGCACCACCTCGGTGGTGTCGATCACCCGCCCCCCCGGCGCCGCCGCGCCGCCATCTCCCTCGGCCGGCGAGCGATCCGCCAGCTCCACCCTCACCGTCTGACCGGCGAGCCCCTGGGCCTGGAGGTATCCCTGCACCGCGAAGCGATCCCCCGGGTAGACCCGCGTGGGGGAGAGGAGATCGGCGACGCGGACATTCGTCGGCAACCGGTCCGACCCCGTCCCGATGGCAAACACCGGAATCCCCGCCTTCGCGAGCGTCGCGGCCGCCGCCGCCGGATCGACGCCGGCGTTGTTGCCTCCATCGGTGAGGAGGATCACACCCGCGAGCGTGCCCGGCGGTTCCTGATCGATGACGCGCACCAGCGCCTCGCCGATCCGCGTCTCGAATCCGCGCGGCTGGAGTCGCTCCGGCCAATCCGGCTCCGCCGCACCGTCGGCCCCCGCGCTCTCCTCCGTGCTGCGGGGGAGGACGGTGAGCGATTCGGCATCGGCGTCGAAACGCCACACCGAGACCTCGTGCGTCGGGGCGAGGGCGGCGAGCATCCCTCCCCTTTCGAGGACCTCTACGGCCCGCGTCGAACGGGTCGAGGGAACGGCATCCGTTACGGCCACGCCGGCGTCGAGCCCCTCCGGCAGGGTCATGCTGGCGCTGGCGTCGACGACGACGGCCACCCGCGACGGAAACACCACTTCGTGCTCGGCGATCCGCTCGAGATCGAGATAGGCCGCAGCGAGGGTGGCCAGCGCCCCGAGCCGCAACCCGAGGAGGAGCAGACCGATCCCCCGAGGCAATTCGGCCGCATCGCGCCGATACATCCACGCCACCCACGCCGTCACGGCGACGAGCACCGCGACCAGCAGCGGCATCTGCCACCAGTGCGAGAAACCCTCCAGCAGCGCGCTGGAAACGCGGTGCTTCACCACGTCGGTGGCGGCTAGGCAGAGGACGTTGGGGAGGGATGGCATGGAGGACAGAGCCGGCATCAGGACCGGCATTGAACTGGCTGGAAGGGGTAGTGTGGAAGACGACAACGCGGCCGAGGGAGGGATCCTGGTCAGGTCGCGGCCCCGCGCCGCCTCAAAGGGTGATAGCTCGTCGACCACGCCACCGCCTGCTCGAGGAGGAGGATGCCGAGGAGGATCGTCAGCAGCGGCGTGACGAGCGAGACGCCGGCCAAGGCCCGGGCACCAGGGTCGATCGACGCGGCATTCTCGTACGTGAATGGAACTCCTGCCAGGGTTTTTTCGAGCCCCTCCCGTCCGGACCGGGCCAGATGCCCCTCGTCCGGATCGACGTTCACGGCGAACAGCCGCTCCCGCTCCAGCCCGTCGGTGCGCCGCCAGCGGACGGCGTAGGCCCCGGCGGTCGGGGTGTCGAGCCGGGCCTCCATCCTCCCGGCAGCCGCCGGCCGCGCGGCCTGATGGACGAGGGTGCCGTCGGGGGGGACGAGGAAGTCGACCTCGATGCCGTCGACCGACGGGTCGAGCGCGACGACCACCGGGTCGCCGACCTCGAGGGACTCCGCCCGCCTCCGGCCCCGAGCCAGATGGCTCTCGAGCTCGAGCATCACGACAACCCAGCTGGGATTGCCCCGCGACCAGTTGTTCCACGCCGGCGAGGCGGTGGTCAAAACGGCCGCGACCATCCCGGCGCCGTAGGACCGTTCCACCATCAGCGGGCTGCCGTTGCGGAGCGACAGGAGACGCCGCAGCCCCGCCTCGGCGGCGGGCTCCCATCCCCGCTCCACCGCCGCGTACCGGTCGACGCGGACGGCATCGAGGAGGGGATTGCGCTGTCCGGCGAGCACGGCCACCACCGGGTGCTCCTCGACGACGACGTCGGGGCGCTGTTCGGCGGTGTCGGGGAGGAGGTCGACGAGGCCGGCGATGGGAACGGGGAAGATGCCGGCGCCGTCCCGATGCAAGGTCCGGTTCACGACGTCGGGCTTCGTCCGTGGGCCGACGAAGAACACGACCCCGCCCCCGTCGCGGGCATAGGTCTCCAAGCTCGCCACCTCCGGGGTGTCGAGGCGTTCGACATCGAGGACCCAGACGGCGTCGAACGACTTGAGATCGAGGGTGGCCAGCGCCCGGGGCGCTTCGGTCCGCGGCTGGAGTCCCGTCGGCGCTCCGGCCCCTGGCGCCAAGGCGGCGGCGAGGTAGAAGGCGTCGCCGGCCCGCGACGCTGTTCCCGGGGCGGTGTCGGCTAGGGCGCCATCGATGAGGAGGACGTCGACCCGGTCAACGATGTCGACGACGAGCGAACGGGCATCGTCGGCCGGAAGGATGTCGGCCGGGAGACGGGCCTCGATACTGTGGCTCCCTGCCTTCTGGAAGCGGACATCGAAGCGCTGCACGGCCGTGGAGCCGGCCGGGATCTCGGGGACGCGGACCCCCGGCCTGACGACGCCATCCTCACGGAGGTCGATCGTGACGTCGCGCACCGGGCGGAGGCCGTCGTTGCGGACGGCCACCTCGAGCGGGACAACGACGCCGGCAGCGGGCACCCCGCCGACCATCGCCAAACGCTCGAGCGTGAGATTGCCACCGCCAGCCCCCGCATCGGCGGCCCCCACATCCGCGGCGCAATCGACAAACCGCACCTCGGTGCCGTCAGCGGCGAGCTGCCGGACGATCGCCACGGTGTCGTCGGCGGCGTCCCACTGCGCGGTGCGGAAATCGCTCACCACCCACACCACCCGCGTCGCCTCCGTTCCCGCGCCGTCCCCGAGGAGCTCGGCCGCGGCGGCCAGTGGGGCCAGCGGCCCGGCATCGGAGGCCGAGGGTTTCATCGCCGCCAGTTCGTCGCGGATCCGCTGGACACTCTCCGGGGTCACCGTCTGCCGGGCGACATCGACCCGCCCGGCCACATCGTTGCCCACTGACGGGGGATTGGCCTTCCCTGCCGACGGCGCGGCATCGACACCGGTCTGTGCCAGGCGCGAGAACCGTCCGATCACCACCTCCTGACGACCGCGGGTGGTGGCCAGCTCACCGCAGATCCTCCCCACAACGGAGAGGCCGCGGTCGAAGGCGGTGACCGGATCCCCTCCGCCGTTGCCACTCCGTTCCCCCATCGAATAGCTGTCATCGAGGAGGACGACATGCGTTGACCGCCCACCGCCGAGGAGTTGGCCGATGGCGTGCGTCCAGCGGGGCTGGGCCATGGCGAGGACGATCCCCAAAATCGCCGCGACCCGCAGGGCGAGAAGAAGGAGCTGCTTCAGCAGAACCCGCGTGCGGTATTTCTTCTGGCTGGCAAGGAGGAACTCCATCGCCGCCCACGGAACGCGGCGGTGGCGGAGGAGATTGATGAGGTGGATGACGATCGGCGCCGCCACCAGGGGCAGGCCCCACCACAGCATCGGGAGGAAGTCGAACGTCGGCACACCGAGCTCCACGGTCGAAAAGGGTCAGACCGCCATGCTGGCGCGGCGGGAGAGGAATTTCACGAGTGCCGCGTCGACCGGTTCGCCGGTGCGGATGAGGGAGTAATCGCAGGCCGCCGCTGCCGTCCGCCGCCGGGCTTCAGCGAGGAACTCACCGACCGCGGCCAGATACCCATCACGGAGGGCGCGGGGGTTGCAGGCGAGGTGATCGGGGATCTCCAGCCCCTCGAAGCGCGTCGGCCCCTCGAAGGGGAAGTCGAGTTCGTCGTCGTCCATGACATGGAGGAGGACGATGTCGTGCCCCCGCTTGCGGAGCAGTTGAAGCCCCTGAAAAACCCCCTCGCGATCGCCGAGGAGGTCGGAGACGATCGTCACGAGCCCACGCCGTGGCAGCGTCTCGGCGAGCCCGCGGAGCACGGGGAGGAACGCCGTCGGCCGCCCGGCGCGCGGCGTTTCGAGGACCTCGACGACACTCGCCAACTGCGTCCGCTTCGTCCGCGCCGGAACGCTGGCACGGACCTTGTCATCGAACACGGCGCAGCCGGCGGCGTCGCCGTGCGACAGGGCGAGCCAGGCGAGACTCGCGGCGAGCGTGGCGGCGTAGTCGTATTTGGAGAGCGCTCCGGAGCGGTAATCCATGCTTGCCGATCCATCGACGAGGAGAGCGAGGCGGAGGCTCGTCTCCTCCTCGTACTCTTTCACGTACAGCCGGTCCTGGCGTCCCCAGACCTTCCAGTCGACACGGCGCAGATCGTCCCCGCGGACGTATTCCCGGTGCTGGAGAAACTCCACTGACTGCCCCTTGTAGGGGCTCTTGTGGAGGCCTGCGAGCACCCCCTCAACCACCGCTCGGGCGCGGAGTTCCAACCGCGCGATCCGGGCGATCGCGTCAGGATGCAAAAATCGTCTGGAAGCGTGGGTCACGCGTCAGCTCATCCTCTCTGACCGGGGTGTTCTCGACGATCCGATGGATGATCGCGTCAGGTGTCACCCCTTCGCTCTCGGCGGCGAATCCAACGACGATCCGGTGCCGGAGCACCGGCGCGACGAGGGCCTGGATGTCCTCAACGGTGACATGGCTCCGTCCCTGAAGGAGCGCCCGGGCCTTGGACCCAATGATGAGGAACTGCACGGCCCGCGGCCCCGCTCCCCACGACAACTGGTCGGAGACGAACTCAGGCACGCCCTTCTCCCCTGACCTCGTCTGCCGCACCAGGGCCAGGGCATAGCGGACGAGATGATCGCTGACGGGCACCTCGCGCACGCTCCGCTGGAGCGTGAGGATGTCCTCGGCCGAAAGCACCGGGCGGGGCTCCTCCACCGGCGTGCCGGTCGTGCGCCGGGCGATCTCAAACTCCTCGTCGAACGTCGGATAGCGGACAAAGACCTTAAACATGAACCGATCCTGCTGCGCCTCGGGGAGAGGGTAGGTCCCCTCCTGCTCGATCGGGTTTTGCGTGGCGAGCACGAAGAACGGATCGACGAGCCGGTGCCGGACGCGCCCGACGCTCACCTGCCGCTCCTGCATCGCCTCGAGGAGCGCTGCCTGGGTCTTGGGGGGCGTGCGATTGATCTCATCGGCGAGGACGACGTTGGCGAACAGCGGCCCTTCGAGGAACCGCACCTGACGGGTGCCGGTTGTCTTGTCCTCCTCGAGGACATCGGTGCCGATGATGTCGGAGGGCATGAGGTCGGGGGTGAACTGCACGCGGCTGAAGGAGAGGTCGAGGCTCTTGGCGAGCGTGCTCACCAACAGCGTCTTGGCAAGCCCCGGCACCCCCTCGAGGAGACAGTGCCCCCGGCTGAAGAGCGAGATGAGCAACTCCTCGACGACCCGGTGCTGCCCGACGATCACCCGCGAGAGTTGGGCGACGATCCGGTCATGGGCCTCGTGGAGCCGCTCGACGGCGGTGGTGCCGGGGAGTCGCTCCACACTCTGAGACCCGGAACCGGCGGAGGAATGGTCGGACGGGGGCATGGAAGACTCCGGGGTGGCGACGGCGGACGGAGGCAAGGGGGGAAACGGGATGCGAGGCGGGCCCCGGCCCGGCCGGGAGCATACGCAGGAGGGAGGGGGAGCGTTCAACCCTCTCCGATCAACGTTGGTAGATCGGCAACGTCCCCTTGTCCAGTTGGAGGATCGTCAGATTCGTGGCGGAGGTGTAGACCGGCCCGATGTAGCCCTGCGGCCAGTGGAGTCCCTCGCGGTCCTCCGTCGCCTCAGAAACGAGACGTTTGTCGATCTGATCGCGGTACGTCGTCCACTTCTTCCCCCCCTCGCGGTACACCACTTGGGCGTAGTAGAAGTGGGCGTAGTGCCAGTGACCGAAGCCGTTATTGGCGATGTTCCCCAAGTGCCGTTCGGCGTAGTCGAGCATCCGGGGGACGTGCGTGTCGTCATATTCGCCGGCGTTGAACAGACAGGCGATCGCCGCCGCCGAGATCGCCGGCCTTCCCCCGCCCCCCTTGGAACTGTACTGCACGCCCCCGTCCGGCATCGTGCACTTGTGGATGTAGCCGATCGCCTTGTCAATGATCTCGCGGGGGACCGGGATGCCGGCGTTGCGACAGCCGCGCAGCCCCTGGACTTGGGTGATCGTCGTCGATCCCTCGTCGAAATTGTTCCCGTCCTTGGCGCTGACATACCCCCATCCGCCGTCGGGGGTCTGGGCCCGCCCCGAGAACTCGACCGCCTTGGCGAGCACGCGGACGAGCTCTTCACGGCGCCGTTCGTCTTCCTCCTCCCCGAGCACCTGGGAGAGGAAGAGCATCGAGAATCCGTGCCCGTAGGTGTAGCGGTCATCCCCCTTGGGATCACCGATGAGCCCGTTGGTGCGGGAGCGGCTGACGAGATAGTCGACCGCCTGCCGGATCGGCTCGGCATACCGGCCCTGCGTCGTCGTCGACCCCTCCATGAGCATCGCCGTCCCCGCCAGCGCTGTCATCGCCGTCGGGTAACGCCCCTCGTTCGCCGCCCAGCTTCCCCGGCGCGACTGCTTCTTCACGAGCCAATCGAGCCCGCGGGCGATGACCTTCTCCCGGGCCGACCGATCGCCCCCTCCCCCCGCCGGCGGATCGTCCTCGGCGCCCCGCAGCGTCCCCGGCGCGGCGAGGGCGAGGAGGAGGGCCACGAGGGGGGCCCAGACCCTGCCGCTCGGTTTCCCCCCGGGGGGCGCCGACTGATGACGGGGTGACTGAAGCGGATCCATGACGGGCCTCGGGGTGCGGTGGGCGGAGGTGGGGAACGGACCGCGGCAGGGATCAGAACGGTAACGGCAAGAGGAGGGCTTTCTCAAACCAATATTCCAGTTCCTGGAGAACATCCCGGGACGCCGGCTGCCGGCCGGCCGCCTGGAAGGGCGGGCGGGGAGCGGTTGGCTGCCCGGTGAAATCGAGGACGACGTCACCACCTTCCGCCGCTCCCCGGCCGATCGTGACGGTGTGAGCGGCGGGATCGCCCACCATGTCGCACCCGAAGAGCATGTGCTGCTGGGCGGCGATCTTGTCGTCGACGCACAGCGCCTGGCCGGTGCGCTTGTCGATGCAGAGGATCCCCAGCCGCGTCCTTTCACCGCCCCGCGCCGGCGCGATCTGCCGGGCGAAGAGGAGCACCGGGAGCGACTCCGGCTGATCGGGATTGAGGCAGTGCCGCAGGACGGTGGCGGGGACGGGCCAGAGAACGGTGCCATCCGTCCGCCCGACGGCCCACAGCGTTCCCGTCGCTGGTTGGCTGACATCCCGGGACGAGGCCTGTTGGGGGAGATTGGTGATCATGCCCACCTTCTCCATGAGCTTCCGCTCCTCGGCGGTTTCCTGCCGTCCTACGAAAACGAGGAGACGATCCTCCCAGGGAACGACCCGAACCTGCTCGAGCCCGCGCGGCATGTCGGGGAGCGTGGTGCGGAACCGGACGGCGCCGGAGACCAGATCGAGGACGGTGAGCATGCCGGAGGGCTCGACGACGGCCAGCGCCCCGGGGCCGGCCCACGTCGCCCGCGCCTCGGGCGCGAACGTCCCCATCGCCACGCTCGTCATCGTCACCGGGTCGAGAAGGAGGAGCGTGGCCGGTTGCAATCCCCCCTCCGCGCGCCCCTTCGCGGCGCCCGCCTCGTCACCGTCGGCGAGGACGACGACCCGCCTCCCGCACGTCAGGAGCCGGCGATCGCGCCGCGGCAGTTCCGCGACGCGCACCAGCCTTCCATCGACCATCGACACCACCGCCGCGTCGCGCCCGCTGGCCGGGACGACGCAGACGTAGTCGTCGTCGCCGATGACCTCCCCGGCCGCCGGCAGTCGGTGGCGCTCCCACAGCAGGCGCCCCGAGACCGGGTCATGGAGCTCAAGTGAGGTGTTGACAAGCACGGGCACGCCCCGCGCACGGGCCTGCCCCCCCTGAACCGACATCATCTGGGCGGTCTCCTCCGGTTCGGAGATCCGCAGGCCGAGCGGCACGTTGCCGAGACGACCGATCCGCCCCCCCACGCCGCGCCCCAGAAACGGCATCGGGATCTCGTTCACCGCCCCGGAGGTGTCGTTGAGCAACCACAGACGGCGGTGTTTCTGGCCGGGTGTCGCCGACAATTCGAATCCGGCAACGAGCGGTCCGGAGCGGACCACCACGATCCGGCCGACGGTCGATGCCTCGGCGCCCATCGCCTGGAAACCGGCCCACCCGTCGAACCTCCCGGGAACGTCGAACCCGAACGGCTCGCCGATCCGCCGGCCATGGCTGTCGGTGGCGAGGAGCCCCGGTTGCTGCATGTCGTAGCCGAGGCGCAGCCCGGGGAAAGCGGCGCTTGGGTCGCCGTCGACGGGAATCGGCATCACCCTGGTCATCCTCCCGCCGTCGTCATTGCCTCCCCGCCCGGCGGCCCCGCGCCGCTCAACCACGCGGCCGAACGGCCACGCCGTGTCGCCCGCGCCGAGCGGTTCCGCGGCCGGCGCTCGCTCGCGGCGCACTCCGAGGAGGAGATCCCGCCGCACCGCCAGATCTCGACCGGCATCGGTCGCAGCGCCGGTGACGGTGATCATCTCGCCGAGGGCCTTCACGAGCGACTCCCGCGCCCGGCCCCCCGCGGGATGACCGGTGAACCACTCCGCCAGAGCCGTCAGCCGGTCGACCCGTTCGGGCACCGGCAGCAGCGCCTCGGCCGCCGCGAGTTGCGCCGCGACAAACGTATCGATCTCCAGGCGCAGATCCGCTGGCGAGGCGGCGAGGAATTGCTGCAGACGCCCCTCCACCCAGCGCGCCTCCGAGACCGAGACGAGCGGATCGGCCCGGTCGCTGACAAAGGCCACATCGGCGTCTGCGGACATGCCCCGGGGGAGATCGAGGCAGCGCCGGAACGCGCCCCAGGCCGACGGAAGATCCCCGCCACGGAGATGGCCGTCGACGATGGTGCGGAGCATCGATCGATCCGCGGCGGCACGCGGTGCCTTGGCCACGTGGGCTTTCCAGATCGGAATTGCGGCGTTGAAATCCCGATCGAGCGCGGCGCGGAGGGCATCGCCGACGACCGACTCGGGAACCGCATCGGGCGCTGCATCGTACGCCGAGACGATCGCACCGATGCCGGCCACGACGTCCCCGCTGTCGATGGCCATCTGTCCTTTCCAGAGCAGCGTCCGCGGATCAGA
>CALQRA010000052.1 GCA_943332855.1 Candidatus Kuenenia stuttgartensis
CTGGTTGATGAAGATCACGGTCGTCTTGCTCTTGGCGATGGCGCCGGTGAGCTTCCGCATCGACTGGCTCATGAGCCTGGCCTGGAGGCCGACAAACGAATCGCCGATCTCGCCGTCGAGCTCCTTCTGGGGCACGAGGGCCGCCACGGAGTCGATGACGATGATGTCGACGGCGTTCGATTTGATCAGCAATTCAGTGATTTGCATCGCCTCCTCACCGCTGGTCGGCTGGCTGACGAGGAGCCGCTCGAGGGCGATTCCCAGCTTCTTGGCCCAGCTCGGGTCGAGGGCGTGCTCCGCGTCAATGAAAGCGGCGATCCCGCCGTTCTTCTGTGCGGCGGCCACGGCATGGAGGGCGATCGTTGTCTTGCCGCTCGATTCCGGCCCGAAGACCTCAATAATCCGGCCGCGGGGGAAGCCCTTGCCGCCGAGGGCCAGGTCGACGGAGAGGCTGCCGCTCGAAATCCCCTCGATCGGCACCTGGGAGTCGGAGTCGAGGGGCATGATCGACCCCTCGCCAAACTCCTTCTCGATCTGCATCAGGGTGTTTTTCAGGAGCGGATTGTTGTCGAGGAAGTTCGTGGAGCTCTTCCCCCCACGCTTCTTCTTGGAATCCGCCGCCGATCGCCTCGGCTCCGACTTGCTCGATTTTGCCATCCGTCCGTTCGCTCCCTTGATTGCCGTTTCTGGGCGGGGCCGTGAGCCAACGACAGGTCCGGCGCTCGCGCCGGCACCCTGCCCATCAGCCATTCCACCCGCGATTTCTTCAAGAACCGATGCTTCCGCGACCACCATGGCGAGCCTCCCGCATGATCGGGCCCACGCCGGGCGAGCCCGAGTGACCGTTCGGCCCGCCGAGACGGAGCCGATCGTTCGTTGCCGGCCCGTCGTCGACGGGCCCGGTTCCGCGGCAGGGCGCCCGGGGTGGTTGCGTCGCCACCATGAATCGAGCGGTTCGCCACGGAAACGAACACTGAACACGGGTATAGTATCGGTGTCGGCCCGGCGAGGCAAGTACTTTTTCTGAACAGCCGTTCAGGTTCCTCAAAACGCCTCCCTCGGCCGCGGTTGCCGGGGATGAACGGCCTAAAACATCAGCATTTGCCGGTATTCGGCGAGCCGGCGGTCGAGATCGGCCCGGTCGATGGCGGTCAGACGGTCGAGGCTGAAGTCCTCGACGGTGTAGCTGGCGGTGACGACGCCGTAGGCGAGGGCCTCTTTGAGGGCCTGGGGATCGAAGCGGCCGAGGGCGGCTAGGTGTCCCATCATCCCTCCGGCGAAGCTGTCGCCGGCGCCGGTGGGGTCGACGACCCGGGCGGTGGGGTAGGCCGGCAGCACGTACATCTCGTGCTCGCTGAAGAACATCGCCCCATGCTCCCCCTTTTTCACGACGACGAACTTCGGCCCCATCTTCAAGACGGCCTGACCGGCGCGGACGAGATTCTCGTCGTCGGCTAGGAGCTTTGCCTCGGAGTCGTTGAGCACGAGGCCGTCAATCCGCTGGAGGAGTTGCCCGAGCTCGTCCCGCTGGATGTTGATCCACAGGTCCATCGTGTCGGCGACCGTCAGCACGGCCCCCTTGGCCTGATTGAGGACGTCGAGTTGAACGACCGGCGAGGCGTTGCCGAGGAACAGGAAGCGGCAGTCGCGGTGGGTGTTGTTGAGTTGCGGGCGGAACTGCTCGAGGACGTTGAGATGGACCTCGAGGGTCTCGCGGTCGTTCATGTTGGGGAGGTAGCGGCCGCGCCACCGGAAGGTCTTGCCGCCGGGAATCGTCTGCAGCCCGGAGGTGTCGATGCCGCGGTCTTCGAGGAGCCGGGTGTGCTCGCGGGGCCAATCCTCGCCGACGGCGCCGATCATCCGCACCGGCGAAAAAAATCTGGCGGCGTAGGAGAAGTAGACGGCCGAGCCGCCGAGGATGTCGTCGCGCTGGTCCGTGGTGGTCTCGACGCAATCGAGGGCGACGCTTCCGACGACGAGCAGGGGCATTGGGGGGGCTCCAGGGTGCGGGGGTGGATCGAGCGGGGCAGGGGAAATTCAGGGGGCGTTGTCCGAGGGGCTTCCTACGGTAGCGTCCCGGGGGAGGGGGCGACCAGCCTGCCCCGCAAGAGGGCGGGCAGACTGGGGGCAGGATGGACGTCTCGATCGGGCGTGGTCGTGCGGTCAGGCGTTGCGGGGAAGCGAAAGAACTCGGCGGCTTGCATACGGGTGCTAGCAGCGGACTGGTGGGCCGGTATATTTTCAGCCAGTGCCCTTGCTATCGCAGATCGCCCTCCCGCCCGAACGGCGTTGGGGAAGAACTGGGGTCTTGGCGTTGGCACGTGCCGCTGTTCCCTTCCTCTCCCGGCCCTGTTCCCCTATGAAAGCAGTCATTCTCGCTGGCGGCCTGGGAACGCGGATCTCGGAGGAAACGCACCTCAAGCCGAAGCCGATGATCGAGATCGGCGGCCGGCCGATCCTCTGGCACATCATGAAGCTCTATTCCGCCCATGGCGTGAACGACTTCGTGATCTGCTGCGGCTACAAGGGCTATTTGATCAAGGAGTACTTCGCCAACTACTTCCTCCACATGTCGGACGTCACCTTCGACATCGCCTTCAACACGATGACCGTCCACGAGCGGAAGGCGGAGCCCTGGAAGGTGACGCTCGTCGACACCGGCGAATCGACCATGACCGGCGGGAGGCTCAAGCGGGTGGCCGATCACATCCGCAATGAGGAGGCCTTCTGCTTCACGTATGGCGACGGTGTGGGCGATGTCGACATCACGGCGCTGATTGCCTTCCATCGGGGGCATGGCAAGCTGGCCACGGTGACGTCCGTGGCCCCCCCGGGGCGTTACGGGGCGCTTGAACGCGACGGCGCCATGGTCAGGGGCTTTGCCGAGAAGCCACCGGGTGACGGCGGCGTCATCAACGGCGGGTTCTTTGTCCTCTCGCCGCAGGTCCTCGAGCGGATCGAGGGGGATTCCACGATGTGGGAGGCCAAGCCGATGATGTCGTTGGCCACCGATGGCCAACTCATGGCCTTTGATCACACCGGCTTCTGGCAGCCGATGGATACGCTCCGCGACAGGGTTCTCCTCGAGAACCTCTGGGATTCCGGCAAAGCCCCCTGGAAGGCGTGGACGTGAGCGTCATCCAGCCACCATTCGCCGGAAGCTTCGCGGGCAAGCGGGTCGTGGTCACGGGCCACACCGGTTTCAAGGGCTCGTGGCTGAGTGAATGGCTCCTGTCGCTCGGGGCGAAGGTCACGGGGCTGGCGCTCGAGCCCGATACGACACCGTCGCTCTTCAATCAACTCGGTCTCGCCGACCGACTCACGCATGTTGTCGGTGACATCCGCTCGCAGGAGACGGTCTCGCGCGTGCTCGCCGCGGCGGAGCCCGATTTCCTCTTCCACATGGCAGCCCAGCCCCTCGTGCGGAAGTCCTACCGCGAGCCGGTGGAAACCTGGAGCACGAACGTCCTCGGCACGATCCATGTCATGGAGGCGCTGCGTCGCCTCGACAAGCCCTGCGCGGCTGTCTGTGTGACAACCGACAAGTGCTACGAGAATCGCGAGTGGCTGTGGGGCTACCGCGAGACCGATCCCCTCGGCGGACACGATCCCTACAGCTCGAGCAAGGCGGCGGCGGAGATCGCCGTGGCGTCGTGGCGGCGATCGTTCTTCCACGGGCCTGATAACAGAGTGCGGATCGCGTCGGCCCGTGCTGGCAATGTCGTCGGCGGGGGCGACTGGGCGGAGGACAGAATCGTTCCCGATTGCATGCGGGCGCTGTCGCGGGGCGAGTCGATCAAGGTGCGCAATCCCGCCGCCACGCGCCCTTGGCAGCATGTTCTCGAGCCGTTGGCTGGCTATCTGTCGCTGGCCGCAGCGCTGGCCCACCAGCCCGCCGATGCCCGCCTCGAATCGGCCTTCAACATCGGGCCCGATCGGGAGTCAAACCGCCCCGTCCGCGATCTCGTTGAGGCGGTGTGCAGGGCGTGGTCGGGGCGTTGGGAGGATCTCAGCGATCCCCACGCCGTCCACGAAGCCACGCTCCTCCATCTCGACAACGCCAAGGCCGAGGCCCTCCTCGGCTGGCGGCCGACATGGGCCTTCGATCGCACGATCGACGTCACCGTCGCCTGGTACCGCGATCTTCGCGACTCGGGCTTGGCATCCGCCGTAGCCGCCAGGACGCTCCAAGACATCCGGGCTTATGAGATCGATGCCCGCGGGCGTGGCGTAGTCTGGGCCGTCGTTTCCTGACCGTCCGTCGCAAATCTTTCACGGTTCATCGACCACGCGCGTCTTTCATCCGTGTCCGCTAGGCTCTGATTCGAAAACAAATCTGATGGACACAGCACGAAACCGAATTCGCCAACTTCCGTCGCAAGGGGATTTCGTGTGAAGCGAGTCTTTGTCACCGGCGCCTCTGGCTTCATCGGAGCTGCTCTGGTGAAGAGGCTCGTCGCCCAAAACATCAGCGTGGCAGTGCTGCAGAGCGGGAAAACGCCGGGCCGGAGATTGGCAGCGATCGCAGACAAGCTGCGGTTCATTGAACGCGCCAAGGGCACAACGGAGTCGCTTCGCGATTCCCTCCTCGAGTGGGCACCGGACACCGTTTTTCATCTTGGTTGGGGGGGGGTCAGTAATGTCGATCGAAATGATGCGGCGTTGCAGTCGGGCAACGTAGCGTTCACCGTCGAGTTGGCCCAGATGTGCGTTGCATGCGGTGTGGAGCAATTCGTGGGTGCCGGCAGCCAGGCGGAGTACGGCAAGAAGGATTCTCAAATAGCGGAAACGGAATGCCCCGCCCCAACGACGCTGTATGGGGCTGCTAAACTCTCGTCCTGCTTCTTGTCAGAACGCATCTGCGAATTGGAGGGCGTGCGACACGCATGGCTGCGCATCTTCTCGACCTACGGCCCCGACGACAATCCAGACTGGATGCTCCCCTCGCTCATCCGAAAACTCAGCGCAGGTGAGCGGCCCCCGCTCACACTCGGCGAGCAGCAGTGGGATTATCTTTACGTCGACGATGCCGCTGCTGCCTTTATCGCGGCGGCCGCCGCGCGGATCAACGGCATCTACAACCTTGGATCCGGCAAGGCAGTCTCATTACGAGCACTTATTGAAACGGTGCGAGACAAGATCGACCCAAAGCTCGAGTTGGGATTCGGAGAGGTTGCCTATCGCCCTGATCAGGTGATGCACCTCGAAGCAAACATCGAAAAACTCAGGGCAACATCGGGGTGGTCTCCGGAGATATCCCTCAGCGACGGCCTCGCCGAAACGACTCGCTGGTTTGGTTCGAATAAAAACGCTGTCTAAGGTAGTGACTTCATTGGTCGACGCACCACCATCAACGACCCGAGGCTGCCGGCTCTGCGGGCAGCATGCGCTCGAAATCTGGTTTGAATTACAGCGTTCGCCCCGCAATATATCCCGACTTCTTGGGGCCGATAATCTGCAAAATGACAGCCCCATACGGCTACCGGTTTTGAGATGTCGGTCGTGCGGCCTCGTCCAGGTTGAAGTCACGAACCAGGCGGTAGATTACGATGATTACGCTCTGTCGTGGATGCATATCAAGACACTCCGGGATTATCGGGAGCAGTTGGCCGCAGATTTCACGCAGTCGCTCTCGAGACCGGCGCTGCCGGTTTTGGATGTCGGCTGCGGCGGCGGAGACTTTCTGAAACTGCTTTCAGAACGCGGCGTGGATACGATCGGGATCGAGCCGTCGGGATCCTTGGTTAAAATCGCAAGGTCCTCTGGCTACAAGGTAATTCATGATTACGTCCGCGCGGAGTCGCTGGAGGGCTTGAGCCTCGGCGGCTTTACATGCCTCCAGGTGCTCGAGCACCTTGATAGTCCGGTGAGTTTTCTGAAAACACTTCGGGAAGCCTTGAGCGTCAAGGGCGTCGGTGTCATCGAAGTGCCGTCACTTGAAAAAATAACCGAAGGTAGGCGTTTCTACGATTTTTTCGGGGATCACCTGAATTATTTCAATGCACGTACGCTGCGGATGTGCTGCGAGTTGGCTGGCCTTGACGTACTCAAGATCGAGCGAAGACTCGACGGGCAATTTCTGGTTGCCTCCGTGACGCCATCCGAGGCCGTGTGTTCCGTTCCGGCAGGGGACTCCTTCTTTGGCTGCATGCCGCAGTTGCGGCAGTGGACCGCGGGCCAGTTGGTTGACGGCAAGAAATTGGTTTTCTGGGGTGCGGGATACAAAAGTATCGCAGCCATTGCGGAGATGGACCTTTCGGGCATCGAGTGCGTCGTAGACTCGGATCCTCTCAAGGCTGGCAAGTTCATGCCGGTCAGTCATCTGGTGATCAAGCTACCGGAATCGGTGGATTTCACGACCGTCGACGCAGTCATTCTCGTGGCTGTGGCGTATCGCGAGGAGATCGTGCTTCAACTCCGCGAGCGGATCGGATTCTCCGGCCTCATTGTTGCCTGTGGCGATCAGTTGGAGTTTCTGTGAGCCAGGAAATGCGTATGTCTGCAAAGCAGTTGGCAGCACGGGCGCGGTCCCACGCTGCAAACATGGTCTATGCTGCGAATTCGTCCCACATTGGTGGTTGTTTTTCGATGGCAGATCTTCTGGCCGTCCTCTACGGCGATGTTTTGAATCACAAGCCTCACGATCCGCTTTGGCCTGCGCGAGATCGTGTGATCCTGAGCAAGGGGCACTCCACGGCGGTGCTGTACGCGATTCTTGCGGAAATGGATTATTTTCCAGTCCACGAGCTCGAGCAGTATGGCAAGGATGGATCACGTTTCCTGACGCATGTAAGCCATAAGGTTCCCGGGGTGGAGTTTTCGACGGGCTCGCTGGGGCATGGCCTTCCCTTCGGTTGCGGTAAGGCACTGGCAGCAAAGCGTCAGGGGGAACTGTGGCGTACGTATGTGGTGCTGTCGGACGGGGAGTTGGACGAGGGGAGTAATTGGGAGGCAATCTTATTTGCCGGGCACCATCGCCTAGGGCGTCTCACCGCAATCATCGATTATAATAAAATCCAGAGTTTTGGTAGCGTGGCAGACGTTCTCGATCTGCATCCACTCGCGGATAAGTTTCGCGCTTTCCGCTGGGAGGTTGCCGAAATCGATGGCCACGACACTTCACAGATTCGCGAAGCGTTGTTGGTTGCTCGTGATCCAGATGCTCCGCCGCTCGCTGTCGTCGCGCATACGGTGAAAGGGAAGGGTGTGGATTTCATGGAGCATCAGCTGAAATACCATTACTCACCCCCCCGCACGGCAGAGCAGTTGAGCGAAGTCCTCCGGCAACTGGGGAGGGGCGAATGAGGACGGCATTTATCGAGCAACTGCTCGTTGAAGCGAGAAGGAATACCAGGATATTTCTCGTCGTGGGGGATCTCGGATACTCGGTCGTCGAGCCCTTCGCCGCTGAGTTTCCGGATCGTTTTCTGAACGCGGGTGTGGCAGAGCAGAACATGACGGGTGTCGCTGCTGGCTTGGCGTCCGAGGGTTATCACGTGTTCACCTACAGCATCGGCAATTTTCCGACGCTGAGGTGCCTCGAGCAGATCCGCAACGATGTCTGCTACCACCGCCTGCCCGTCACCGTGGTGGCCGTGGGGGCTGGAATGTCCTATGGCAATCAGGGGTATTCGCACCACTGCGTCCAGGATATAGCCTGCCTGCGTGGGCTCCCTTTCATGACGATCTTATCCCCCGCCGATCCAGGAGAGGCCCGCACCTGCGTTCGATGGTTGTCTGAGAATCCTTCTCCGTCCTATTTGAGGATCGGCAAGGCGGGAGAGCCCGTTGTTCATGGATGCGAGGCGTCTTTCGCGGGGCCATGTAAGATTGTCGACCAGTCGGGCGATGTGGCGATTGTGGGCACCGGTCCGGTGCTGGCGGAAGCCGTGGCCGCTTCCGCACAGCTTCGTGAGGCCGGAGTTCCGGTGGACGTCTTTTCGTTGACGAGGTTATCGCCAGCCGAGGCGATCGACGTTGGTGTGCTGCGTGAATACCGACGCGTCGTGACGCTCGAGGAGCACGTGGCCGCGGGTGGAGTCGGGGAGATGCTTCGGTCGCTGCTCGGTGGACACAGGGACCTGCGCTCCCTGTGCGTGCCGCAGTCGCTGTGTATGGAATCGGGGTCGCAGGCCGCTCTCAGGCGAATTGGAGGCCTAGACGCCGCCGCGATTGTTCGCACCGTGAACGACGTAATCTGAGTTCGCCGGCGATTCCAGCAGCGTGGACGCGGGTAGTAATTAAACACACGTTCGTGACTCGTTGTTAACGAGTTCGTCGAAAATAATCGAGAGGAAGCGTCGATGATTGATCAGCACCATGTATCAAGCTGCAGGTTGTGTGGTGGGGCGTCGCTCAGGCCCGTGATTCTCCTTCCGAGCATGCCTTTCACAGATGAGTTTGTTACTCAGGAAAGACTCGGCAAGGAATTTGTTGCAGATATCAGCATCGTCGCCTGCGAAGAGTGCGGGGCGGCGCAAAACGCTTCTGATACCGAGATGGGCGACTACTATCGCGATTACACCTATACGGTTCAGTCCTCTCCATTCGCGATGCGTTTTATGGAGGGCTTGGCTCAAGGTGTCGTGAGCCGCATGGTGACACGCACTGGGCCTCCGGCTGTTTTGGAGATCGGAAGTGGCTCCGGCGAGCAGTTAATGGAGTTTCAGAAACTCGGATGTAAGGTTGTGGGCGTCGAGCCCTCGAGCAAGCTCTCCGATTTTGCCAATCAGCATGGTGTGTACACGATTCAAGGGTTTTTTGGAGAAAGCGTGTGTGCTGAGGTCGAACGGCAGGTTGGGCAGATTGATGCTGTCGTAACCAGTTATACCTTCGACCATATTCCCCGTCCGGTGGAAGTGCTGAAGGTGATTCACTCGATGCTGCGGGACGAGGGCTTGCTCGTTATTGAAGTGCATGACCTCGATCTTATTGGAAAGCGAAGTGAGTTCTGTTTGTTCGAACACGAGCACTACACGTACTTGAACGAACGCACGATGGCCGATGTGCTCGGGCGCAATGGTTTTGAAGTTGAGACGTACTCGCTGTTGGATGACTCGGTGAAGCGAGGTAATTCTCTGCTGGTTGTCGCTCGAAAGAGGACGAATCCTCGGGTCAGTGCTGTTCGTGTTTCTCAAGAGTTGGCTGCATTGAGCGCGATTCAAAAAAACGTTCGGGGCGCGATCGCGAATGTCGATGCATGGCTGTCGGTAAATCAGGACAAGACAATTGTCGCGTATGGGGCCGGCGGCCGTGGTGTGATGACGACGGCGGCGTTGAGCAATTGCGAGATATTGAGCTACATGGTTGATAAAAATCCAAAGGCGATCGACGTCTTTGCGCCAAAGACGCATCTTCCAGTTTTTGGCATCGAGGAACTCGGTAAGCGACGCGCCGACCTCGTTCTCGTCTTTAGCTTCGGTTATATGGAAGAAATCGTTTCTGAGTTGCAATCGCTTTATGGGTATGAACCTCAGCAGGTTGTTTCGGTTTTGGAGTTACTTCTTGGAGGTCGCACTTGACCGGCTTGGGGTTGTATCAGCCGATATGAGGGTTCAGTGCGATTCTGATGCGGGAAAACAGCCGCGTGTGCGGCATGGATCTCGAAAACGCGCTGGTGTTCCCGGCTGAGTGAGGGCGGGGGTACGCCTTAATAAAGACCCAGGCGCCCGAAACGGCCCGACGACGATCATTCTCGGCCACGCCGATCGCTCAGTGGTCCGATCATTCGGAGCAGGCCTACCCGGCGATTCACTCGGATCCACATCCCTCGGCGATCGTCTGCATCATGGAGCGGATATACGGTCGAATCACCGCCTCGGCGCCATCCGGACTGACGTGATCGTCGTCGGCGTACCACATCTTTCCCGCAGCGCCGGTGATCGACCTCCCCGTTTCATCGAAAAACGGCTCGGCGAGATCGAGGAAGCGGAAGGCCCGATTCGATTCGAACCGGAGTCGATCGTTGACGAGCCGATGGACGACCCCGTGCTGGAGTCGATCGGTGACGCCGTAGCAACGCCCGTCTGCTTCGGCTAATCGAGCCCCGTTGATCCGTTGCCAGGGAGTGAAAGGCTGATAGGGAACCTCGCCCAGAAACCAAAGGGTGGCGCCGACCGATTCGCAGGCCTCGAGGAGGTTGGCAACGCCCTGCGAAAAAGCTTCGCCAGCTTCAGCGTCAGTCGTTGAGGGAGTCCCCTCGAGCGAAAGATGGATGGGAATGGTATCCGGATGGATCTTGGCAAGAAAGGCAGACCACCGGCAACAGATGATCACATGTCGAGGCCGGTGGTGACCGATCCAGTCAACGACCTTGTGCCTTAGCGACACCGCGTCAAACACCCGGTTTTCCCCTGGGATCCACAGGCCAGGAAGCGGCATCCAGGCCGAGACGAGCAGCGCTTCCCCCGCGATTCCGATCTCGCGGGCACTCGAGTCGACCGCGGGACTCATCGCCATGCCATGACTGTCGCCGAGGAACAGGAAGCATGGGGCCGTTGAGTCTTCTCGAGCGGCGCCGATCGGCATGAGCGCGTCGGTCGGTTTGAAGGCGTCGAGTCGATTCTCGTCGTAACGCCACGTGCGACAGACCCCGTCGGCTTCGAGCGAGGCGACTGTTTCCGGGCGGTATCTTTTCGGCACACCGGCCGTCCTGTTGATCACGAGCGAAGCCACGAGGATCGCCATCGTCGCGGCCAGCGATCCGACAACGACGGTTCGTCGTCCGGAGACGCTCGCGAGCCGGCGGCATGGCGTCTCGACGAACTGGTACGACATCCAGGACAGGATCGCGGTCAAGGCGAGGACGCCTGCCAGAACGACGGCGGGGAGCTCGAGGCCGAACATCTGCCTCGCGAAGGCAAGCAACGGCCAATGCCAGAGGTAGATGGAATAGGAGGCCAGTCCCACAGATCGAAGCGGCTCCCCCCCGAGGAATCGCTGCAGAAAGCCTTGCTTCTGCGCGCCGACGGCGATCAAGGCGGCGGTACCGAGGCAAGGGAAGAGCGCTGCAGCGCCCGGGAACGGGGTCGTCTTGTCATAGACGAAAAACGGAGCCACCACACTCATAATCCCTGCTGCTTCCAGCCATCCGATCGATCGCGGGCCCAGCCTCGGCAGGGAAGCCAGGGCGAGTGCGCAGCCGACGAGCAATTCCCACATCCTGGAGGGGAGGAGAAAAAACGCCGCCATCGGATATTTCGGCACCAGCACGACGGCGCTGACAAAGCTCCCGATGGTCATCGCGAGGATGGCGAACAGGGTGGCGCGTCTCCCAAAGCGATGGAGTGCACCCAGGATCAACGGCAGGAGGAGATAAAACTGCTCCTCGACGGCCAGAGACCACATGTGGAGCAAGGGGACAAGATCGATCGCCTCCGCGAAGTAGTCGAGCCTCAGCCAGAAGCGGATGTTCGCCCACATCGTCGCCTGCGCGAAGGCGTCACCGGCGGTCCTGGCATAATCCAACGGAACGAGCAGGAACCAACCGGCAATCAGGGTGAAGACGGTGACCACCACCGAGGCCGGCCAGATCCGGCGGATGCGACGATCCCAAAACGAGATCAGCGAGAAGCTGCCGCGATCCAAATCGGCGGAGATGATCGATGTGATCAGGTAACCGGAGATCACGAAAAAAACATCGACGCCGACAAACCCGCCCGGGAGGCCGATGCCGCAGTGATAGAAAACCACGGCAAGCACAGCGAGAGCCCGCAAGCCGTCAATGTCGAGCCGGTATTTTGAGTGAGACATTGCGTGGCGTGAGTTCGGTCATCGAGTCGTCCACGACCCGCGCGGGCCGGAGCGGCCGATCGGATTTGGGCTTCGGTGAAGAGGGATTCTAGCGGGATCGATGCGTCTCAGTCCGGGACGAACGCACGCCCCGGCCACCGGGGCATAGCGGCCGGACGTCGCGATCGCCACCGAAGAACGGTTCGGGAGCGAGTTGCTCGTCAGTGGCGATCGTTGGTGCGAAGTTGTTCGATGACTGATTTGTGGGGCTCCGACTCCGGCTGGGAAGAGCGATTCCTGCTTCGCCCGCCGCGCGCCAGGGAGTGAATCCACCGGAGGGCTGCCCGCGGGCCATAGGGAGCGACGGCCTGGCAGAGGATCGCGGCCATCGCTGGCACTTGGTACCGATGGATCGTCGCCGCCAGAAAGCCATACCTCTCGATGTCGTTGGAAAGCATCGTGTCGCTCGTTCGCATCCCGGACAAGAGGTGTCGATACGTGCCCTGGTGGGTACCCGGGGGAAACATTTCAAACAATTTATCCGCGAACAGCCGCCGCGTCCTGAGATCCGGGATCAGCGGCAGCAACCGGAGAAGCCCTGTTGTCACGGCATCGGGGTTCCAGCCGGCCGGGCCGTCGAGATCGGCGATGATGCCCGATGATTGGACGGTGCGGAGCGATGGATTCAGGGCGAGAGTGTTGAGTGTGATGGCGACATGGACTGCGTGGGACGCGATCTCGAGGGCGGCAAGCCGGAGTGACGGCCGGTTGTGTTCGAGATTGTGAACTCCGGCCGTGATGAACAACAGATTGCCGAAGTGATCGAGCGCTTCCACCAAGCCATCGATGCCAATGGACACCGTGGTTGACGGGCGATGGAAGGGCTTGGCCGGAGGGCGCCTGATGGTCGCGAAGTTGATATAACACGCGTCGGGGTGCCGGGAGATCTCCTCCTCGATCGTGGCGATCGCGTCGCGATGAGGGGCGTCGTCGTCGGAGAGCAGCCAAATCCAGCCCGTCGGGGCGACCTCGAAGCAGCGGAGAAAGTTTGCTCCTCCACCGACGTTGACTCCGTGCCGAATGGTGCGCAGGTAAGGCGACTGACGTTGCGCTTCGGCGATGACATCGGGCGTCGCATCGGTGGAGCAGTTGTCGAGCACCACGCACTGGGCGTGCTCGTGCAACTGGGGCAGGATGATCTCGAGCGTCCTTTTGAGTGGCGCCGCCCGATTGTAGGTGGGAATGGTGATGTAGAGCATCGTTGCCGAGGGGATAGATGGTGAATTGTGGCCACTGAGCCGCAGGCGACGGCCCTACCTGACTCCATAGCCATCAGGGGGCGATCGAGCGTCGCACACCGTAGGCATTTGCGTCGTTCCGCGTCGGTGTCGTCGATGAGGAGGGCGACTTATTCGGGACGCAAAGAGTCGGGGTTGCGATACCTCATGTCTATTGATTCATAAATCCGTTCTAAGTCGGGAAGGCAAGGCTCGAGAGAGTCAACGAGATCAGATCGTATTCCAATGTCGAGGTCCCTGAACAAGAACCATTTGTAGGTGTCAGGAAGCGCGAGGGCAATTTCATTCTTATAGGAAAACATGTCCCTGGTGAAAACGCAGTCGGGAGACTCATCTCTTATGCGACTCAGGTAAGGGACGCCGAGCGTTTTCCGCGTGCTGAGCAATCCAAACAGATCGAGAACACGTGCTTCGCGCGGGAGGAAGAATCCGATGGCTCCGATTTCGTTTGATGCAATCGTGACGTCGTGTCCTTGGTGTGTCCCCGCCCACATCGCTGCCGTCGCGTACACTCGCTCCCGTCCTCTTTCGTTTTCCGCGAGCCTTTGGGCGTCGATGGAAAGGGGTGGGAGCGATGTCGCCAGCCAGAGCGTAGTCGCTATCGCGTAGAGATATCCAAGGTAATTCGCCTTTCCAAATCGACGGCATGTTGCCAGGAAGGCGGAGTGGAGTCCGGCAGCGGACAGCAGGGAGCTCGCTGGGATAATCGGCGCAAAATACCATGGAAAAACGATGGCGTAACGACTGCCACTGGCAGTAAATGCTGCCACAAGCACGGTCGTGAGGAAGAGTAGGGCGTTGGCCGTGGTGCGCTTCGTGGACACCAAGAAGGCAGTGCCGAGGCAGCACAGCGGTATGGCTGAAATGAGAAAAGGCGTTTTACAGTAATACCAAAACCAACTGCGGCCCAGGATTGCGTTGATGAATTCTTTCGCGATGGCGATGGCTCCGCCGATCCACTCCGGGGACAGCAGGCGAGGTGCCGTCAAGGCCTTTCGCTGAACACTCATCGGCAGGCAGGTTTCGAAGAACATAAAACCGAATGCGACGTAGGACAGCAGCAGGAGTGCCCCGGGAATCAGTTGTCGTGCAATGGTCGGCCACTGCGAGCGGATAGACTGGCGCTGGTTCCAAATGGTGTAAGCACAGGCGGCGGCAAAAATCGTAATTCCATCGAAGCGTATCCATACGCATGCGGCCGAAATCAGGATGGCAGCCGTGTATCGGCGCTGTGCTAGGAAGAGTCCGGTCGTAGTGATGGCAAGAAGGAAAAGAGGGAGTTCCATACCGCTGAAACTCGTCAGGGTGTAGGCGGGGTTGGTGATGAGAAATAATCCCGCAAACATGCCGCTTTTTGCAGACCCTGTGGTTTTGTGTGTTAGGTGGCAAAGAGACACTGTTAGGAGTGCTTCGGCAGTCAAACCGAGAACTTGTGCCGCGATCACGACGTCTCCGGTCAGAAGACGTGCGGCCGCTAAGAGGAGGACCCACAGTGGACTGGTCGAGACGTAGATAGGTTCATGAGGGTTAAAGACCATTCCGAAGCCAGAGGCCAAGTTGTCGGCGACCTTAAAGGATATATAAGCATCGTCGCAAATCGTGGCCGGTAGCAGGAGTCGTAAGGCAAGCAACGTCACCAGCGGCACCGCATAGAGGGCCATCTCTGTTCCGAGAGCCGATGCTGTCGCTGGGTGGCGGCTGGGAGTTTGTTGGGCTTCGCTCTTGGTGTTGTCCATTTGGGTTTTCTATTCATGGCCCCTGAAAAAAGCCTTGCGTGGCGCGTGATTTGCGATCGCTGTCTTCATGATCTCCATGATCCATGGAGGGAGACAGCATGGTAGGTGCTCGGAGGCAGCTTTGTCGGATGCCGTATCGAACGTGTGTCCCATCGTCTTACCGTTGTGTCAGTCGATGCGGATGTCGCGAACCGGAACGGACGCCTTCACCCCGCAAGGCCCCGCGCCCGGTCGATCCGCGCGATTGACGTCGAGGCCCCGAGGATCGCCAGGCAGTCGTAGAGCCCGGGGCCGACCGTCTTTCCCGTGATCGCCACCCGGACCGGATGGATGACGTCGCCGAGCTTGAGGCCAGCTTCGGCGACGAAGGCCTTCGTCGCCTCTTCGAGCGGCCCCGGCTCAAACGGCGTCACCGCCGCGATGCTCGCGGCATACCGGGCGAGGAGCTCGGCCACGCCCGGCTTGGCGAGCTTTTGGGCCACCGCCTGCGGGTCGAGGAGAGGCTCCTCGAGGAGGAAGAAGTCGGCGTAGCCGAGGATGTCGCCGGAGACCTTGAGCCGGTCTCCCGAGGCCTCGATCACCCGCCGTACCGTCGCCGTCTGCTCTGCCGACGGCGGGCTGGCGACAAGCCCGGCCTTGAGCAGAAAGGGGAGCATCAGCGCGAGCTTCTCGTCGGTCGAAAGGGCGTGCATGTAGTGATCCTGCACGCTCCACAGCTTCTTCGGATCGAAGCTCGCCGGTGAGGCATTGATGCGCTCGAGGGAAAACGCCGCGATAAGCTCGTCGCGGCTGAAAAACTCCGTCTTGTCGTCGTAGGCCCACCCCAGCAGCGCCATCGCATTGTCGATCGCCCAGGGGAGATAGCCCACCTCCCGGTAGAAGTCGACGATGACCGGATTGAAGGTGTCGGCCGCCGCCGCGACGCCGATCCGCTCCGCGATCCGCGTACCGTGGTCGGCCATCTGACGGAAGTCGGGGTTTTTCAGATAGTTCGCGAGCTTGCGCTTCGAGAGCTTTGTGCGGCTCCCCGGCTCGGCCACGAGTGGCAGATGGGCGTAGGCCGGCAGCGGATAGCCCAGCGAGAGGGCGATGTAGGCCTGACGGGGCGTGTTGGAGAGGTGCTCCTCCGCCCGGATCACATGGGTGATCTCGAAGTCGTGGTCGTCGACGACGCTCGCCAGATGGTAGAGGCAGGAGCCGTCGGCCCGCTGGATGACATGGTCCTGCTCGCGCTCCCAGGCAAACTCCACCCGGCCGCGGACGGCGTCGTCGATGACAAGCGATCCTTCCCGCGGCATCTTCAGCCGCACCACCCCCTGCCGCCCCTCCGCGAGAAAGCGGGCGGCGTCGTCGGGGGTGAAGGCGGCAAACCGCCGGCTGTAAAGGTAGGGCTTGGCGGCGGCCTGTGCGGCCTTGCGCTCCTCGTCGAGCTCCTCCGGCTTCGCGAAATCACGGTAGGCATGCCCCGAGGCGAGGAGCTTCTCTGCCGCCGCCTTGTGGCCGGCCGAGCGCTGCGACTGGAAGTAAGGGGCGTGCGGCCCGCCGACCCCCGGCCCCTCGTCCCAATCGATCCCCAGCCACTTCAGGCCCGAGAGGATCGGCTCGAGGGCCTCCTCGACATTCCGCTCGGCGTCGGTGTCGTCGATGCGGAGGATGAACGTCCCGCCATGTCGCCGCGCGAACAGCCAGTTGAACAGCGCCGTGCGGACGCCGCCGATGTGGAGATACCCGGTCGGGCTGGGGGCGAAGCGGGTGCGAACGGTCATGGAGCGAGGAATCCTTCCCCGTCGCCGGCAGAGCCGACGAGGCTCGGGCCGTCACGCATGGGGCGACGAAAGGGAGAGGCCGAGGGATGAATCAGGCCGCGTGGCGGCCCATCTTCCGGAGCCGCTTCTTCTCGGCTTTCGAAAGCGGTCGCGAGGCATATTCGTCCTCGGCGTCCGAGCCGTCAGTGTAACCGGTCTCGCTCCCCTCGGCGGCCGACTGCGGAGCGCCGTCGTCGTCGGTGTCAACCGGCTCGAACACCGGCTCCACGGCCTTGGCCTGCGGTTTGGCTGCTTCCGCCTTCACCCCCTTCGACGCCCGCTCTCCCCCCTGCCCCGCGCCGACCGGCGGCGCCTTGATCTCGCCCCGCACCTCGCGGATCACCCCGCGGGCGGCCGTCAGCATGGCGGCGAACATCGCCGCGGCCCCCACCACCCAAGCGCCTCCGGCTCCGAGCGCCAGATCGTCCCGCCCCGCGCCCAGCCAGGGCACGGCCGCCGCTGCCGACCAGCCGGTCAGGCCGAGGAGCAACCAGAAGCCGGGGACGAGGCGCTGATGGAGCGGAAGGAGGATCCAGAGCGTCACGATCCCCGTGACACTTCCCGCGATCGCCACCCACCAGCCGAGTCCCTCGGGGCCGAACGATCGGCCGGTCGCCTCGACGAGGAACGTCGACATGAGCTTCCCGATCGGCAGCGTTCCCGCCAGCGACGCGGTGAAGAGCACCAGCGCCAACGCCAGCCAGGCCCGCGACCGGCCATGGCGGCCATCCTTACGGTGGCGGCGCATCCCCCGGATCGAAAGCGCCACGCTCGCCGCGCTGAGGAGGAACATCTGCGCGAGCCAGCCGCCGAGGATGAGCCCGCGGAGATCGACGAGCTCCCGTAGCACTGCCACCGTGCGGGTGAAGCGCGCTCCGGCGAGGCGCCCGACCGTTTCAATCGCCGCCGGCCAGCCGCCGAGGATCAGCGTTGTGGCCGTCACGACGACGATCCCAGCCAGCGCCACTCCCAGCCGGGAGGGACGCGTGGGGAGGATCGTCGCCAGCGCTCCCTGGCGCTCGGGGCGGGCCTCAGGGGAATAGTCGAACGGCCGGCGGGGCTCACGCCCGCGCTTCGGCGTGGCAGCGACGTTTCCAGTGGCCTGGTTCTTGGGAGCCCTGTCGACCGTGCCGGCCGTGGCGGCAGCGGAGCGGGTCCAGGGGAACTGGCGGCGACGGACCGCGCCGGCCTGGGCGGTTTGCTCGGACATGTTTTGCGGATTCTGGAGCCATCCATGACGCCCGGGATCGATTTCCCGGGGACGCGCCGAGGGGGCATCCTGCCATCCTCACGAGCAACGCGACCAGATTCTGTTCGGCACGGGGGGGAGATTGGATTCACGAGCCGCCTGGCGGCCCCCCCTCACGCGCATCGACGGCACCACCGCCACCATCGGCACCACCGGTCGGCGCCGTCACAACCGGACTCCCGGGCACGCTGCGTCATTTGCCCGCTTTCCGGGGGTCGGCTACGATGCCCGCGTCGAGGTCGGGAACGTTCTCCGGGGAATCCCCCGGTGGCGACGCTCCCCACCTCCCGACGAACCTCGAAACATCCCCTTCGGAGTCTCACCATGGCCTTCGTGCTGCCCCCGCTCCCCTATGCCGTCGACGCCCTCGAGCCCTCCATCGATGCCCGCACGATGGAGATCCACCACGGCAAGCACCATGCCACCTACGTCACGAATCTCAACAAGGCGCTCGAGGGGAATCCGCTCGCCGATCTCCCGATCGACAAGCTGATCGCCGACCTCGAGAAGGTGCCCGAGGCGGTCCGGACCGCCGTCCGCAACAACGGCGGCGGCCACGCCAACCACAGCCTGTTCTGGGAATCGCTCGGCAAGGGGAAGGGTGGCGAGCCGGCTGGCCACCTCGGCGAAGCGGTGCGGAGCGTGTTCGGCGGCTTCGACAAGTTCAAGGAGGAGTTCACGAAGGCGGCCCTCGGTCGGTTCGGCAGCGGCTGGGCTTGGCTCTCGGTCGACCCCACGGGGAAGCTCCTCATCGAGAGCACCGCCAACCAGGACAGCCCCGTCATGCACGGCAACACGCCGCTCCTCGGGCTCGACGTCTGGGAGCACGCCTATTACCTGCTTTACCAAAACCGCCGCGTCGAGTACGTCAACGCCTTCTACAACGTCGTCGACTGGGACGCGATCGGGAAGCGGTTCGCCGTCGCCAAGAAGTAACACAGTTGGAGTCCAGGGCTGCAACCCGCCGCCTTGGATGACGGTTTCTGACGATCCATGAAGTGCCGGGGCGGCCTGTCGATCACGACGGGCCGCCCCGCTCTTTTTCACAGGCGCCACGCCGGCGCGGAGGAACCGTGAGCGAGTTGACGTTGACTCCCCCGCGGCGCTCCCCTTATCTCCCCTCCGAGCGCCCCTCCTTCGGGACACGCAAGCCGGGAGATCATTTGTCATGCCGATGCCACACGCCGTCGACCGCCCGCAACCCGGGCTCCGGGGGGTCCAAGGGCTCCAGGAGATCGCCGGTTCCGCCCCCGGAGGAGCTTCGAACCGGCGCGGAAGGCTCGGTGCCGTGGCGATCGGCATCCTCCTGGCGAGCCTCGCCGGCGGCGGGTGCCGCAGCGGTGTCCGCTCCATGTCGGCCCCGAAATGGCCGAGCTTCGGCGCCTCGAAGGCGAAGGGGATCGATGACACGGCGCTGACGGCGGCCCCGAAGATCGACGCTCCCACCACGAAGCCGTCGGCCGCTGCCACCCCCTATCCCACCACCTCGACGCCCGCCGGCTACGTCGTCAACGAAGCCTCCCCGACTGCCGGGGTCGCAGCCGTCGGGATCCAGACCGCCGCCACCGACCCGGCGACGGTCACGTATGGCGTTGCTCCGCCCCCCCAGTTGGCCGCGGCAGCCGGCGATCCGCGATCGGCTCCGACGCCAGAGAGCGCGCCTCCGCAGTCGATCAGCCCCCAGGTCGGCCCCTACGCCACGCTCCCCACCCCTCCTCCTCCGGCCGAGACCCCAGCGGTCCCTGGGCTTCCACCGTCGAGCTTGCCTCTCGAGCCGGTTCCCCCTCCGCCGGCGCACGTGGCCGGCACGCCCCCCGGCGGCGGATATCCGCTCGCCCCACCGGCAACCCCGTCATCCTTCCCCTCGACGGCGGGCTATGAGCCGAGTCGCGTGGCCGATGCCCGCGGGAGCTTGGCCGCTGAACCCGCCGCGCCGGGGTACGCCGCAGCCGGCGTGGCAGCCGGTGCTGCGGCTGCCTCGACCCTCTCACCGATCAATCCTCCCGAGTCCGGCACCCCGGCGCGATATGCCTCCGACCGGAGCCGCTTCGGCGACCCGGTCGCCGATCCGGCGCTGACGGCTCCCGGTGGTGCGTTCCCGGCGAGCCCTCCGGCCGACGCGGGCTGGTCTGGTTCCGCCGGGCTCCCCGCTGCCGCTCCGGGCCCCTTCCCCGCCGCTCCGGCGCCCCTTCCCGCCGCCAACCCCGACGGGCTCACGTCTCCCCCGGTGCGCCGCCCCGATCCGGTCTTCCGCCCCGGTGGCACCTCCAGCTATCGCCCCGCCGAGCAGATCTTCGTCGACGAGCAACCGGTCGCGCCGTCGGCGGTCCGGACGGCGTCCTACGAAACCCTCCTCCCACCCCCTCCCGCCGGGCAAGAATGACCACGCGGGGGGGCTTGAGGCCTGGGTCGCCAAGGCCGACCGTCGACGGCCGTTGGTGATAGATTCGGCGGCCATGCCCGCTTCCCCCTTCAACTCCGGTTCGACTCGTCGCCGCCGCGCCGCGCTGCGGTCATGTCGGGGAGGGAGGAGCGTCGCCACGGCCCTGATGCTGGTGGGGCTGTGGTCCTCCAGCGGCCGGGGCGTGGCCGAGGATCGCTCCCCGACAGACATGGCGGCCGGGATCAGCGTCGAACCTGCGGGGCTGGTCAACGCCCCCGGGGTGGTCGTCGATGCCGACGGCATCCGGCGGCCGGTGGCGGAGTTGAGTGGCATCACGTGGCTCGGCGGGGAGTCGTACGCCGCGGTGATGGATGGCAGCGACCGGCTCCTCTTCCTCACGGTTACCCCCGACGGACACGCCGCCGCGCCAACGGTAACGTTCGAGCGCTCAATCGCGCTTGACCACCTCCGCGACTGGGAGGATCTCGCCGTGTTCACCGGGCCCGATCGACGACGGCGGTGGTTTGTCGTCGAAGAAGACACACCCGCGGTGCGCGAGTTTTCCGAGCAGGCCGCCGGGGATCGGCCGGCCGGTGAGAGCCCGCGCTCGCTGCGGGAGGCGGGGATGGTGTCGCTGGCGGGGCCGTTCCGAACGGCGCGAGCCAATCGGGGGCCGGAAGCGCTCACCGTCGAGCCCGCGGGCGCATGGCTCTGGACGGCCAACGAGGAGCCCCTCGAGCGCGATGGCCCGGCGGTGGCGGAGGGGATCGCCGGACGGGTGCGCTTGGTCGGCTTGCCGATCGATCCGGCGGCGGCCATCGGCGCCCGCTCCGATCCGATCGAGCAGCGGCGCGAGTTGGTGTATGAAGTCGATCCACCCCATGATCGCCTGGGGATCCCTGGGGGGCCGCTCTACTCCGGGGTGGTGGCGCTGGTGGCGCTCGGCCCAGGGAGGCTTCTCGTGCTCGAGCGGAGCGCTGCGGCCGGGGTGCCGCCGCTGGAAAACCGGATCTACCTGGTCGACACGACGACGGCGGCCGGGGCCGGCGACAGCGAAGGGAATCTCGCTGCCGATGGCGTCACGCCGGTCGCCAAAACGCTCCTCTGGAAGGGAGCGCTGGGGGTCAACCTCGAGGGACTCTGTGCCGGCCCCCGCCTCCCTGACGGACGAATGGTGCTCGTCGCGGTGGCCGACAACGGCGCCGACGACGGGCTCGGCCGCCGGCCGAACCCCGTCGCCTGCTTCTTCCTCACCATCCCATGACCATGTTCGATTCGATCACCTTCCGCGCCCGCTCCAGATCGTCCCCCGTCTCGTGCATGTAGAGCCGGATCGCATGGAGCTTGTCGCCGGCAGCCTTGGCAAGGCATTCGCGCGCCGTGTTGCAAGGGTCGTGGGTCGAGCAGGTCAGGCCGAGAGCCGACTTGGAGATCACCCAGCAATCACGGGGGCGGCGCGTGAGGCGGACGATCCGTTCGCCGGGATAGGCATCCTCGACGACGGCGGCCGCGGCCTGCTCGTCCGCCGCCCAGGAGATGATGATGTGGGCGCCGGTCTCGATCTCGTACAGCGGCATGGTGGTCCCTCTCGCTTTCAAACCCACCTTACGGCTCCGCTTCGAGCCCGTCAATTGTTCCCCGGTGCCCCCGGTGACTAGGATATCGGGGGAATTGTCGCCCGAGGTGCCAGCCCGCATGCGCTACGACCGCGAAGGTTTTCCGATCCCGTCGGAGTTCGAGGGTCCCCGTGACGACCTCGAGGCCTTTGGACCCGTGCCGGGCCGCGGGCGTGCCGGAGCCCCGTCGCCGGCCGGCACGGCGCGAGGGGGCGGGCGCGGTGATCCCCCTCCCCGATCGCCGTTCGCTGCGGAACGCTCCGCGCGGCAGGTTCGGGAGGACCAAAGTCCCCTCCGGCGGAAACGGTATTCGCTCCTGTTCCTCGTGGCGGCGGTGCTCGTCCCGGCTGTCGCCATCCCCGAACTGCTGCCGGTAGTGCGCGACGTGGTGGTCGAGTGGTCGCTCCACGAGGCAGCCGGGCATGAGGCCCGCGGCGACGTCGTCGGGGCCCTCGGGGCGGTTGAGCGGGCGGTGGCTTGGCATGCCGAGGACGCCGATCTCCTCGTCCGCCGCGGCCAACTCCGGCTCCAAAACCGCGATCCCGCCGGGGCGATCCGCGATGCCAATCAAGCCGTGGTCTTGGCGCCGTTTGCGCCGCAGGCCCGCCGGCTTCGGGCGCTGGTGCACACCGTTCTCGAGCGGCCCGACGAGGCCCTGGCCGATGCGGAGGCGGTCGTCGGGATGACGGTGCCCGGCGATCCGGAATCGTTGAACCTCCGCGCCTACACCCGGGCGCTTGTGAAGCGCGAACTTCCGGAGGCGCTGGCCGATATCGAACTGGCGATCGAGCGCGGCGTGGGGGACCTCCCAGAGCACCTCGACACCCGCGGCTACATCCTCCATCTCCTCGGCCGCCATCACGAGGCGATCGACGATCTCAATCGGGCGATCGACGGGATGCAGGCCCTGCGCGACCGGCTCGAAGTCAGCCGGGGCCGGGTCGACCCGATCGATCTCGAGCTCCGGCTCAGGTCCGTCGATCAGGGGCTAGCGGTGATGCACCAGCACCGCGGCGAGGCATGTGCCGCGGCCGGCTTCGAGGCCCAGGCGCGGCAGGATCTCGACCTTGCCGTCCGCAAGGGTTTCGACCCCACCCGCGGGGTTTTCTGACCGGCCGGCGATGCGAACGGTAAAAAAATGCCCCGGGGTGTCGTCCTGGGTGTCGTCTCGCTATACTCCTGTTTCTTGCGAGGCGGCAACCCGTCCCTTGCCTGCCGGAGCGGTTCGTTGCGGCAGCGAAACACGGGGGTGTAGCTCAGTTGGTTAGAGCGCCAGCCTGTCACGTTGGAGGCCGCGGGTTCGAGTCCCGTCACCCTCGCTGACCGCCCGCAGGATTCATCGCCCCGGCCCGGCTTCCGTTTTCGGAACGCCGGGCTGTGTCGTTTTTGCGCCGTGGAATCACGTGGTTGATTCACGTGGTTGAATCACGTGTTGGTTTCCAGCGGCTGGTTGAGCCCTCAAGCCGACGCTTCGAGATCGCCCAGCCAGGCGCGGATCTCGTTGTCGTATTCGCTGGCGAGGCCGCCGACGATGAGCTGGCGGTGGAAGCTCGCCGCCCCCTCCTTCACGAGGTCGGCATCCTCGGCGCTCGAGAAGCGCTTGTTGGGATCGGCGGCCACGAGCCGGCGAGTGAAGTTCATCAGCAGCTCGTTGCAGCTGACCTCCGCCGGGAGGATCTGCGGGAGCCGATTGGCAAGCGTCCGCTTCGCCTCAACCAGATCGCGGTAGGAATTGAGGCCGGCAAACGGCGGCTGGCCGGCGAGCATCTCGATGAGGACGTAGCCGAGGCTCGCGAGGTCGGAGCGGGGGCCGATTTCGCGCCCTTCGAGCACCTCGGGGGCGGCGTAGGCCGGTGTGCAGGTGCGGTTGGCGGAGATGTCGTCGAGGGCGAGTGCCGAGCCGATGTCGATGATCTTCGCGTTGCCGGTGCGCTTGATCATGATGTTGGCCGTCTTGATGTCGCCGTGGACGATCCCCTCACGGTGGAGCGCTGCCAGGCCCGCCAGGGCCTCACGGACGATC
>CALQRA010000053.1 GCA_943332855.1 Candidatus Kuenenia stuttgartensis
CTGGCCGCGGTCATCGCGCCGAAGCCGAGGCCGCGGCGCATCCTGCCAGGGCCGAAGCGACGCACCAGCGGCGGCGTGATCCAGCCAGCGACAAACGCCCCCAGACCCCCGAGCGCCAGGGGCATCCCCGAAAGGAGTGCGCTCCCCTTGAGGTCGAAGCCACGGGCCTCGAGGAGGTATTTGGGGAACCAGGTAATGAAGAAGTACCAGGCGTAGCTCATGCAGAAGTACTGCCCGAACAGTGCCCACACCGTCGGTGAACGGCACATCGCCAGCCAGGGAATGTGCTTGTGGTCGTCACCGGCCGCCGACCCAGCCGGCAGGAGAGCCGCTTCGGCGGCATTGACCTGGGGATGATCGCGCGGGTCGTCGCGGTACCACCAGTTGAAGGCGACCGCCCAGACGACTCCGACCACGCCGAAAATGAGGAACGCGGTGCGCCAATTCACCTGCTGGAGGAGGGCGAAAAGGAGCAGCGGCGTGATTGCCCCGCCCCACCGCGCCGAGAACCAGAGGATTCCCTGGGCTTGGGCGCGCTCGGAGGGGGGGAGCCAGCGCTTGAACGCCTTGGAGATGTTGGGGAAGCAGCCCGCCTCCCCGGCGCCGAACAGGAAGCGGACAATGATGAGCCCCGCGAAGCCGCCCACCCACCCGGTGGCAGCGGTGAAGAAACTCCACCACAGGACGATCCGCAGGATCACTTTCCGCGGGCCGATCCAGTCCCCCAGGTATCCCCCTGGGATCTCGAACAGGGCGTAGGCGAGGGTGAAAGCAGAGAACACCTTCCCCATCTGGCTGTCGGTGAGCCCGAGATCCTTCTGCATCAACGGCCCGGCGAGCGAAATGCAGACTCGATCGACGTACTGAAGGACGGCGAGCGACACGGCGAAGGCGACGACGAGCCAGCGCGTGTTCGTGGGGCGGTCGACCTCCCCGGGCTGCCCGGGCCGCTGGTACTTGAGGAAATTACGAAGCACAGGGCATCTCCGGGAGGTGTGGACGACGGGCCGCTGATCACTTCGCCGCGGTGGGAATCGGGCGGAGCTTGATGTTGCGGTACCAGCAATCGGAGCCATGGTCTTGGAGGCCGACGTATCCGCGGCGCGGATGATCCTTGAAGGCGACGTCGAACTTGTGCGTCGAGCCATCGGGGCGACGGTTCATCTCGGGCCACTGGTCGAGATCGATGGCCGACACGGTGCGGCCATTGATGGCCACCTCGAGCTTCGGCCCGCGGCTCGTGACGAGCGCCGTGTTCCATTCGCCGGCCGGTTTCATCGCGTTGGCCGTCGGCTTGACGAGATCGTAGAAAGCGCCGGTGTCGTGGAAATCGGCCGTCGTGGAGTCGTCGATGGCGATCTCGAGGCCGTTGAAGCCAACATCCTTGCCCGGTCGCGGCTCGAGGGGGAACGTGCGGACGAAGATCCCGCTGTTGCACTTCGGGCTGAGCTTGAACTCGAGGGCCAGCTCATAGTCGTCGAGCGGTTTTTCGTAGACGAGCATGTAGTCGCAGGGGTGGGGATTGAGGGCCCCGTCCTGAACATGGCTGGGGGGAAGCGGCTTCCCCTTCGGGCTCATCCACCCGGTCGTCGAGCGGCCGTCGAAGAGGAGTTGCCAGCCGGCAGCCTTCTCCGCAGCGGTGAGCTCAGGGTCGGCGGCCAAGGCCTGGCGAGCGCTGACGGCCCCGAGGAGGGCCCCGAGGAGCGCAAAGCGGAAAACGAAGTGGTGCATCTGGTTCATCCGAGCGACCACCCGGGGCGGTAGTCGATGTGAAGGTGCTGATTCAGGTCGGGGAGGTTCTTGACGTGGAGATTCGGGCCGTCCCACTCGATCCGTTCCCCCGGGGCACGCATCGCGAGGACACCGAGGAGGACCGTCTCGGTGAGGGGACCGGAGACGTCGAAGTTCGACATCGTCATCCCCTGGCCCTTGCAGGCCAGGAGCCACTCCTCGTAATGCCCCGGAGAGCGCGGGATCGACGGGGGGACGGCCGTGGCGCTGTCAGCGAGATCGGCGGGGAGGAGCCGTGGCGTGCCGCCATGGGAAGAATGGAACATCTTCCCCCTCGATCCGACGTAGAGAACGCCGTTGTCGGGGAGCTTTTCGGGCCCGGGGAGCTCGGGGGGCGTCGGCGGCATCAGCCCCCCCTCGTACCAGGTCATGCGAACGGGAGGGAGGGTTTTTCCGGCCGCCTCGCGGGCGGGAAAGTCGTAGGTGACGATTGCCGCGATCGGGAAGGTGTCGAAGTTGCGCGTGTTCCCCTCGAGGTAGGCGCCGTCGAGGGTGATCCGCGCTTCGACCGTCGTCGGCGAGCCGAGGGACAGCGCCCACATCGGGTGATCGATGATGTGGCAGCCCATGTCGCCGAGGGCCCCGGTGCCGAAATCGACCCAGCCGCGCCACGAGTGGGGGCAGTAAGCCGAGTGGTAGGGGCGCTCGGCAACGGGGCCGAGCCAGAGATTCCAATCGAGGGTGGCGGGGATCGGCGGAGAGCCGGTGGGACGGGTGATCCCCTGCTTCCAGAGGCGGCCGGCCCGATCGGACCAGGTGTGGACTTCGCGGACGTCGCCGATGATGCCGGCCTGGATCCATTCGTTCGTGAGCCGCGCCCCTTCGGTGGCGTGCCCCTGGTTTCCCATCTGCGTGACCACGCCCGCCCGGCGCGCCGCCTCGGTGACGGTGCGGGCCTCCCGGAGGGTGTGGGTGAGGGGCTTCTGGACGTAGACGTGCTTGCCGGCGGCGATGGCGGCCATGGCGGCGACGGCGTGGGTGTGATCGGGGGTGCCGACGGTACAGGCGTCGATGTGCTTCGCCTCCTTGTCGAGCATCTTCCGGAAGTCCTTGTAGCGCGTCGCCTTGGGGTGGGCGTCGAAGGTGCCGCGGGCCCGCTCGTCGTCGACGTCACAGAGCGCGACGACATTCGCGCCGAGCTTGGCGAAGGTGGCGATGTCGCCCCCTCCCATGCCGCCGGCACCGATGCCGGCAAGATTGACGCGCTCACTCGGCGGCACATGCCCCTCCCCCCCCAACACATGGCGGGGCACGATCATGAAGCTCCAGGCCGGAGCCGCGGCGAGGGTGGTGGCGGCGGCGCCCTGCAGGAACCGACGGCGGCCAAGCCCCGCGCGGCGCGGCGCCGGCGAAACGGCCCCTTGGGAATCGTCGCCGAGTGGCTCAGGCGACTGCGGCGCGTGCGACGATCGATCGATCATGCTGGATCTCCCCCGGAAAACTCCCCCGAACACTTCTCCGCTCTCGCACCACGGTACCGCGATGACGCCGTGGGCGAAAGCCCCGCACGCTTGCCAACCTCCGCCGGCGCCCAGACAATCGCGCCGCTCGCATTTCCCCTGTTGAGGACTCCACACCGATGCCCACCCACCCAGCGCCGCACCTTCCGACCGCTCCCCCCGGCGACTCGCGGCCCCTCGTCTGCCGCTTCGTGCCGCAGGCCGGGGGCCACCCCCGCGTCGGCGCGGCGTCGGCGCACGACCGGATCGCTGACCTCACCGCCGCAGGCGTCGAGACGCTTGCGTGCCTCCTCGAGAGCGCCGATCCGGCCGCCGCGGTCGCAGCGCTCGTGCCGACGGTACCGACCCTCGCCCTCGCGGAAGTCGTCCTCCTCCCACCGGTGGAGCGGCAGGAGGTGTGGGCTGCGGGCGTCACCTATCTGCGGAGCAAGACGGCGCGGATGGAGGAGTCGGACTTCAGCGCCTCGGCCTACGACCGGGTCTACGACGCCGACCGCCCCGAGATCTTCTTCAAGAGCCTTTCCGACAAGGTCGTGGGCACCGGCGACGCCGTCGGCATCCGGGCCGATGCCAGGTGGAACGTCCCCGAGCCGGAGCTGGCCCTCGTGATGAACTCGCGAGGGAAGATCGTCGGGTGCGCCGTCGGCAACGACATGAGTTCACGCGACATCGAAGGGGAGAATCTCCTCTATCTCCCGCAGGCAAAGACCTACGACCGCTCCTGTGCGCTCGGCCCGTGGGTGGCGCTGGAGACCGACGAAGCAGCGATCCGCCGCTGGTCGATCGCCATCGACATCGAACGCGCCGGGGAGTCAGTCTTCTCTGGTCAGACCGGAATCGACCAGATCAAGCGCCGCTTCGACGAGCTCGCCGCCTGGCTGTGGCGCAGCCAACGCTTTCCCCACGGCGTCGTGCTCCTGACCGGCACCGGCGTCGTCCCCGACGAGTCGTTCACGCTCCAGCCGGGCGACCGCGTGACGATCCACCTCGACGGCGTCGGTACGCTCGTCAACGACGTCATCACCGTCTGATACCCTCCGTCCACCGCAGGAATCCCCGATGTCTGCCCCGCTCCACGGTCTCAATTTCGTCGCCTCCGCCCTGCGGAGGAGCGGCCGGACCTTCGTCGCCTCATCCCCCGCCGGCAGCACGCAACTCGAGGGAAAGTTTCATCTCGCCCGGCCGATGGATTGCGACGAGGCGATCGCCGCTGCGGAGGCCGCAGCCGGTCCCTTCGCCCGCACGAGCGGCGCGGATCGCGGCGCCTTCCTCGAGCGCGTCGCGGAGGAGATCCTCGCCCTCGGCGATGCGCTCATCGAGCGTGCCGCGGCGGAGACAGCCCTCCCTGTCGCGCGGCTGACGGGGGAGCGTGGCCGCACCGTGGGGCAGCTGCGCCTGTTCGCGGCGGCGGCCCGTGACGGATCGTGGGTTGATGCCCGCATCGACCGCGCCCTTCCCGACCGGCAACCGCTGCCGCGCCCCGACCTGCGCCGCATGAAGCTGCCGCTCGGCCCCGTGGCCGTGTTCGGATCGAGCAATTTCCCCCTCGCTTTCTCGGTGGCAGGGGGCGACACCGCCAGCGCTCTGTGCACCGGCAACCCGGTGATCGTCAAGGCCCACCGCGGCCATCCGGGGACGTCGGAGCTTGTCGCCGGGGCGATCCGCCGGGCGGTCGATGCCTGCGGGGTTCCCCCGGGGGTGTTTTCGATGCTCCATGGCGAGGGGAGCGTGATCGGCGTTCAGCTCGTCAAGGATCCGCGGGTCAAAGCGGTCGGCTTCACCGGCTCGCGCGCGGGGGGCCGAGCGCTCCTGGCAGCAGCCGCGGCGCGCCCCGATCCGATCCCGGTGTTCGCCGAGATGAGCAGCTGCAACCCGGTCTTCGTCCTCCCCGGCGCCCTCGCCGCCGGCAGCGCGGCGATCGCCGAGGGCTTCCGCAACTCGATGACACTCGGTGTCGGGCAGTTCTGCACGAAGCCGGGGATCCTCGTCGCCGTCGAGGGTCCGGATCTGGCCCGCTTCCGCGGCGAGCTCGCCGCCGCGGTCGCGGGCGTCCAGCCGGCCCCGATGCTCACCGCCGAGATTCTCCGGGAGTTCGACGCCCACCGCGACGGTCTTCTCGGGGTGTCGGGGGTGCGGGTGCTCGCCCGGGCCGATACGGCCGCGGACGCAGGCCACTCTCAGGCGGCGGCGATTGTTGCGGAGACCGACACCGAAACGTTCCTCTTGCAGCCGCAGTGCTTGGAGGAGGTGTTTGGACCCTGCAGCCTCCTCGTCGCGGTGCAGAATCTCGTCGAGCTGCGGACCGTCGCCCGCCGCCTTGACGGCCAGCTGACGGCCACGATCCACGGCACTGAAAGCGATCTCGAGGAGGCGGCCGACCTCTTCGAGCTCCTCGCCGAACGGGCCGGCCGGCTGGTCATCAACGGCTATCCGACCGGCGTCGAGGTCTGCCACGCGATGCAGCACGGCGGCCCGGCGCCGGCGACCTCCGATTCCCGATTCACGAGCGTCGGCAGCGCGGCCCTCGAGCGGTTCATCCGCCCGGTCTGCCTCCAGGACGTCCCCGATCGGTTCCTCCCCCCGGTCCTCCAGAATGCCAACCCGCTGGGCGTGGAGCGGATCGTGGAAGGGGTCCGCGGCCGACACTGATGCCGCCCGGTCGGGAGTCTTCTCGGGCCAGGGGCAACCGGGCTCCATCCCCGCTCGGTGCGTTACCCGTCAGGCGGCCGGGCGGCGGCTGGCTAGCCGCGGTCGGCGCGCCCCGACCGGCGGTTGATCGGCGGTCGGGGCCTTCTGCCCCTGGCGCTCTGCGCGCCGCAGTCGGCGGCCGAGGAGGTGGGCAGCATGGACTCCGATCGCCACCAAGGCAGTGAGGATGACGGGCATCATGGCCCCCAGCGGCGGAAGGGCTCATAGACGCGGAGGGAGAAGAGGAGCTCACTGGCGCCGAAGTTTGTCCCGATGCTGTCGCTGAAGGAGAAGAACGGCGTCGTCGCGTCGATCGTCGCAGGGCCGCCGTCGACGGCATACCAGCGATAGCCGAGGTCGAGGGCGACGCGTTCTGTGAGGAGCCAGCTCGCCCCCCCTCCGGCCTGCCAGGCGAAACCGGTCACGGCGGTGGAGCCGGAGAGGCCGACGCCGAGCGCCGGGAAACCACCATTGAAAGCGACCGTGTAGCCACCGCCGCCGATTCCCCCGCCGAGATACAGGGCGACGCGATCGGTGACCTCGAGATCGCGCCAGGCGTTGATCATCGTCGACCAGCCATCGCGGGCCGTGACGCTCGCGCTGCCACCGAGGGTTGGGTCGCCCACCGTTGACGACACCGGATCGCGGTAGCGGGCCTCGAACTCGGTGCGGAACCAGCCCTGGGGGCGTTCGAAGGCGATGCCGGCAGCGGCACCGGTGGTGAAGAGCGGATCGGTGGCATTGGGGCCATTCCCCACCGAGAGCGTCCCGTAGTCGGCCCCGAGGATGCTTGCGAGGTAGAAGCGGCGGTCGGGTCCCTCGGGGAGATCGTCCCAGGAGGGCATCCGCTCGTCGACGCTGGACGTCGTGGGGGAAGGGAGTGGAGTGAAGGGGGGGTCTGTGAACGGCGCCGAGCTTCCAGCGCTGAAGGGGGGAGCCGAGGAGGCGGGCGCCGACATCGGCGGCACGGTCGGCGGCACGGTCGGCGGCACGGTCGGCGGCACGGTGGCGGGGAGGCGGAGCGTTTCGGTAGTAATCGGGGGGCGCGGGGCGTAGCTCACCGGCGGACCATAGCCGAGGGAGGGGGACCCATAGCCTGGAGCCGGCGCCAACGCTGCCGGCGCGGGGAGCGTTGGGGGGATTGTGGCGGCGGGGGGCACGCCCGCAAACGCTGGGCCGGCGGGGGGTGTGGCTGTCGGCGGGAGGCTCGGTTGGGGCGTGGCAGCCGGCTGCTCCTGCGCCGTCATCGCGATCGGCGCGACGAGCGGCTGGCCGCCGTAGAGGCTCGCCTCGAAGACCGGATCGCGCGGTGGCCCCGCCGCGGGAATGGCGCTCGAGGGGGCGGAAGGAAGCTCGCGCGGGGCAACGGGGGTCCGCTGCGAGCGCTGCGAAGGGCCGAAGGGAATGCCCGTCGTAGCGCTCGCCCCCAAGCCGGAGGCCGTGCCATACGCCGAGACACCGGAGAGCCCGTCAGCGCGGGCGCTCCCCGGCGGCACCAGGACGACCGCCGCGATCAGAGCGACTGAGCAACGGATGAAACAGCCACGGCACATCGCAGGAGTCTCCGGCACGAATCCCCCGGACCACATCCTTCCCATCGATCGCCGATGGCCATCGAGGCCGCATCGAAACCAGGAGGGCGTCACGGTCGACCGGACCGGCAGGGGGATGGGCCGCGGGCCCAACGTTGCTTTCCCAGGTTGCCAAGGAACCGGGTTGTCGGTGAGCGCGGGAGCCGGGGAACGGCTCACACGGTCGTCAGTCCGAGCCGGCGCGCGAGGAACCCGATCGAGAGCCCCTGAACGAGGATCGAGAACACGACCACCGAGTAGGTGAGCGTCAGCACCGTGTCGCGCTCGGGGCCGGGCGGAAGTGAGAGCGCCAGCGCCACCGAAATCCCGCCACGGACGCCGCTCCAGGTGAGGAGCCAGCCGGCGCGGGGCGGCAGGCGGAACCAGGCCGGGAAGCAGAGGACAGGGAGCCCGACGACGAGGAACCGCGACAGGATCGCGAGGATCACCGCGCCGACGGCGGAGCGTGTCAATCCTGGGGTGTAGTGGATGACAGAAAACTCCAGCCCGATAAGGACAAAGAGGACGCTGTTGAGGATCTCGTCGAGGAGGTGCCAGAAGAGATCGAGGCGCTCGCGGGTGATCTCGCTCATCGACCATCGCCTCCCCTCGCTGCCAACGAGGAGCCCGACGACGACCATCGCCAGCGGCCCGGAGGTGTGGAGCCGGTTGGCCAGCGCGTAGCCGCCAATGACCGTGGCGAGCGTGATCAGCACCTCGACCCGGTAGTCGTCGATCGACGCCAGCACCGCATTCACGCCAAAGCCAAGGACGAAGCCGAGCGCGACGCCCCCGACGGCCTCCTGGACAAAGAGCCCGATCCCCTCGCGCACTGTCGGCGGACTGCCGGAGTGGAGCATGTCGAGGAGGAGGGCAAAGAGGACGACGCCGACGCCGTCGTTGATGAGCGACTCACCGGCGATCGTCGACTCGACGTCGCGCGAGACGTGGGACGATTCGAGGATCCCGAGGACAGCGACCGGATCGGTGGGGGAGATGAGGGCTCCGAAGAGAAGGCAGTGGACCAGCGGCAGATCATGGCCAACCAACCCGAGCACCCAATGGCAACCGTAGCCGACGATCAGGGTGGAGAGCGCCGTGCCGACGATCGCGAGGAGGCCGATCGGGCGCGCGAGCCTGGTGAGCCGAGCGGGATCGACATGGAGCGCCCCGGCGAACAGGAGCACCGACAACATCCCCTCCATGAGTACGTCGGTAAAATCGATCGAAGCGAGCAGCGCCTGCTCATGACTGACCGGTTCGGTGAAGCCCAGCCGGTCGAGCCCGACGATCCCCAGCGACACCACCAGCGCGATCGCCATCACGCCGATCGTCGGTGGCCAGCGGAGGAACTTCCGGTTCAGCCAGGCAAAGGCGGCGGTCAAAACGAGGAGGACGGCGACAATGTCGAGCATGGTTCAGGCGTTCTTCGTTTCGGACCGCGCGGTGGCATCGCCGTCGGCCACGCCATCACCGCCATCGCGCAGGCCGATCCGTTTCCGCCGGCCGAGGAATCCGCAGAGCGTCAGCCCGGCGAGGGCGACCGCCGCCACCGCCGCCGCAATCACCGGCCCGGTCACCAGCGGCCTCGGCGTCGTGACAGGATGGTCGGGGATCGTCGAGGGCACCGGCTGGAGGGTGGGTGGGATTGTGGTCGGCATCGTGTCGACCGACGCGAGCCGGGCGGTGATCCGATCGGCTTCCTGGGTGTCGCCGAGCTTTCCCCGAACGCGGGCGAGGGTCGTGAGGGCCCGCTTCGTGTAGGGATGCTCCAGCCCGAACTGTTCCTCGTAGATCTTCGCCGCCTGCGAGTAGTGCTCCGCGGCGGCAGCGAGGTCACCGACGTTGTCGGCGACGATGCCGAGGCCGTTGTGGGCGGCCGCCAGATACGCGCCCCCCCCTTCCGGCTCGCCGCCGAGCGCGGCGACTTGTTGTTCGAACGCTTCCCGGGCACCGGGCCAATCCTCGAGACGGGCCCGCGCGGTGCCGATCTTCCCGAGTGTCGTGGCGGTGTTGATCGCCTTCGAGCGCGGATCGATTCGGCCATCGTCGGCCAGCATCGAACGGGCCCGATCGAGGGTGACCAGCGCGTCGCTCCAGCGGTCGAGTGCCATGAAGCTATCGCCGAGGACCGTCAACGCGTTCCAGTCGCTGCCCGAACCGACGAGGGGCGCGGGAGCCTCGAGCGAACGGGCGAACGGGGCGAGCGCATCGATCGCCTCCTGGGGGCGCCCCAGCCCGTAGCAGGCCTGCCCCTTTAGAATGAGCAGCGTCAGGACCTCGCGGTCGTCCTCCCCCTTCGCCGCCACGAGCGGCCCGAGGGCTTCGTCGACGACGCGGAGGGCCTCGACAAACCGTTGGCTGCGAAGGGCGATCACTGCGGCCCGTGCAGCGCCGGCCCCCGCGTTGATTTCCCCTGCCTTGATTTCCCCTGCCTTGTCGGCGGGAGTCTGGGCCATGACCGGCAGGGTGAAGGCGAGGACCATCGACAGGGTCACCAGGAGCGATGACCAGCGACGGCGGATCGCGGGCCTGCCCGACGCCATCCGGGCGCGGTACGACCAATCGCACAACCGATCCATGGAGAGCCTTTCGCTGACCGGCCGACGCCGGAGCCGGGGAAGAAAACGAGTTGGGAAACACCTTCGCGCGGCGGTCTGGGGTGCCCCAGCAACAGCCATTTATAGGACAATCCGCTCCGGACGTCGGCGCCAACAACCCGCCCTTCGGCCGGGCTGCTCCCCGACCGAGTACGATGTCGCAGGCTCCGTTCCCATCCCGCCGTCGGCCCCGACGACGCTCCCGCACGAGGCGCTGCTGTGCCCCCGCATCCTCCGCGCAAGCCCCAATCCTGCGTCGAGATCCTCACCCGGCTCGGCACGAAGGCGAACTGGGACGATTACCTTGCCCGGATCGCCGCCGCGGCGGAGGACGAAACCGCCACCGCAGCCGACAACCCGAAGACCGCGGAGGAACGGGAAGCTCAGGAGACGAGCGAAGCGAGTCAGATCGCCGAACTGCGGCGCCGGCTCGGTCTCGACTGACGCGACGAATCTCCAAAACGGCGTCCGTGCCGAGGGACACCGACCGGGGGCCGCCAACTCACGGGCCGTGGCGCAGGAACTCGATCAGATCGGCGAAGTCGCGCGGATCAAGGGCCTGTTCGAAGCCCTCGGGCATGAGCGACTTCCCCGTTCCCCGGAAGGCTTCGATCGCCCCGCGGGGAATCATCTCCATCTTTCCTTCGGCGAGCGTCAGCTGAACGGCCGAGGGTGTCTCGCCACTGACGAGCCCCGTGAACGCCACGCCATCTTTCGTCACCACCGCCACCGCGGCATATTCGCCCGTCAGCCGTCGATTGGGATCGAGGATGTCCTCGAGGAGTTGGCCACGCGACTTGCTCTGCATCCCGGCAAGGTCGGGCCCGACCCGCGTGCCGACGCCCCCCGACCGGTGGCAACCGCTGCAATGCCTGACGAACAGCCCCCGACCGCGGTTGCCATCACCGCTCGCGGGGAGCCCCGCTTCGACCGCCACGACCACTCCCATCCGGTCGGCGCTGGCGACGCCCCCGAGGAGCACCCCGAGCCGGGCGCGGACCTCCTCGGGAGTCGTGTCGCCGGTGAGGATCGTGCGGCGGGCCTCCGGATCGATGTCGCCGGAGCCGACCTCGCCGCTTTCCAACGCCGCCGCGAGGCGCGGGAGCCCTGCCGGGGCGAGCGACGGGGCGGAGAGGGCCTCGAGCATCGACCGGCGCACCGCGGGGCTCGCGGCGGGCCATGCGGCGAGGACGCCCTCGGCCACCCCGACCGGATCGCGCCCCCGCAGGCCGCGGAGGAGGAGCGTTGCCTCCTCGACGCCGATCGGCTGGGCCAGCCGCCCGAGGAGGATCTCCGTCGCGTCCGCGGAGGGATCGAGGCGAAGCAGCGCGAGGGCATCCCCGCGATCTTCCCGCCCGTCACCGGCGACGAAGTCCCGCGCGCGGGCGAGCCAGGCATCGAACGGTCGACCACCGAAGTGAGCGGGCGCGTCGGCTGCACCGGCCGACGTCCTCCCCTCCACCCAGCCGGCAATCAGGGCGAGTTCCCCGGCCCGATCGAGGTCGCTCGTCGCCACGACCTCCGAAAGAGGCCATGAATCGCGCGCCGCGTCGTTCCGACCGCAGGCTTCGGCGAGACCGCGGAGGATGCCCGGCCGTGTCCGGGCATGCTGGTCAGCGGCCGCGAGAGACGCCACGATCCCAGCCGCCCCCTCCTCGGCCACACAGATCACGGCCCGATCGACCCATGGATCGGCTGGTCCGGTGGCGACGACCTGGGCGAGGATCGCCCCCCGCTCAACCCCATCGAGCGACTCCACCGCCAGCGCCACGTCGAAGCGGATGGCTGGATCGGGATCGGCGGCCAGACTGAGCGCCACGTCGCACAGCCCCACCCCGGCGGTGTCGAGGCGGCGGCGCGCGTCGACGCGCGACAAACCCCGTTCGTGCTTGGCGATGTCCTCGTGGCGGCGCGGGGCGTCATGCTCCGGGCGCACCCGCCAGATCCGCCCCCGGTCTTTTCCTTCGTCCCAGTCGACGCCGTCACGCAGCTCGGCCCGGACGAAGTCGGGATGCTCGACAAAGCGCCGGTAGAAGTCACAGATCCACAGTGCCCCATCGGGGCCGGTCACCGTGAACACCGGCCGGAACCAGGGATCGCGCGAAGCAAGAAACTCGCGAGTCTCCTCCCCGGCAGGCCGGCGGGCCTCGAAGGCCACGCCGACGGGAACAAGCTCGCGACGATGGACGAGGTTCAGCAGCGGCTCGCAGACGTAGGCGCATCCAGCGGGGAGGAGGCGCGATCCCCGGTCGATCGAAAGCCCGCAACTGGCGTTGAAGGCATCGGTCGGCTCGCGGTTGAAGGTCGTCGGTGGAGCGCTGATGGGGAAGAGTCGATTCTGTTGGAGCGGATCCTCGAGGACCTCCATGTCGCTCGGTGGCGCCGCGAGGGGATGGCGGACAGCGACGTCGAGCGGGAAGACGACCTGGCGGATCGGCGCCGTGTTCCAATTGCTGAAGCGCTGGCCCTGGGCATCGAAGGCGAGGCCGAATTGGGAGAACCCCGCCACCGCCTCGACCTCACCGGTGTCGGGGCGGAAGCGGAGATCGTGGCGATCGATCGAGACGGCCGGCGCGTCGGGGCGCCGCGGCGACGTGATCGAGCCGCCGCTGCGGCCGTTGGCGGCATACACCCAGCCGTCGGGGCCGGAGCAGAGGCCATTGACGCGGAGCTGTTGGTTGCCGGCCTGGAAGCCGGTGAGGATCACCTCGCTGGTCTCAGCCACGCCGTCGCCGTCGCGATCGGCGAGGTGGAGAATGTCGGGGGCGGCGGTGACCAGGAGCCCCCCGTTCCAAGCCAGGAGACCGTTGGGGAACGGAAGCCCCGCAGCGAAGATCGTCCGTGTGTCGATCGTCTCGTCACCATCGGCGTCGGTGAGCATGACGATCCGTCCACCGCCGTCGCCGTTGGGATAATCGCTCATCTCGGCGACGAATAGCCGGCCGTCGTCATCCCAGCAGATCGCCACCGGATCGAAGACGAGCGGCTCGGCCGCCACAAGCTCCACGACATGCCCCGGCACCACCTCGAAGCGGGCCTGCGAATCGGCCGGTGATAGCGCTCCCGGTGCTTCCGCGGCGCCGGGGGGTCCCGCGGCGTTGGCGGATCCCCACAGCGCGATCGCTGCCGCGAGCTTGAATGCCAGAAACACTCGGGCCATGTTCATCGCGCTAAACCTCCTCCGTTCCCTTGCTCCTGTGCCTGGTCGCGCCCCTCGCTCCGGTGCTGCTCATGGAGCCGCTTGAGCTGGTTCACGGCCGTCGCCACCATCCGTTCGCCGGTGCCCGGCTCGCCGTAGCTGTGGTGGCCGGTCCAGGTCTGGTAGCCGCCGAGCTCGTGCCCTCGGGAATCGGGGATGTAGCCGACCCAGTCATTGGAGAGCTCCGCGATGAAGGTGTGGCGGAAGGGACTCTGCCGCTTGATCTCCTGGCCGAGGACGGTGAAAAACTCCGCCGGCACGCCCACGATCGCCACGTCGCCGATGACGAGCGTCTGGATCGACGTCGTGCGAGTCTCCCCCTGGTGCGGCGCGATCTCGGCCCGCTGCGTGCGGAAGACCAGCGCGATCCCCTCGGCCGCCTCCTCGCTCCCCACCCGCTTGCTGCAATAGCCCTTGACGGCCTCCTCCTCGGCCGATTCGTCGAAGACGCGCACGCGGAACTCAAACGGCTCCTTGATGGCATCGAGCCGATGAACCGGGCGCGGCGTGGCTGCGATCCGCGCCCGGTTCACCGCCTCCTTGATCCGGATCACCATCTCCGCGGGGGGGACGGTGAGGTTGTGCGTCGAGCCGGAGGCTCCCTGGAGGAACACGTGGTGCCCCCCCTGCTCCGCCTCGAGCTCCTGCGCGGCGAGTCCATAGAACGCCGGGGATCGTTTTCCCCCTTCACGGGTTCCGATGCAGTGGGTTGAATGGTTGAAGAGCGTCGCCACCGGTTTCCCGTCGGCCGTCTCAAAAGCCATCACCGGCAGCTCGGGATCGAAGGGGCCGGTGGGACGGACGGCGTCGTCGCGGTTGCCGATCCAGAAGATCGTGCCGTCCCCCAGTAGAATCCGGCTGTTCTGGCCGACGCTCGACTCCTCGCCGAGCCGGTAGCGGAGCCGACAGTCGGGGTGAGCCGCGAGCGCGGCGTGGGCCGCGATCACCGCATCGGCGATCGACGTGGCGAGCCCCTCCACGAACCGGGGATCGCGCTGGTAGCCATGGACGCGCGTTGCCGACGGGGCGGAGTGGGTGTGCGTGGCATGAACGAGGACGCGCTGTGGCGGGATGCCCGTCGCCGCCTCAATCTTCGCCAGTGCCGGATCGACGAAATCCTTCTGCACGAAGAGGACATCGCAGGAGCAGATGGCGATCTTTTCCTCCCCACGGGCAAGCACGATCGCCGTAGCCCGCAGCGGCGCCTCGGCGCCCTTGGCCTTCCAGGGATGGATTCCCCCGGCCATGTCCATCGTGTCGTCGGCCGGGATCTCAATCGCCGCGCTGCCGACGCGGAGCGTCTCGGCGGCAGGAGCGACTCGGTGGACCAGCGCCAAGACCAGCGCCAAGACCTTCGCCACGCGCACCGCCATACCCCATCCCGCGATCCCCGCCCCAGAACGCCGATCGAGCCTCATGGTCCCCTCCCATTCCCACATGCCACACCCGGTGGCTCCCTGCCGCCGTCTCCAGATCATACCGATCGGGCAGGCACGCGCCGCGAACGATGGGAACCCCGACAGCTCAGGGTTTTTTCCGCTTCCGCAGGAAGGCCAGCAGGCTCCGGTCGGGCGGCACCCGACGAAGACGTCGTTCGAGCATCGCCACTTCCGGACCGGTGCACCCTCGCTGTTTCAATTCATTCCAGCAGATCCGAAACAGATCCCGGGCGGCACTCAGATCGGGAAGCGGGAGGGCGGCGATCTGATCGAGCGACAGCGGGGAATCGAAGCAGGGGGGATTCGGTATGCCCGCCGCCAGAAAATTCAGACGGGTCATCACGCACTTCTGGCAGCGTCCACAGTTGCGGGAGGGATCGCTCCCCTCCCAGCAGACCTTGATCCCCTTGATCACGGCGGGGAACGGCAGGAGGGCTTCGATCTTGTCGGTTCGCCCGAAGGCTCCGCCGTCTGTGACGACATGGAAGGAGTCGTTGGAGACCAGCGCGTCGAGGACGGCCGGATGGGAGACGCCGAACCGCGGCGAGCCGTGCGGCGCGGCGCCGGAGACGAGGCCGACGCCGCAGCGGCCGGAGAACAGCGACAGCGCAGCCGCGGTCAGCGGGATCGCCGAATGCGGCCACACGCTGTTTCCCCCATACTGCTTGCTGTTGGTGACGACCGTGAAGAGCGGCAGATCGAGCCATCGCGCGAGCGGCTCGACCCGCTGCCGCATCGCGGCGAACTGATCGGCTTGATCGAGCTTCGCATCGAAGCCATGCACCATGACGACGCCACCGAGCCGGTAGGACGCCTCCCCCGCGAGCCGGCGCGCGTGCCTCACCACCGTGAAGGTCGAATCGAGGCCAGCTGACAACGCCGCGATCGCCAGACCGAGATCCCCCTCGGGCCGGGGCGACGACACCGTCTCCGGGATCAGCTCGATAAGGCGCGGATAGCGCTGCGGCGACAGGCAGCGCCGCATCTCGAGGAGCTGACCGAGATTGAAAAGCCCCCCGCGGCTGATCGCCCCATGGACGACGAGGTTCTGACCAAGTTTGGCAGCCCAGAGCAGATGGCCCGCGAGCAAAGAGTCGAGGACTGGGGGAGCTGGAAGGTCGGTGACGCCGGGCACCCGCCACCAGACGTCGAACCGCGGCCTGCGCAACCCTTCGGCACCTTCGAAGATGAGTCGACGCACCGAAGCCCCTGCTTCGACCCCCTCCTCGAACCAGACGTGGATTGGCTTTTTCATGGCGATCACCGGGGCCACGGCGGGAGCACGCCAGCGATGGCGCCGGCCCAGCGGAGATGATCGCGCACGTCGATGGCGAGGCGGTTCAAGCCGACGCGGGCTTGCAACAGCTTCTGCCATCCGCTCCGATCGCCGCCCCAATCTTCGAGCGTAGCGGTCGCATCGGCCGCCACGACGGGGTCGCGCAACGGGAGCGTGGCAACCGATGGAGCGGAAATCCGCAGACGGCTTTGTGGAACAGGGAGGCCACGGGCCGTGAAGGCGAGCGCCAGGAGCGTGCACTCCGGGCATCGGCCGCACGGGGGAGCCAGTCGGGAGCGCCGGCAGTCGGAGAGCACCGCGGCGAGCGCCGGATGACGGCCGACGGCTTCGGCCATCGCCGGCGGCGACGCCGATCCTCCATCGGCTCTTACCGCGAACGCATCACCGGAGAGCAGGTCGGCAAGCGCCGGCCCTGGCCGGGGAAATCGCAACTGGGCGCCGAGGTGCCAACTGCGGGCGTGGAGCCCGGTGGCAGCCCCGCCGCTCACGGCGTGGAGCGCCGCCGCCACGATCGGCAGCACGCCGATCTCCCGGTCGATCAAGCCTTGGCTGCGGGCGTCGGTGCGGACCACCCGCGAGCCGATCCCTGCGGCTCGCAGCGCCGCGAGCCGATCGATTCTGGCATCGTCTCCCGCCGCGGCCCGCGAATCCCGATCGAGCCCCACGACCCTCACGGCGGCCCGGACGGCAAACGCCCCGGGGACGAGTCGATCGAGATGGCGGACGAGGGTATGCGTCGACCGCAGCCCGCCCGACCAGGCAAACAGCGCCTCGTCGCCGGCCGGAAGACGCGGGAGGTCGAGCACTCGACCTGCCGTGATCGCCACCCGATGGAAGGCGGCTGGACGCCAGTTGGCCCAGGCATCTGCGTATTCGCTGAGGTTTCGCACGGCCCCCCTCGTCAGCGGTCCACGGACGTGGAGGGAGCCGCCGGCTCGCATCACGGTGGGGAGGAAGGCGATCGCCAGGCCATCGAGAACGTCGGGCGGAGGTGGCGCATCGTCGCCGGGGAGGAATTGCACCGAGAGTTGGGGAGCGTCTGCCCGGTGCAACACCCCCCGCCAGCCCGCGTCATCGCCGGCGATACCAGCGCGCTCGAGGGTGAAGCTGGGCGCTGCGGTGATCATCAAGAGCCCTTCCGGAGGTGGTGCGCGTTCTTGACCAAGGAGGCCGCAGCCGGCACGCGGCGATCCGTACCCAGGGACGGCCCTTGCAATGGGAGGGGCGGCATCCTGGTCAGGTTGTCCTCGCGGCGTGCCTGCTTTGGTCGGTCTGCCGCCGGGAGACTCTCCAAGCCGGCGCCCTCACTCATGCGAGAACGATGATACCGCTCCCGTTTCCCCCACACCCAAGGGTTGCGGATCAGGACTTTGCCAGAGGAAGATGGCACCGCGGCCGACAACCGGCAGCAGCACGATCGATGGCACACCTTCCCGCCGCGATGCCGGGGCGGTCAGAGCGGAGTGATGCAATGGCTTTTCGATGCCGTGGTGTACGGGCGGTTCGGGGGAGCGCCCTCGGCGCGGGGGAACGACTCGAGAATCGCCATCTCTTGGCGGCATTTGTCGTCACGAACCTGCTCGACGCCGGTGCCGGATCGCTCCGTGAAGCGGTGACCCAGGCCAACGAAGCGGCCGGTGCCGACACGATCCGGTTCGCTCCGGCGCTGGCCGGAACGATCGTCCTCGCCTCCGGCCAGCTCGACGTCATTGGGGGCCTGTCGATCGATGGCCCCGGCGCCGCCAAGCTGGCCGTGAGCGGCAATGACTCGAGCCGGATCTTCGCTTTGAAGGGGGCCGAGGCGCGGCTCTCGATCGACGACATCACGCTTTCCAACGGCAGGGCGACCGTCCTCGACCCGGTCGGCCCCGGGCTCGTTCGCGGTGGTGCGATCCGCAACGACGGCGGCACGCTCGTCCTGTGGCGCGTCACCTTCAGCGGCAATTCCGCAGTTTCCGATCCCACCCAGTCGGGAGCGGCGGCGATCGTCGGCGGCGGAGCCGTGGTCAATTCCGGTGGGGCGATCCTCAGGGCCACCGACTGCACCTTCATCGGCAACACGGTCGAAGGGGGGACGCGCTACGCCTTCGGCGGCGCGATCGCCAATGTCACAGACGCCCGTGCCAGCCTCACCCGCTGCACCTTCACTGGCAACACCGCCACCGGCTCGACGGCCGCCCATGGAGGTGCAATCGGCAACTTCGGAGCGAGCCTACTGGTTGTGAATGACGGGACGTTCTCCGGCAACGAGGCCCTTGGGGCGACCGGTAGCGTGGCTTCCGCCAGCGGTGGCGCGATCGCCACGCGACCGGGGACGGTGAGCACGAGTGGCAGCCGCACGACGATCACAGCCGTGCAGTTCCGCGGCAACCGGGCCATCAGCGCCGGGGGCGGAGCCACAGGGGGAGCGTTGACGAATGTTGATTCGTCGCTGACGGTGAGCCGCAGTGGCTTCGTCGCCAACGAGGCCATGGCCGGTGTCTCGGGCGAGGCTTCCGGCGGTGCCATCGACGCTTCCTCGCTGTTCGGGGAGATCTCGCCGCTGACGCGCCTCGGCCGCTGCCGATTCGTGTCGAACCAGGCCGTGGGAGGCGCGGCAGGCTTCGCCACCGGTGGTGCGTGTGGCAATGGCGAAGGGACGATGACGATCGACCGGTCTTCGTTTGTTGGGAATGTCGCGCGGTTGTCGTTGTCCCCCGCCGCCGGGAGCCCCGTCGCTCCCCCGGGCAGCGGTGCCTACGGTGGTGCGATCGCCAACGGTTCAACGCCCGCGTCGTCGGGCGAAGCCAACGCGACGCTCGTGCTCCGGTTTTCGAATGTGTCGCGCAACCACGCTGTCGCCGGCCCCGGTCGGACGGCCGCCGGCGGCGGACTTTTCAACGGAAATCTGGCCCCGGGAACTTCCCCAGTCGTCAGAACCGTCGCCAGCCGATTCGTCGCGAACACCCCACCCGGCTTCGGCAGCGTTTCCGGGTAGGTCGACCCGCACACCGGAGCATCCATTGACGTAGACTGTCTCTGGTCGCGGTTCGTTCCTTCCGGTATTCACGAGACGTGGAGGTGCGGCATGCAGGTCAGGTTGTCCTCGCGGTCCCTGTCGGGTGTCCTCGCGGCGTGCCTTCTTTCGCCGCTGGTTTATGTTGTCCCGGCGTCGACGGCGATCGCCAGCCCGGTGTTCGACGACGAGCACCTCACGCACACCTTTCTTCACGGCCTGGCGGCCCTCGCCTCCTCTGACGCGATCCTCACCGGCGCTCGCGCCGAGGAGGAAGTGCTGGCGACGGTCGGCCGCGGCGTCTCCCTACCGATCGCCTCGACCCCCTGCCACCTTGGCGAAGCGAAGCCCCTTTACGACGCGGTGGTGCCGGCGGTCGTGGCCGTGTCGAGCGTCTACAAGTGTGAGCGCTGCAGCGACTGGCACCTGGGGGGCTCGGGGAGCGGTTGGGTCGTTTCCCCCGATGGGCTCGTCGTCACCAACCACCATGTCATCCAGCGTGAGGCTGGCCACCGGATGGGGATCATGATGGCCGACGGCGAGGTGTACGCGATCACCGCGGTCGTCGCGGCTGATCCGGTCGGCGATGCGGTCGTGGTGCGGATCGACACGCGCGGTCGCAAGCTCCCCTTCCTCGCGCTCGGCTCCTCCCCCGACTGCGGCACTGAAGTCAGCGTCGTCAGCCATCCGGTAGGGCGCTACTGGTGCCTGACCGAGGGGGTCGTGTCGCGGTTTCATCGGCAGCAGAAGGCGACGGGCGACGCGATCCCGGCCGTCGATGGCAACGCCACCGCCGCCGCCCAGGCCCGCGCCCCCTCCGGGGTCAAGCCGGTGTGGATGAGCATCACCGCCGACTACACGATCGGCTCCAGTGGCGGCCCGGTGTTCAATCCCGCCGGCGAGGTCGTGGGGATGGTGTCGCGGACGGTGACAAGCTCGCAGACCAAACCTGAAAACACCAATCGCCGCCGGCCGCTCGCCGGCGAGACGATCGTTTTCAAAGACTGCGTCTCCACCGAGACGCTCCACAAGCTTCTCTCCGGCCACCCCCAAGCCGCCCCGGCCGACAACACCGCCCAGCGGTAGCGATCGCCGCCTCGCGGTCACGAACCGCCCCTGAACCAAGGCCCTCTCACAGCGGTTCTGCCCTCCGATCGTCCACGACGGCGATCCGGAGCTACCTTCGGGTAAGAATCCTCGGTCGCTTGCCTGAGGGTGATTCGTCGGCGGGGATGGCAAAAGTCTCGTCGCCCCGCATCGCTTGAGACCAGTCACGCGGGCCGTTCAAAGCGGTAGGCGCGATCGGGGACTCCTCGAGCGTTCGCCGATCCCCGCCTCGTCCTGTGCACCGGTGAGGAAGCCGCACGCACCACGCGGGGCGCAGACAGCGAGGGGTCGCCCGTGCTCCGTAAGCCGGCCTAGCCGGCAAGCGGAGCCATGGATGGCGCAGCGCAGGCGGGTCGGAGTGAGCACAGTCCCGGAGGTCCGCAGCGAACGAACGGCAACGGGGCAAGGTTAACCCCGCTGCACCAGCCCGCCCCGGCGCCGATCAGGCGCGGCGCGGAACATCGATGTGGAAGTGGTGCTCGCCGAGCCGGAGGAGCTGCCGGTCGGTGATGTCGTCGATGTCGGCCCGGACATTGGCGACAATCTTCGCGGCCACGTCGCGGTGATGCTTCTCGAGGAAGCTCTCGAACTGATGGCTGAAGTTCGACTTCCCCTTGCCATGCCCGACGAGCAAGACGCCGCGGGCCGGGGCGAGGGCGTGGGCGAGGGCCTTGAAGTAGGCGGTCGTCTCCGGGCCATCGACGTCGAAAGCGCCGCTGGGATTGCCGTGGCGGTGAAAGATGTTGTGGTTGACGTGCGACGGATCGGGGGCATGAATCGTCTCCGGGGCGCTCGCCGCGGCGTCGTCGACGCAATAGATGCGCGCGTGGCCGGCATCGACCGCCACGACCGCGAGCTTGCCAGTGATGTCGACCGGCGCTCCGCCATGGCTCCCGACAGGGTGGACGGTCGTCGTCGGGGCATGGCGGTCGTGGGAGTCGCTCGTCATGGGAAATCCTTTGGTGTGTGCATGCGGGGTGGAAACGGAATACTCCCCCACCCCGGCAGGCTACCAGTGGCGGGGCCGGGGGACCAGCGGCGGAAGGGATTCGGCCCCCGGGCGCTGCGTCGAGCGCTGGCTAGGCAGTCGTTGGGTGAGGTCGGTAGATTCCCGCTTCCCGTCCATCCCAAAGGAGTCGCCCCATGCCCCGCGGTCGCACGGCCCTGTTGCTCTCCCTCCTCCTCCTCCTTTCCCTGCTCGCCCCTTCCCCGGCCGCCCGCGGACAACCGGCCGATGCGATCTATTCCGGCGGGCCGATCCTCACGATGCGGGGCGCGGCGCCTGAATATGCCGAGAGCCTCGCCGTGAAGGATGGCACGATCCTCGCTGTCGGGAGGAAGCTCGACGTCGCCCGGCACACTGGCCCCACGACCCGGCAGGTCGATCTCGCCGGCCACACGCTCCTACCGGGGTTCATCGACACCCACGGCCACATGGTCTATTTCGGAAAGAACCTCGTCGATGCCGACCTGTTCGGCTCAAAAGACATCCCCGAGCTTGTCGCTCGGATGACGGCCCACGCTGACAAGGTGCCGGCGGGTGGATGGATCGTCGGCTTTGGCTACCAGGCGAAGTTGATGACTGAAACGCGCACGCCGTCGCGCGAGGAGCTCGACCGGATCTCGACCGACATCCCGGTGATGATCGTCGACAGCTCCGGCCACGCCGGCGCCGGCAACTCGAAGCTCTTCGAGATCGCGGGGATCGATGCCGATTCGCCCGACCCCGCCGGCGGCCTCTTCGCCCGCGGGCCCGACGGCAAGACACTCCTCGGGCCGATGGAAGAGACGGCTCTGAATGCCGTTCGCAGCAAGCGCCCGCCGTTCACCGGGGCGCTCGCCGCCGCGGCGATCACAGGCGCTGCGAAGCGCTGGGCCAGCTACGGACAGACAACCGCGATGGAGGCGGGGCTCGGCCTGGGGAGCGACGACATCGGCATCGTCCTCCAGACAATCGAAGAGAAGCTCCTCCCCATCGATCTCTATGTGGCCGCCAAGGATTCGACCGTCGATGCCGCCCTCGCTGCGGCCTACCGGGTGGGGGAAGCGGTCGAGGCCGCCGACGGCACCGGCGACGTGGCCACGCGGCTCCTTGCAACCCGGCCCGATCTCGACCGGCGCTACGTCAACCGGGTCCGCCTGGGAGGGGTGAAGTTCTGGCTCGACGGCAGCCTCGACACCGCCTGGATGAACGAGCCCTACGCCATGAATCCGCCGGGAAAGACGGGCGAATACCGGGCCTACCGGCAGATCCCCGACGCCGTCCTCGAGGCCGCCTTCGATCGCTTCTGGCCGAGCGATTTCCAGATCCACATGCACATGAATGGCGACGCCGCGGCCGACCAGGCGCTCAAGGCGATCGAGAAGGCGGTGGCGAAGCACGGGATGCACGACCATCGTCCGGTGTTCGTCCATGCGTCATTCTTGCGCGACGATCAGATCGCGAAGCTGAAAAAGTATGGCGCCGTTCCCAGCTTCCTCACCTCTGGGCTCCTCCCCGGGGGCGAGGCGGTGGTGCGGCTGTGGGGGGAGGATCGGGCAGCGGAGTCGATGGCGACGCGGACGATGCTCGAGGAGGGGATCCCGTTCACCTTCTCGCACGACGCTCCGGTCAGCCCCGAGCCGTGGATTCTCGAGCTCGTGCGTTGCGGCGTGAATCGGAAGACGCCCTCGGGGCGGGTGATCGGCCCCGATCAGCGCATCCCCCCCTACGCCGCGCTCCGCGCCGTGACGGCGATGGCGGCGTACGAGATCAAGGAAGAGAAGTCGAAGGGCACCCTCGAACCGGGCAAGCTCGCCGATCTGGTGATCCTCGAAAAGAACCCGCTCGACGTCCCCTCCGACACGATCGGCGAGATTGCCATCCTCGAGACGATCAAAGAGGGGAAGACGATCTGGCGCCGCGGGGAGAAATAAGCCGAGCACGGCGACGAACGCTTCGGCGCCCCGTCAAGCTTGCGGCCGCTGCCTAGCAGATCGATGATACCTTTGTGAAATCGGGTCGGAGCTCCCATTCTCTCGGGTGAAAGCATGCCGACTCTTTACGTTGAAACGTCGATCGTCAGCTACCTTCAGAGCCGGCCAAGCGGCCAGGTCGTTGCTGCCGCCCGCCAACTCCTGACGCACACGTGGTGGGCGAACGAGAGACACCAGTACGAGCTCGTGACCTCGCAATACGTGCTCGATGAGGCTGCGGACGGTGATGCCGCTGTTGCCCGTCAACGACTCGATTCACTCAACGGAATCCCGATCCTACCTCTCCATCAAGCGATCCAGGAGATTGCGGAGGAAATCCTGCGGAGAGCAATCCTGCCGCGATCAGCAAGCGTCGATGCCC
>CALQRA010000054.1 GCA_943332855.1 Candidatus Kuenenia stuttgartensis
TTCGCCGCTCAATGCCGGAGGGAATAACCCGGATGGCACCGCCCCCGGCCGCGTGGTAAAACCCTTGGCTCGCCATGGGCAGCAAGCGCGCCCCGGCCGACCGTTTCCGTCCAGCTCAAGGAGTTTTTCCCCGATGACCAAACCCCATCGCACCCTTAAAAAAGCCAACCACGGCGCCCGTCCGGCCAACAGCAAGGCCCGCAAGGCGAAGCGGAAGCACATCCGCACCTAAAAGCCCCCCCCTGCCTCCAAGTTTTTCCTGGTGGAGCCCGCACCGTGCCGCCGCGTGACTACATCATCGACCCGACCGAGTACGACCTCGGCAATGTCTTGGCCGACATCCACGAGATCCGTCGCTGGAACAAGCAGCGGTTCGAGATGGAGCAGCTGACGGCCATCGTCCACGAAGATGCCGTCCGGGCGCTGTGCGTCGGGTACAAGGACGTCACCCATGACGAGTTCTGGGTCCGTGGTCACTTCCCTTCGATGCCGGTGATGCCGGGCGTGATCATGTGCGAGGCGGCCGCCCAAATCTCCAGCTACGTCACCCAGAAGTTCAACCTCCTCCACCTCGATTCCTACGTGATGGGCTTCGGGGGCATGGAGGACGTGCGGTTCCGTGAACCGGTCTTCCCCGGGGACCGGCTGGTGATCGCGGTGGAGCGAATCCGCGTCCGCCCCAAGGCGATGATCGTCTGTCGTTTCCAGGGAATCGTGCGCGAAAGCATCGTCGTCGACGGGATCATCAAGGGGGTGCCGCTCCCGGCCAATTCCATTTCGTCAACGGCGGGCAACGGGTCCGCGGTGGGCGGCTGAACCATGCCGCGGCGTGCCCCGAAGAAGCCCTCCCCCGAACTCGACCTCTCCACCCACTTCCTCGTTCTCGCTGAGGATCCTGTCTTCCGGGAGGGGACCGACTTCCGGACCACGCCGCTGGATCCCCGTGAGCTCTTTCCAGGCTATGGCCCCGGCACGCCGGTCGAACTCGAGGTGGGGAGCGGCAAGGGACTTTTTCTCACCACCGCCGCCACCGTCGCCCCGAACCGGTGCTTTCTGGGGGTCGAGATCAGCCACGGCTACGCGAAGATGACCGCCGGCCGACTCGCCCGACAGGGCGCTGCCAACGCCCGGATCGTCGCCGGCGATGGCAACATCCTCGTTCGGCAGCTCTTTCCCGACGCCTGTCTCGACGCGATCCACGTCTACTTCCCCGATCCGTGGTGGAAGGCCCGTCACCGCAAGCGCCGCGTCCTCTCCGACGCCTTTCTCGCCCACGCTGGCCGGGTCCTCGTCCCGGGGGGCTTGCTCCATGTCTGGACCGACGTCGAGGAGTATTTCCACGAAGCCATGACCGCCACAGCCGCGACCGGGCTGTTCGCCCCACCAGCCGACGTGCCCCAGCGCGAGGCCGAACATGACCTCGACTACCGCACCCACTTCGAGCGCCGTACGCGTCTCGCCGGCGAGCCGGTGTGGCGGGCCGCCCTGGAGCGGAACAACGCGGCGCCGCAGGTGACGCGGATCGCGCTGCCCTCCGTGCCCCGGGCCGATGACGAGTGAGCCGAAGCGGTCGATCGTCGGCGAGTGGACCGTGGAGATCGTGCCCCGCAGCCGCTTCGGCCAGGGATCCCATTTCCACGGACCGTCAACGAACGGTCTCGTAGGTTCTCGAGGCCCCGCTGCGGGGGTCGTGCCCAAGGGCGATCTGGTAGAGCCTCTCCCCTGCCGGCGTCGGATAGCGGCCGGTGAGGCAGGCTTCGCAGAGCGCATCGGAGGGCATTCCGATCGAACGGGCCACCGATTCGATCGGGAGGTAGCGGAGGGAGTCGGCCCCGAGCCGGCTGGCCATCTCCGCTTGGGCCTCCTCCGTCAGGACACCCTCGCGGAGGAACGGCGGGGCGAAGAGCTCGCCGATCGTCGACATGTCGATCCCGTAGAAGCACGGCGCCACGATCGGCGGGCAAGCGATGCGGACGTGGATTTCCTTGGCCAGCCCCAGCGACCGCATCCTCCCCAAGAGCACCTTCATCGTCGTGCTGCGGACGATCGAATCCTCGACGAGGATGACCCGCTTTCCCTCCAAGACCTCGCGGAGGGGCGTGTACTTCGATTCCGCCTTTTGCCGCCGGCTCGCGGCCCCGTCGATGAACGTGCGGCCGGTGTAGCGATTGCGGATCAGCCCCTCGACCGACGGGATCGAGAGGCGGTAGGCCATCGCGTCGGCGGCCGCCTTGCTCGTATCGGGCACCGGCACGACGACGGTGTCGGCGTCGATCGGCACCGTCTCCAGCCGGGCGAGCTCCTCGCCGAGGCGCTTGCGGACGAGGTAGACGCTCCGCTCGTCCATCGTGCTGGCGACGTTGGCGAAATAGACCCATTCGAAGAAACAATGGGCCCGCCGTGGGCTCTCGGCGAAGCGTTCGATCCGCGGGCCCGAGGCATCGACGACCAGCGCCGTGCCCGGCTCGAGTGAGCGGATCGATTCGGTGGCGAAGCCGAGATTCAGGAGGGCAACGCTCTCGCTGGCGGCCGCCACGAGTGGCCCCTCGATCGCGTACTCCATCGGGCGGATGCCGAGGGGATCACGAGCAACGATCATCCTCCCGCAGGCATCGATCACCGCGATGTTCCAGGCCCCGTCAAACCGCCGGGAGATCGCCGCGAGCAGTTCGACGGGCGTCGGGATGGCGTCCCCCGAGAGCTCCCGACCGATGGCGTGGAGGATCACCTCGGTATCGTTGTCGCGGGCGAGGTGGTTGTCGCCATCGGCGAGGATCTCCGCCCGCAATTCGGGGTAGTTGGCCAGTTGGCCATTGAAGCCGAAGGAGAACCACTTCCGCTTCTGGATGTGGGGGCGCTCCAGGGGCTGGGCGTAGCCGCGATCCTCGGCCCCGCACGTCGCATAGCGGACATGGCCGATCGCCGCCGGACCGGTGTGCTGATCCATGAGTCGGTCATAGACGCTCCGGTGGCTCATCCCGAACACCTCGCTCACGCTCCCGACATCTTTGTGGGTGGCGAGAAGCTGGTTGCGATCGGGATTCCAGGCCGTCATTCCGGCCGAGAGTTGGCCGCGGTTTTGGATGTCGAGGAGCATCCGGGGCACGAGCCGGGCCACGTCGTTGGGCCCCTGCACCGGGCAGAGCGGGCTGGCCGTGCCCCCCGGGAGGTGATAGATAGCCGCCAGGCCGCACTCGTGATGGAGTTCTCCCACCATATCGCCTGCATGCAGGCCCCTGAGAGGCTTCCGAACACGCGTCAGGCAACCCTGCCGCTGGACTCAACGGTGGTCCCGTCGAACCGGCCACGAAACAACTCTACCGCACCGCACCGGCCGTGCTCAATCGTCACCGACAGCGCCGCGGCAGGGGAGACAAAAACGTTGTCAGGCCGGTCGCGGAAGGGGCTGGGAAGCCGCTGGGGCCGGTTTTTCTCCCGCTGGTAGAATGCAGCCCTCTTCGTGACGGCACCGCCCCCACCACCCGAGCCCCATGCCCGACCCGCTCCGCCAGGACGTCGCCAACGTCGCCCGTCTCCTCGTCGTCAAGGTCGGCACGCGCGTGCTCACCGGCGCCGATGGCCTCCTCGACCACGACCGCATCGAGGCCCTCGGCCGACAATTCGACACCCTCCTCTCCTCCGGCCGGAGCATCGTGCTCGTCAGCTCGGGGGCCGTGGGCGCCGGCATGGGGCGGATGGGGCTTTCGTCGCGCCCCCAGGAGCTCGCCCACCTCCAGGCGGTCGCAGCGATCGGCCAGAGCTGCCTCATTGAGGCCTACGAACGGGTCTTCCGCTCCCGGGGCCGGCATGCGGCCCAGGTCCTTCTCGTCGCCGACGATCTCCAGGACCGGGCCCGCTACCTCAACATCCGCAATACCCTCCGCGCCCTCCTCGACTACGGCGTGATTCCGGTGATCAACGAGAACGACACCGTGAGCGTCGAGGAACTGCGGACGAGTTTCGGCGACAACGACCGGCTCGCGGCGCTCGTGGCGACCCTCCTGGGAGCGCCGTTGCTCGTCCTCCTCTCCGATGTCGACGGCCTCTTTGACCGCCATCCGTCCGATCCTGCGGCGCGGAAGATCGACACCGTCGAGAAGCTCGATGCCGGCGTCGACGGGCTGGCCCGCGACACGCTCGGGGGCCTCTCAAAGGGGGGGATGGCGAGCAAGATCAAGGCGGCCAGGATCGCCACGGAGGCCGGCGGACACTGCATCATTGCGTCCGGAAGGGACGACGACGTTCTCGATCGGATCGTCGCGGCCGACACCGTCGGGACCCTGTTCGTCGGTCGGGAAACGGCGATGCCGGCGTGGAAACGCTGGCTGGGGTGGTCGGCCGATGCCCGCGGCCGGCTGATCGTCGACGACGGCGCCCGCGGCGCGGTGGTTTCGCAGGGCCGCAGCCTCCTTGCCGCCGGCATCCGCGCGGTCGAAGGGACCTTCACCGCCGGTGAGGTCGTCTCGCTGGTCGCTGCCGACGGGGAGTTCGCCCGCGGCCTCGCCAACTATCCGGCCGACGACCTGCGGCAGATCGCGGGGCTGAAGACGGAGCAGATCACGGGCATCCTCGGGTATTGCCCCTACGACGAGGTCATCCATCGCGACAACCTCGCCGTCATCCGCCGCGACGCGCCGATCGGACCCTCCCGATGATCGGGGAAATCCTCATCGTTCTCGCCCTGATTCTCGCCAACGGCTTCTTCTCGGGGGCCGAGATGGCGATCGTCGCCAGCCGCCGCGGCCGGCTCCGGCAGATGGCGGATGCCGGCGACCCGGCGGCCCGAACGGCGCTCGATCTCGCCTCGAGCCCCGACCGTTTCCTCCCGACCGTCCAGATCGGGATCACCCTCGTCGGCACGCTCGCGGCGGCCTACGGCGGTGACAGGCTGGTGAGCCACCTCGCCGACTGGTTGGGCTCGATTCTCCCCCCCGGCATGGCCGGCGCCGCCCGTTCGATCGCCCTGACCTTGTTTGTCGCGCTGTTGTCGTTCTTCACGCTCCTCCTCGGCGAACTGGTGCCGAAGCGGCTGGCGCTGCGCCGGGCCGAAGCGATCGCCCGGGCCGTGGCCCCGGCGATGCATCTCTTCGCCAGGGTGGTGACACCGCTGGTATGGATGATGAGCTGGTCGACGACCGCGATGCTGTTCCTCCTCGGCGCCCACAAGCAGGACGGCCCGACGGTGTCGGTGGACGACATCGAGCACCTCCTCGAAGCGGGGCGAGCGGAGGGGATCCTCGAGCCGGTGGAGCAGGCGGTGGCGATCGAGGCGCTGCGGCTCGGGGAACGGTCCGTGCGCGACATCATGCGGCCGCGGATCGATCTCGATGCCCTCGACATCGCCACGCCCCCCGGCGAGGTGCTCGGGGCGATCGCCATGGCAGGCTACTCGCGACTTCCCGTCTACGACGGCTCTCTCGACCACATCCTCGGCTACGTGGCGCTCAAGGACGTGCTCCGGCAGAACTGGATGGGCTGGCCGATCGAGCTGCGGAAGATCCTCCGTAAGGCGCTGTTCGTCCCCGAAACAATGCCTCTCGACCGCCTCCTCGAGATGTTCCAAAAGGAGAAGAACCAGCTCGCGATCGTCCTCGACGAATACGGTGGCACCGAGGGGATGGTGACGCTCGAAGACGTCCTCGAGGAGCTCGTCGGCGAGATCCACTCCGAAAACCGCCGCGACCGAGAAACTCCCTTCGTCGATCGGGGAGACGGTTCGTGGCTTGTCGACGGTGGAGCGGGGGTCGAGGCCCTCGCCGAGGTGTTCGGGCTCCGGCTCGATCCGGCCCCCCGCGACTATTCAACGGTGTCGGGGCTCGTCCTCGCCCGGCTCGAACGGATCCCCTCCACGGGCGATACGACCGACTGGCAAGGGCTGTCGATCGAGGTCGTCGACATGGATGGCCGCCGGATCGACAAACTTCTCGTCAAGAAGGCCTGATGTCGTCGACCGCCTTCCGCGGGGCCCGTCATGGCCCCGGCGGACGGGCGTCGGGTGGGACCTCGAGCTCCCTGGTCGGCCCCGTCGGGCGGGGCGTGTTGACCGGCGGGGTGTTCGGAAGGGCGTCTGGCGCACCCGACATGCCGGGGGACATCGGCGGAGGCGCGAGGGGGAGGGTGCGGTCGACGACATCCTGGAGCACAAAGGGCTTGGGAAAGGGCTCGTCGAGCTGTTCGAGCACCTTGCGGTAGCGGACGATCAGGTCGTTGATGTCCTCGTTGGTGATCGTGTCTTTCCGCAGGATCGTGGAGGCGTCGAGCACCTCGCGCCAGGCTGCGAACGCATCCTCGTAGAACTTCTTCGCCGGCTGGAGGCGGGCATTCCCAAACTCCTTCGCCGCCGACCAGGCCGCCTCGCGGGCCCGCAGGGCCGGCTCGGTCACCTCCGCCTCGCAGCAGGCCCGCCAGAAGTCGAAGTTCACGATATCCCGGTAGCGGTCGATGATCTCGGCGGTCTCGTTGGCTTCGAGCCACTGCCTGGCGAGCGTGCGGGCCTTGTCGCCGACGTCGGCCGGTGACTCACGGGCAACCATCGGCCAACTGACGCGCGTCAGTTCCTGCGCCGCGTAGGCGGCCCGCTGCTGGGCGTCGTTGCGGTCCATCGGGGGAACGGCGGTGGCATCCTTCAATTCCTGGGGGAGAGCCGCCTGGAGCTTCTCCTCCATCGCCTTGAATTGCCCCGGGAGGAGTTTCTCGAGTTCTTCGTTGATCCGCGATGCGCGCGACAATTCCTCCTCACGGAGCCCGAGTCGGATCGGCACGTCCCAGGTCGTGGGGATCTCGCGGACGGCGAAATCCCTCATCTCCTTCCCGGCCTTCTCCCAGCCGGCCCGCGCGGCCGAGCCGAACACGCCGTCGTCCTCGAGAGCGCGGGCGTAGTTGATCATCGTCATCATCGGTTCGCTGTGGAAGATCAGCGCGGTCGTCCGCAGCGGGGCGCCCGAGTCGGCGAGTTGCTGGCCAGCGTGGTATTTCTCGTTGCCGACGAGCCAGTTGTCGCGTTCCGGGAGCGTCCGCCCCGGTCGGTCACGCTCGTGGAAATCGTCGTCGGCCTTGAAGAGCCGCCGGTACTGCACCTTCTCGTCGGCGCGGCCGATCTTCTGCCCGATGAACCAGCCCATCCGGCCCTGCAACCGCGGCTCGCGCTGGTTGTAGCCGATCCCCTGGCGGAGGAACTCGATCCCCTTCATCACCCAGGCATAGCGGTCGTGGTAGTCGTCGAACTCGACCGAGATGTTGTAGGAGAGGTTGTGGGCCTGGAAGTCCCACACGGAATAGAAGTTTGGCTGGAGCTTCGTCATCTGCTCGAGCGCGGCGGAGAGATTTGTCCAATCCTCCACCTTTTTGTAGTGGTTGGCCCGGTCCCAGAGGAGCGTCACGGCGACGTTCTTGAGCCCGAGCGTCGCCAGACGGATCGTCTCGCTCGTGGGATCGACATCGCCGAGATTCGCCTGGGAGAGCCCGAATTGCTTCCGCAACTGGGCGAGCTTCCCCCCCTCACTCGTTGAGTCGGCCGGCTGACTCAAGGCCGAGAGCGGCACGAGGAGCGCGGCGATGCCGACCAGCGCCAGGAGCGTTGCCGGGCGCAACCCGAACCACGAGCCACGCCCCGACGAGGAGCCGCCGCTCGGGGCTCTCCCGCGCCGCCGAGCGTCCCCGCCGCCCGACTGCTCATCCGCATGAAGCGATTGACGATTCATGAGGCCACCTCCCGTGCCCGCAGGCACAAAGCACCGATGATGAAGAACGCCAGCAAGTATCCGAACGTCTCGGCGGAATGCGCCAGGATGAGATCGAGCGGGATGTCAAACCCGCTGGAGACGAAGTCCCCCGTTCCGAGCGAGGAGAGCGAGGGGAAGAGCGCGGCCCCCAGTCGCATCGGGGCCATCAGCACCGTGTCGATCCCCTTCATCGCCGCGACGAAAGGCGTCTGCTCGAGATCGAGCGTGATCGCGGTCTGGGTCACGAGCCGGTAGAACGACTCGATCGGGCCGCCGCCGGGGGCGATCGTCGAGTCACCCGTCACCTGGCTCTCGAAGAGCCGCTGGATGAACTCGCGGAACAGGCCGACGATGATCACCGAGATCGTGGCGAGGAGGGCGACTGGACCGGCGAGGAACGTGCTGAACATCACCCCCAGGGCCGTCACGAGGAGCATCGAGAACCAGATCCCGAGGCAGCTCTTGAAATAGTTCCAGGCAAAAGACCCGCTGCCGCTGCGGAGGTAGAAGTCGGCCTGGGCGACGCCGAAATACTGGCCCGGCTCAAGGCACTGGAGGATCACCTCCACCTTCCCGTCGGAGACGATGTCGGCGTAGAGGTCGACCTGCTTCGTGCCGCCGTCGGTCGTGGTCGTGGTCAGCGCCAGCGGCACCTTCCACTCGTCGATCGTGAACTCTTTCGCGGTAAAGTAGCGCGGGTCGGACTGGAGGAGGGTGGAGGGGTTGCGAACGCGGACACTTCCGGCGATCCCCTTCTCGATGTTCCCCTTGTGGGTCCGGAAGACGCGGACGAGCATTTCCAATGGCAGCCCGTCGGGGAAGTCGTCCTTGCTGATTCCATCGAAGGTCCAGATGGCCGCGGCCAGTTTGCCCCCCTCGACGTACTGTCGGTAGGACCACTCGGCGCCGACACTGATCCCCCGCGCGCTCGGCTGCCCCTGACGGTCGAGGAACCGGAGCGAGCCACGGAGCGGCTTGCGGGCCTCGAGGAGGCCGAGTGGGGGAGTGACGCGGTAGGTCGTCGAACCGCCCGAGGTCATCGCCTCAATGTCGTGGCGGTGCCCCTGGATGTGATCGGTGCGCCCCTTGCCGTCGGCCGCCAACTCGAACCGGTGACGGTGGCCGCGGTCGAGGCTCGTCCGCCCTTCGTACCCGGTCAGGGTGCCGTCTTCGGAGCGGATCTCGATGACATCCTCGGCGGTCAGTTCGTGGCCATGCTGCACGCTGCGCACGACGAATCCCCAGCCCACCGCCGCCATCACCGCCAGGAGCGCCGTCCCGACCAGGGAGAACCCGAGCATCCGCCCGAGGACCACCTCCCCGGTGCGCACCGGCTTGGTCGTGACCGTCTGGATCGCCTTCGCCTTGAAGTCGGCCGGGAGGCTGAAGACGGAGAGGATCAGGGTCACCATGCAGACGAGGAAGTTCGTCGCGCCAAGGATGAATCCAAGATAGAGCTTGCCGGGGTTGACGCTCGCCGGATCGAGGAACCAGCCGCCGAAGAGCACGACGATCGCGAACATCGCGAGGACCACGAGAACATTGCGCCGCACCGCTTCCTGGATCGCGAGCCGAGCGAGCGCCCAAATCCGCCGCCGGGACATCCCGGCGAGGTCCTTGACCCCGGAGATGATCCCCCGGTAGACGCGGTCACCGGCCTGCAATGGCCCGTACACGGCCGACTGGACAAGCCAGGCGGCCGCCGCGGCGACCACTGCGAGGAGACTCGCCGCGAACAGGTACCAGAGAAACGCCGGCCCGATCCACTGCCCGAATTTCGGAATCGCCTCTTCCAGAACCATGTGCCGCTGCCCCGCTGCGTGTCACCGCCCACCGGAACCGTTCACCACGAACAACCGGCCGAAAACCGTCTCAACACATCTCGTTCACAACGCCGACCGACCGTTCAGCCGGCCGATCACTCCTGCCCCTGACGGGCCCGCCGACCGGGCCGGGCTTCCGTGTCACGGACGACATCGAGGAACAGGTCCTCGAGTGTCGTGCGTGGATTGCCGATCTCGATGTCCGCGCCGCCGTGGCGCCGGAGCACCTCACGGATCTCCTCGGTCGCCGCAGCCGACAGCCCCTTGGCCCGGATCTGCGTGACGTCGGTCACCCGCAAAAGATCATCGACGCGGCCGAGCTCCTTGAGCTCACCCTGATGGAGAACCGCGATCCGGTCACAGACATCCTCGACATCGGCGAGGAGGTGCGACGACATGATGACCGTCTTCCCCTTCTCTCGCAGTTCGACGATGAGGTCCTTCATCTCGCGCGTCCCGATCGGGTCGAGACCGCTGGTCGGCTCGTCGAGGATCACGAGCTCGGGGTCGTTGATGAGGGCCTGGGCAACCCCGATGCGCCGTGTCATCCCCTTGGAATACTCCCGGAGTTGCCGCTTGCGGTCACGCTCGAGGCCGACGCGCTTGATGAGGGCCGACGCGCGGCGTTTGCGCTCGTCGGGGGGCATGTCGAAGAGCCGGCCGTAAAAGTCGAGCGTCTCCTCGGCGTCGAGGAACTTGTAGAGGTACGACTCCTCCGGCAGATACCCGATCCGCTCGTTCTTGGAGACATCGGTCGCGTCCTTGCCGAACACGAACGCCTCCCCCGAGGTCGGGAAGATGAGCCCGAGAAGGAGCTTCATCGTCGTCGTCTTGCCGGAGCCGTTGGGGCCGAGGAGGCCGAAGATCTCCCCGCGGCGGATTTCGAGGTCGAGCGGCTTGAGGGCCACTTTCTTGCTCCGGCCCCAGAAGTCACGGTAGGTCTTCGCCAAGTTGCGGGCCTCGACGATCACCTCGCCGTGCTCCCGCTTCACCGCCCGTTCCTGCGCTGCCATGGAACTTTCCTCGTGATGCCCAATTCCGGATTCGAGCGACCGGCGAAATGCGCCGAAAATCCCCACCAACAATGCAATCACCACGTTGTACAGACAAGTCGCCAATTGTGTAGGGGCCCAAACTCCGAACCGAGGGCCCGCGGCACGACGCCGGAGGCGAGTCGCCCGGGCCGGCCGCTCCCCCCCAAAGGCGTCACCGAGCCCTCTTCCCTGGCCGGGCAAAACGCGCGCCCGTCGCCTCGATCCGCTCGCCAACTACGCAGCTGACCGTCCGATGGTTTGCCCCTGACGGGCACCGGGAGGTTGACACCAACGAGAGGAAGGAGATAATTCGCTATCGAGAACGAGTCTCAATATCATCTCGGAGAAATGTTTTCATCATGAAAGCCTTTGGAAAGAGCGCTGACTGTGGTGCTTGCAGGGGGCTGCAAACAGCCCCGGATCGCGGCGCTTTCACGCTGGTTGAGCTGCTCGTCGTGATCGCCATCATCGGCACCCTTGTCGGCCTCCTCCTTCCCGCGGTCCAGGCCGCCCGGGAAGCTGCCCGACGGATGCAGTGCCAGAATCACCTCAAGCAATGGACCTTGGCGTTGGCCAATCACGAGGGCGCGACCCGCCGCTATCCCCCCCTTCGAACCTGGGGGGGGACCGTGGCCACGCCGGGGAGTTCTTGGTCGGCCCAGGCGCGACTGCTCCCGTACGTCGAGGAAGTCGCCGTTGGATCCGAAATCTCCCGACAACTCGGCGTTGAGTACTCGGCCGCCCGCTTGGCCGACGGGGTCACCCAGATCTCGTCGCTGCGGATCGCTCCACTGCTCTGCCCGTCAGAGAAGAACGACCGCCAGCGCGTCGACGGCAGCACGCTCTACTACCCGCTCAATTACGGAGTGAACGCCGGCACCTGGCTCGTGCTCGATCCCGTCACCGGAGAGACCGGGGATGGGACGTTCGTCGTCAACGGACGTCTCCGCTCCGCCGACATTCTCGACGGGCTCTCCCACACGCTCGCCTTCGCCGAAGTCCGGGCCTACACCCCATACCGCCGCGACAGCGCTGCCGCCCGCAGCGACGCTCCCACGACAACTGCCGGAATCCCCGGCGGAGGCACAGTGAAGGCCGACAGCGGCCACACCGAATGGGTGGACGGCCGTGTTCACCAATCCGGTTTCACCGCCACCTTTTCCCCCGGATCGACGTTCCGAGTGACGGTCAACGGCGTCGAGGTCGACGGCGATTGGAACAACCAACGGGAGGCGATGTCAGCGAGCGTGCCGACGATGGCCGCCGTTACCGCCCGGAGCTACCACCCCGGACTGGTCAACGCCGCGATGATGGACGGCAGCGTCCGCGGATTCTCCACCGATATCACCCAGGAGACCTGGCGGGCCATGGCGACCCGATCGGGCGGGGAGGTCGACGCCACCGCCCCTTGACGGTAACCACCGGCCACAGATGCTCAGCGCCCGAGATTCTGGCTGGCGCTGGGCGTCACCGGTTCGACCGTGGCCGCCGCCGCCCGCTCGCTGGCCACGGCCACCGAGCGATGAGCCATCAGCAATTCGTTCGGTGAAAACCACGCGTCGTCAGGGCGCCCGAGCCGATCGATCTTCTTCCCTGCCAGTTGGTCCCACGACAGCCCATTGGCCACGTGCCAAGTGGCCGCCTGAGCGACCTTCTGCGAAAGCTCTCCACGCCCCAGCGACGCGAGGATCACCTGGAGTTTGGGATCGGTGGAGAAGGTGTCGAGGGCCACGAGTTTGTAGGCCATCCGACTCGACGGCTCCTTCTTTCCATGCTCGAGGCAGACCGTGGTGATCTTCAGGACCTTGGTTTTTTCCGGAGGTACCGAGAAGGCGCCACCACCCATGCCCCCCATGCCGCCCCCCATCCCACCCATGCCACCGCCCATCCCGCCCCCCATACCGCCGCCCATGCCCCCCATCCCGCCGCCACCCATGGCCTGACCTCCCCCCCCCATGCCACCGCCCATGCCCCCCATGCCACCACCCATGCCACCCATCCCGCCACCCATGCCACCCATCCCGCCCATCTGGCCGAGGACGGGCACACCGGCATAGGCCGCCGGCATCTTGAGTGTCAGCGGCTTGTTCGATTTGTTGGTGACGAGGACCTGCGCGGAGCGCGAGTCGTTGGGGATGAACTTCACCGTCACGAGGCCAGCGGTCTCGGCATCGAGCACATCGTGCACCTCTACGGCGGGGCGGCCGGTGGGTGGCTTCGGCGTTCCTGCGTCGCGGGCCTGCGCCGCCACGGCAGCCAACGAGAGCGTGATGAGGCCGAAGAAAGCGGTCAGCGAGCGGGCCATGTCAAAACCCTTTGATACCGGGATGGAACCGGGGCGAGGAGGATCGAGGGGACGACGCCTGACAGCCGCGGAAGCTGCCTTCTCCCCTCCCCATCCAGTATGCCTTCGGATTCTGGGGAGGGAAATCGAGAGGGGATGCCGAGGGATTGCCGGTCGGGGAGGTGATGCCGGTCGGAGGGCCAAAAAAAACCCCAGGGGGGACTCCCCTGGGGTTTTCGTGATTCGCTTCGGAAGGTCCTTGATCCGACGGGTCCGACGGGTCCGACGGATCGGACAAGATCCGTGTCAACGCTTGGAGAACTGCGTTCCCCGGCGGGCGCCACGCAGACCGTACTTCTTCCGCTCCTTCATGCGACCGTCGCGGGTCAGGAGCCCCCCCTGACGGAGCGGCTCGGCGAGTTCGCCGTCAAAGGATTTCAGGGCCCGGGCGATCCCCAGCCGGCAGGCACCAGCTTGGCCGCTCGGCCCGCCACCATCGACCCGGATGTCGATGTTGACGGCCGACTGCCGGCCGACGGCCTCGAGGGCCCCGGAGACGAGGACACGGTCCTTGATCGACGGGAAATAGGCTCCAATTTCCCGGCCATTGACCTTGATCGTCCCAGTGCCCGGACGCAACCGGACCCGGGCCACCGCCGTCTTGCGGCGCCCGGTGGCGAGCACGTCGCCGTTGCTGCGCACGCTTCTGATTCCCTGCTCGGCCATCGATTCAGTCCTCGTGTCAGGATCCGGATTCAGCGTCCGGACCCGGGGTCAGTGTGGGAAGTTAAAAAAAGGAGCGACGGGCGTCTGCTTCAGCTCGCCACCAGTTCGAGCGGCTGAGGCATCTGCGCCTGGTGCGGGTGCTCCGCCCCGGCATAGACCTTCAGTTTGTCGTGCATGTGCCGCCCCAGCCGGTTTTTCGGGAGCATGCGACGGACCGCCTCCTCAAGGATCAACTCCGGCCGGCGCTCCAGACGCTGCGCCGCGGTCTCCGACTTGAGGCCCTGGTAGCCGGTGTACCAGCGGTAGAGCTTTTGCTGCCACTTCTTGCCGCTGAACTGCACCTTATCGGCGTTCACCACGACGACGAAATCGCCGGTATCAACATGCGGTGTATAGATGGGGCGATGCTTCCCCATGAGGATCATCGCGACCTCGCTGGCCAACCGGCCTACCCGCTTGTCGGTCGCGTCGACCAGCCACCAGCGCTGCTCGACCTCACCCTGCTTCGCCATGAACGTCTTCATTGATCCCGATGTCCTCTGTGTCTGCGATTCGTCGGGGACCGCAGCCTCATGTTTCTGCAGGCGCGAACCCTCTCAACGGAAGCCCCGGAGGATACCAATGCCCGCCTTCCCGGGCAAGCGACCTCCGCCGGCCGCGGAAAGTGGCCGATTCACCCCTTCCCACCCCCTTCGCGGCCGCCGCCGAGGACCCCTTCCCAGAGGCTATCGGAGAGGAGGAGGCCGGAGCGTGTGAGCCCAACCCGGAGGCCGTCATCGACGGCCCATCCGTTGCCGACCCATTCTCGCAGTTCGCCCCCCACCAGCTCGTCGATTTCGAACCCGGTGGCCGCGCGGAATGCCCCGCGGACGATCCCATCGCGCCGCCGCAGGCCCACGACGATCCGCTCCCGGGCTGCCCCCTCCGCCGTCATCCGGTCGTAGTCAGCGGCGGGATCGAGCCCGGCGTCGATCCGTCGCATCCAGGTGAACGGGCTGCGGTGGTTGGTGATCCTCGTTCGGCCGTCGAACCGGGCAGCCCCCGGGCCGAAGGCCTCCCAGGGGCGGCAATCCCAATAGCCCTCGTTGTGTCGGCAACGGTGCCCCCGCAGAGCGAAATTCGAGACTTCGTAGTGTTCGAATCCCCCGGCCTCGAGCCGATCGATCGCCCCCTCGAACATCCGCCGCTCGAGGTCTTCCTCGGTGCGCTGGAGCATCCCCCGGTTGAGCAGCCCGATGAAGCGCGTTCCCCGCTCCCAGGTCAGGCAGTAGACCGACAGATGCTGGGGCGCGAGGGCGATGAAATCGTCGAGATCGCGTCCGACGGCGGCGAGCGTCTGGCCCGGGGCCGCCGTCATCACGTCGAGGTTTACGTCCAGGCCGGCAGCGCGGAGGAGATCGACCGCGCGGCGGACCTGGTCGGGGGAGTGATCGCGATCAAGGGCAGTGAGGGTGACCGCGGAAAGCGACTGTGCCCCGAGGCTGACCCGATTCACGCCGCATTCCACGGCCGCCGCCACGAGCCCCCGATCGACGTCGGCCGGATTGGCCTCGATGGTCACCTCGGCGCCGGCCCCGGGCACCAACCGGCCTGCGAAAGCCCCCCACAACCGCCGCAGACCTTCAGCGCCGAGGTGCGACGGGGTGCCACCGCCGACGTAGAGCGTGTCGAGGTCGAGCGGGGCGGGGAGACGGTCGAACTCCCGCCGCAGCGCCCCGAGGTAGCGATCGACGAGATCATCCCGCCCGGCGACGACGGCGAAGTCGCAGTAGCCGCAGCGGTGCCGGCAGAACGGGACATGGACATAGGCGGCCCGAGGCGACTCCGCGGCGACTGGCATGATGGCACCGGGGCGACGGGGTTGATCGGCGTCGGTCAGAAGGGGGTGGATCAACGGCTCCACCGCCGGATCCGGTCATGCATCGCTTTTTCCACGAACCCCTCAGAGCCACACCTGGAGGCGGCCACCGAGCATGTCGGGAAGCCGCTTGGCAAGGATCCGCAGGATCCGCTCGTCGGTGTACCGGGTGGAGAAGTGGCTGGCGATCACCACCTCGTTGCGGAACCGGTCACGGCGGGCGAGGAAGTCGTCGAGGTGCATGTGCCCGAACTTGTGGATCCGCTCCTTGCGGTGATTATGGGCCACGAAGGTCAGCTCCGTGATCAGGACCATCGCTTCGAACATCGCCGGGCAGCGGTCGAGCCCCTCGGGCGAACTGTCGCCGAGGTAGGCCACCAGCGGCGTGCGGACCTCGTGGGTCACGTCGGTGCCGGAGAGCCGCAGATCTCGGATCCGCTCCCCGGGGAGCCCGTGGTACTCCTGCTTGAGCTTCCGCCGCCGCTCCCAGACGACGAACCCGACGCTCGGCAGGGTGTGCGTCGTCTCCGAGACGGTCACGACATGCTCGCGCGACAGCTCGATCTCCTCTCCGGGACGGGCGGGGAGGAGCGTGCAGGGGAGCCGCCCACGATCGAGCCGCGACACCGCCTTGAGGAGCTTTTCGATCGGCTCGATCGAGGCCTCGGGAACGTAGATCGTCGGCGGCTCCATCTTCATCATCCGCCGCCGCGCCACGTAGACCGGGAGGGCGGCGATGTGGTCGAGATGGGTGTGGGAGAGGAACCATGTCCCGGTCGCCATGAACGCCCAGGGCTGGGCACCGAGATCGAATCCGAGCTTCAGTTCGGGGATCCGCCAATAACTCTGGACGGCCGCTCGGGAATAGCCCTGGATGGTGAGCCCCTTGTGGGTGAGCGAGCGGAGCGGGGCGTTCTCGATCATGCAGGGGGGTCGGCAGCTGGAGGGGGATCGGCTCGGTGCGACATCGCTTCAGCCGGCGCAGGCGCCGACGTGGCGGTGGAGCACTCGGGGGGCAGGGAGCCGGTCGCTGGAAGGGGCTGGGCGGAGGATGCTTCCGGGACGACCGGGGGGGGCTCGAGCCAGATCTCGTCGAAGAGCGCCTCCTGTCGGGCCGCCAGCCTGTGGCGACGGACCAGTTCGAGGATCGCCAGAAACATACCCACCAGGCGCGACCGGGGCATAGCCTCGTCGAACAGCTCCGAGAAAGCGACCTTCCCGCGCCCCGCCACGAGCCCTTCGATCCGCTCCATGTGGGTCTCGATCGGCGTGTCATCGTGGACGATCTGCCGCGGACGGCGATTCTCCCGCTTGCGCAGCACCCGCGCCATCGCGCCGACGAGATCCCAGACATGGACATCGCCGATCGACACCTCGGCCGCCTGCCCCCGCCCCGTCGGAAGATCGGAGCCGACGCGGGCGAAACGGAGATCCCAGCGCCGGGCCCGGTCCTCGAGGAGGACGGCAGCGTCGCGGTATTGCTTGTATTCGAGCAATCGCTGGACGAGATCCTCGCGGACCAATTCGACCGGTTCCTCGGTCTCCTCGGGGCGGGGCACGAGGGCCCGCGCCTTGATCTCGAGGAGGACGCTGGCCAGTTCCACGAACTCCCCGACCTGATCGATCGCCAAGCTCTCGAGCACCTCCAGCGAGGCGATGAACTCCGAGGCGATGACGGCGATCGGCACTTCGGTGATGTCAACCTCCTGCCGCTTGACGAGAAACAGGAGGAGGTCCATCGGCCCCGAGAAGACGTCGGTGGCAACCTTGAACTGCACGCCGGCCTCGGGGGTGGGGGAACGGGGGAACGGGGGAACGGCGCAGAAAAGCCCACCGTGCCGAAGTCTTCTCCAGGCATTTGCCGGAGAAACGCCCCCCGTGTCAATGCCGGGAGGTGCGGGGGTGGGGTAGGATGTCGGCCATGAACCGCGACATTCTTTGGGCCCCGTGGCGGCTGGCTTACATCGAGGGGGATCCCGCCTCCCGGCCCGCACCGGTGGAACCAGCCATCTGGCGGGCAGGTGCCGACCGAGGCTGCTTTCTTTGCCGGGCGGCCTCGGCTGCGCCCGAGCACGACCGCGAACTGGGCGTCGTCGTGCGGACCGCCACGAGCCTCGTGATCCTGAACCGCTTTCCCTACGCCAACGGTCACCTCCTCGTCGCGCCGCTGGACCACCGGGCGACGCTTGCCGACCTCGACCGTGGGCAACTCCTCGACCTCCAGGAGCTCCTCGTCGCGTGGTGCCGGCGGATCGAGACGAGGATGGAAGCCCACGGCTTCAACATCGGACTGAATGTCGGGGCCGTCGCCGGAGCGGGGGTTCCAGGACACCTCCACTGGCATGTCGTGCCGCGCTGGCCGGGGGATGTGAACTTCATGCCCTCGGTGGCGGGGGTCAAAGTGCTTCCCCAGTCGCTCGATGCCCTCTGGCACCAGCTCCGCGGCGAGGAGCCCCAACGCCCATGACCGATCGACCGACTCCGTCCCCCGGCTCCTGGCCCCCCGACTGGCGGGCGCGGGAGGCGATGATCCTCGCCCCCTGGGCGATGCACGCCGCCGACTCCCGGGGGCGCGTCCACGACGAGCAGCCCCATGCCTTCCGCAGCCCCTACCAGCGCGATCGGGACCGGATTCTCCACTCCGCTGCCTTCCGCCGCCTCGCCCACAAGACGCAGGTCTTCACCGGCTACCACGGCGACTACCACCGCAGCCGGCTGACCCACACCCTCGAGGTGACGAGCATCGCCCGGACGCTCGCCCGGGCGCTGGCCCTCAACGAGGATCTCGTCGAGGCCCTGGCGATGGCCCACGACATCGGCCATCCCCCGCTGGGGCACGCCGGCGAGGATGTTCTCGACGAGCTGCTCGCCGACCAGGGGGGCTTCAACCACAACGCCCAGGCGCTGCGGATCATGGAGCTCCTCGAAAGCCGCTATCCGGGTTTCCCCGGCCTGAATCTCTCCCGCGAGGTGCTCGACGGGCAGGCGACGCGCCGCAAGGACGGCAGTGGCGCTCCGCCGATCCTCGAGACGCAGGTGGTCGATGCCGCCGACTCGATCGCCTACGACACGCACGACGCCGACGACGCCGTCGAGCTCGGCCTGGTGCCGCTGGAGGAGCTCCTCGAGTTGCCGCTGGTCGCCGCGGCGGCCGAGCGGGTCCACCAGCGCCACGGGCGGATCGTCGGCGTCGATCTGCGGCGCGCCGTCCTCCTCGAGCTGGTCGACTTCCAGGTCGCCGGGCTCGTCGCCAGGGCGCGGGGCTCGATCGAGGCCCTCGCCATCCGCTCCCCCGACGACGTCCGCCGGGCCTTCCGCGAAGGGGCCGGTCCCGATGCCGGCAGGATCCTCGCCCCGGCTCCCGACATCGCCGCCGGAAAGCGGGAGCTGGAGCGATTCCTGTTCACGCGGGTTTACCGCTGCGAGCGCGTCCTCGCCGTCAGGCTCCCCGCCCAGCAGCGGCTCCGGCAACTGTTCGATTGGTACTGTGCCCGCCCCGAGGAGCTCCCCCGCGGGTTCCGCGGCCGGGCCGAGCTCTTCGGCGCCCGCCGCAGCACCGCCGATTACCTCGCCGGCATGACCGACCGCTACCTCGAGCTCGACCACCGCCGCCGCCTGGGGACGGGCTGACCGGGGCATCGGGACGCCCCCGCACCCCCACGATCCGCACGACCCCACCGCCCCATCGACCACCCCTTATAGGGGATCCAGCGGGATCCTTCCAGGGGCATGGGGACGGTCGTCTGGCGTGGTAGAATCGTGGTGTTATCTCCTAGGAATCGAGCATCGTCCCATGCAGTCTCGGTCGTCGCCGCTGGCCCTCCTCATCCTCCGTGCCCTGTTTTTCATGGTGGCAATGGGGATCGCCGTCCTCATCTTCAGTTCGGAGGGGATGCGGCAGGCCCCCTCCTGGGTGCCGTGGGGCGTGCTCATCGGAATGGCGGTCATCCCGCTGATCGTGATCGGCATCGACTCGTCGATCGAGCGGAAGGACCTGACGGTCATCACGGCGGTCTACTTCGGCATGCTCGTCGGGGTGTTTCTGACGTACGTCGCCATCCTCGTCTTGACGCCAATCCTCCCCCAACCCCCCCGGACGCCGATCTTCGATTGGATCCCGCTCGTTCTGGGGATGGTGCTGTGCTACGTCTGCACGAGCCTCCTCCTCCAGACCCGCAACGACTTCCGCTTTCTGATCCCGTACGTCGAGTTCGCCCGTGACCTCCAGGGGATGCGGCCGAACCTCCTCGACGCCAGCGTTATCGTCGACGGCCGGATCGCCGAGCTCGCCGAGGCGGGGCTGTTCGAGAGCCGATTTGTCGTGCCGTCGTTCGTCGTCGACGATCTCCAGTCGGGGTCCGATGCGGCCGATCGCCAGCGTCGGCTCCGCTGCCGGCGGGGGCTCGATGTGCTCAATCGTCTCCGGGAGAGCAAGGCGATCGAGATCGAGGTCCTCCCCCCCGACGACGAGGTCGATGCCGAGGTTTCCGACGACGCCCGGACCGTTGCCATGGCCGGAAAGCTCGGCGGCCGGATCATCACCAACGACCCAAACCTCGTGAAGATCGCCGCCCTCCGCAGCGTTCAGGCTATTAACGTTAACGATGTCTCGGTCGCCCTCCGGCCGACCTACGTCCCCGGCGATCTCCTCACCGTCCGCCTCGTGAAGCCCGGCGAGGAGCACGGACAGGCGATCGGCTATCTCGACGACGGCACGATGGTCGTCGTCGAGGGAGGACGGGATCAGATCGGCCGGACGGTGGGGGTGAGTGTCACCAGCACCCTCCAGCGACCGGCCGGCCGGCTCGTCTTCGCCCGCCCCGACGATCAGCGGGGGTAGGAGGGCGATCCTCCCCTCCTGCGCACGCCCCCGCGAAGTTCGCTACGATTTTCCAGCGGGGTTTCCCCTGGGGGGGAAACATCCCGTTCCGTTCACCGCCCGGGGCTGAAGCGCCCCTCCCCGCTGTTCCATGGAGATTCGCATGATCCGTTCGCTCCGCTCCTTCACCCACCGCCTCGCCTTCCTCGGCCCGCTGGCCGTCGGGATCGCGCTGGTGCCCTCGGCCTCACTTCCGGCCGCCGATGCCGGAAACCCGGCCTACGCCGATCCGGCCAAGACCGATGACGATTTTCCCTTCCAGGGGGAGTACTCGGGGGAGGTCCCGGTCGGTGGCGCTCCGATGAAGCTCGGCGTTCAGGCCGTGGCCCTCGGTGACGGCCAGTTCGACATCGTCGTCTTCCCGGGTGGCCTCCCGGGTGACGGCTGGCAGCCCCCCACGAAGCTCAAGGGAAAGGGAAAGCGCGACGGCGCCAGTCTCCCCTTCGAGATCACCGATCCGGATGGGAAGACCCACAAGGCGGTCATCAAGGACGGCGCTGTCGTCGCCGCCGACGGCAACGCCAAGCTCCCCAAGGTGGAGCGAAAGAGCCCGACCCTCGGCACGAAGGCGCCGGCCGGCGCGACGGTCGTGTTTGACGGCAAGGGGGTGGAGAAGCTCGAGGGTGGAAAGATGACCCCCGATGGCCTCCTCATGCAGGGCGTGACGAGCAAGGACAGCTTCGGCGATGCCACCTGGCATATCGAGTTCCGCCTCCCCTACCAGCCGAAGGACCGTGGCCAGGGGCGCGGCAACAGCGGCGCCTACCTCCAGGGGGCCTACGAGATCCAGATGCTCGACAGCTTCGGGCTGGAGGGGCTCAACAACGAATGCGGTGGTGTCTACTCCGTCGCCGCCCCGGCGGTGAACATGTGCTATCCCCCGCTCCAGTGGCAGACGTACGACATCGACTTCACCGCTCCGAAGTACGACGGCGACAAGAAGACGTCTCCGGCCCGGATGACGGTCCGCCACAACGGCGTCGTGATCCACGACAACGTCGCCGTCAACCAGATCACCCCCGGTGGAACCGGCGGTGACGACAAGCGGGTGAAGGGGCCCCTCCACCTCCAGGATCACGGCAACCCGGTGCGCTACCGGAACATTTGGGTGCAGCCGAAGCCGTGAGCAAACCGGGCTCGGTGTCACCGTCGACGCACGCACCGATCGCCCCGGCGGGCCCTCCCGCCGGGGCGACGGTCTGCACGGCCTGTGCCCTCCTCTGCGACGACGGCGTCGTGCATCGGGCGGAGGGGCGCTTCGAGCGCCTCTGCGAGCGGGGTGCCGACGCGTTCCGTCGCGCCGCCGCCGCCACGTGCCCGGCGGCGACGATCGACGGCCGGCCGGCCGACGTGGCCACCGCGATCGCCGCGGCGGCCGGGCGCCTCGGCGGCGCCCGCCGCGTGCTCGTCACGGGGCTCAACGATGTCACGATCGAGGGGGTGACCGCGGCCTGTGACGTGGCCGAAACGCTCGGCGCGGCGCTCACCCCGGCCGACGAAGACGGGCGTCATCCGGGGGGACCGACCATCGCCCGTTGCGGCGAGCTCACGGCAGCCTGGGAGGAGCTCCGCGACCGGGCCGACCTCGTCATCTTTTGGGGTCATGATCCCGCCGGCTCCCAGCCTCGGTTCGTGGAACGCTTCGTCGCCCCCTCGCTTTCCCCCCCCCGGCGGACGATCGCCGTCGGCACAACGCCACTGTGCGATCCCCCCTCCTCCGATCACACCCACCTGCCGCTCGATGATGACGACGACGACATCGACCTCGCCCGGCTCCTCCTCGCCTCGATCCTCGATCGCCCCCGAGGTGTCGTCTCTCCACGACTCGAAGCCGCCGCCGCCGCGCTCCAACGGGCGATTGACGGAGCACGGTGCGTGGCCTTCGTGACCGGCCGCCCCGATCCCCATGGCCTCTCGCGCTGCGGGGTGATCGAGATCGTCCGGGCGCTGTCGCGGCGGCTGCCGGCCTTCGAGATCCCCCTCGGTGCCTCCCCCCTGGCGCCCAACGCCGCCGGGGCCGCGATGGCGCTGACATGGCGGTATGGCACGGCAGCCGGAACCCCCCGGGCCGTGGCAGGCAGCGCGACCCCAGCCCCCCAAGGCCGTCCGATTGACGCCCTCGGGCTGGTGACTGCCGGAGGGGTCGATGCGATCCTCGCCGTCGGCCGGCTTCCACCCCGACTCGACGACCTCTTCCGAGCGCAGGTCGATCCACGGGGGGTGATCCGGATCGCTCCCGCTGTCCCGGACGGAGCCTGCGACGGGGTCTTTCTCCGCTGCCGGGAACTGTTCGACGAGACGGGGACGCTCCTCCGTGCCGATGGCCGGACGGTCGAACTGGCCGGTGGTGCCGATGACTCGCTGCCATCAGTCGTCGCACTCCTCGCGGCGATCCATCAGCGGCTGGTCGCCACGATCGCGCTCGGACCGGAAGGGGGCGAGGCATGATCCCCGCGTCCCCCCGACCGCGCTTCGTGCTCCGTGGCGGAACGATCCACGATCCGCTCCATGACCGGGACGGGGTCGTCGACGATCTGTGGATCGACGATGGCACGATCGTGCCCCGGCCAGCGATCACCGCGGGGTTCGCCGTCGTCGATGCCAGCGGTCTGGTCGTCATGCCGGGGGGTGTCGATCTCCACAGCCACATCGCCGGCCCCAAGGTGAACCTCGGGCGGCAGATGACTCCGTCCCCGATCGGGCAGGGCCACAGCGCCGTCCCCACGATCGGTGCCACCGGCTGTCTCTACGCCGCCCTCGGCTACACGACCGTCTTCGACGCCGCGATCGCCACCGGTGCTGCGCGCCTCGCGCACCTCGAACTCGACGACCTCCCGATCCTCGACAAGGGGATCTATCTCCTCGCCGGCGACGACCGGAGGGTGATCGAGGCGGCAGCCCGCGGAGACGACGGGGCGTTGCAGAGGCTCGTCGCCACGGCCATTCATGCCGGGCGTGGCTGGGCCGTGAAGGTGGCCAACCCCGGCGGCAATCTGTTCTGGCGCCACGGCCGCCGCGGCGATCACCACGATCTCGACACGCCGCTGCCTGGGCTGACGCTTTCGCCGCGGGGTCTCCTCGACCGGCTCGCGACGGCCGTCGATGCCCTTGGCCTCCCCCACCCACTCCATGTCCACACGGCCAA
>CALQRA010000055.1 GCA_943332855.1 Candidatus Kuenenia stuttgartensis
CCTGGACTTTCCGAACCGCGAACCGTAAAACTTCGCATGGTGGCGTATCCTTTTGCCCCAACGTGGGGCGGCTGGTGGGGTAGTAGCCCCAGCAGGATACGCCGCCTTTTTTCATGCGCTCAACGAACACGACTTTCGGTCATAGCTCCTTGACCGGGGTGGAAATACAATGGGGTCATGGATGAAATGTTGACACCCCTTTGGGCGATCACCGAGGCGCGGCTGATAGCGGCCGTGGACCGGCTGGTCTCGGCTGCAGATCCATCGAAGGTTCTTCTCTTCGGCTCCCACGCGAGAGGGGACGCCGACAGCCACAGCGACGTCGATTTGATCGTCGTCGAGCGAACGGTGGCGAACCGTTTCGAAGAGACGGTCAGGCTCCATCAGGCTCTCACTGGCCTGCTCCTCCCGGCCGACATCCTTGTCGTGAGCGAGGCGGAGTTCGATGAGCGGTCGAGGACTCCAGGAACCGTCGAGCATTCCGCGGCCAAGGAGGGGCGTGTGCTCTGTGACGCGGCCTGACCGGGCGACGACCCTCTTCCGCAAGGCGAGTCAGGATGACGAGGGTTTCTCGGGGGCGTCGTTCGACCGCACGGAGTGGCTGACGACGATCAGAGCGCTGCGGGAGTTCGTTGAGTCGCGGATGAACGCGTGATCGACGCGGTCGCGAACGTCTTGAGCCACCCTTCGCTCCCCGATCTGATTTCGATGGCCGGCCTTTTCAAGGGCGGCACCGCGCCCTCACAGCCGGCAGTTGGCGATCCGGGTCTCGATGATCGCCGAGGCGCCGATCACCTCGAGGCGCTCCATGATCGCATGGACCTCACCGCGGCGGACCATCGCCCGCACCGCACACCAGCCCGGATCCTCGAGCGCGCTGACCGTCGGCGAATTGAAGCCGGGGGTGATCGACTCCGCCGCCGGCAGTTGGCCCCTTGGAATGTTGTATTCGAGGAGCGAGTAGGTGCGGGCGATCACGATCCCCTCGAGCCGGCGCACGATCCGGTCGGCCGTGGCGGAATCGTGGAAGGAACGGTTTTGCACGAGCACCGTCTCGTAGCGGCCGATCTCGGTGATCACCCGGAGCCGGTTGGCCGCGAGCGTGCTGCCGGTCTCGACGAGGTCGACGATGGCGTCGGCGACGCCGAGTTGGATCATCACCTCGACGCTCCCCGAGAGGGGAACGAAGTGCGCCTCGGCGCCGCGCTCGGCGAGCCAAGCGCGCGTGATCCGCGGGAAGCTCGTGGCGATCCGCTTCCCGTGGAGATCGGCGGCGGTGGCGATCGGCGAGTCTTCGGCGACGCACAGTGCGAGCCGGCACGATCCGATGCCGAGATCGAGGCGGTGGACAAGATCAGCGCCGCTCTCGGCGACGAGGTCGGCGCCGGTCACACCGAGGTCGATCGCCCCCTCGGCGGCGAGGACGGGGATGTCGTCGGTGCGGAGGAAAATCACCTCCACCGGCATGTCGCGGCAGCGGGCGAAGAGGCTCCGCTCCGTGCGCCGAAAGTTGAGCCCCGCCTCGGCGAGGAGCTGCGCGGAGATCTCCGCGAGCCTCCCCTTGCTCGGGAGGCCGAGGCGGAGAAGTCGCTCGGAACGGGCAGGATCACTCACGATTCACCTCCATCGCGGCCCTGCTTCCCCGGGAGGCCTTCTCCTCGAGGCCCGAGGTGCCGAAGCGGCGGTCGAGCTCGCCGCCGACGGCGGCGAGCGGAAGCCCACGGCAGGCGAGGAGCACGAGGGTGTGGTAGAGGAGGTCAGCGCATTCCGACACCACGCGCTCGTCCGACTCCGAAACCCCAGCCATCGCCAGTTCCCCCGCCTCCTCAACCACCTTCCCGCCGATCTTGTTAGCACCGGCCTGGAGGAGCTTGGCGGTGTAGGAGCGGTCGATCGATTCCCCGCGGCGGGATACGATCATCCGTTCGAGCTCCTCGAAGATCTCCCCCGGTCGAAGCATCCGATGACTCCCGACATTCCTGGTGATGGCACCGCCCCCGGAATCTCCGAGGTCTCGCCCTCAACTGTAGCACGCCCTGCAGCCGCGCCCCGGCCGGAACTCGACGACGATTGCTGGTTCCTCGCCGGCCCCACCGCGGCCGGGAAAACCTCCCTGGGGATCCGGATGGCCGAGCGCCTGGGGGCGGAGATCGTCAGCGTCGACTCGATGGCGGTCTACCGCGGGCTCGACATCGGCACCGCCAAGCCGGGGCCGGCTGAACGGGGGCAGGTGCCGCACCACCTCGTCGACGTCGTCCCCCCGTCGGAGGCCTACAACGTCGCCCGCTGGCTCGCCGCCGTGACCACGGCGATCGCCGGCATCCGGTCGCGCGGCCGGCAGATCCTGTTCGTCGGGGGAACGCCCCTCTACCTGCGGGCCCTGCGGGACGGCCTCGCCGACGTGTCGGGGGAGATGCCGGAGGTCCGTGAGCGCCTTCGGGCCGAGGTCGACGCGATCGGCCCGGCCGCGCTCCATCACCGCCTGGCCGGGGTCGATCCCGAGGCGGCCCGGCGCATCCATCCCAACGACGCCAGGCGGATCGTCCGGGCCCTCGAAGTAGCGGCCTGCGGAGGGCCCTTGTCGGCCGCGTTCGCCCCGGCGCCCCATCCAGTTTTCGGGCGGCAGATGATGATCGTCGACCTCCCCAGAGCGCTCCTCCGCGACCGCATCGACCGGCGCGTGGAGGGGATGTTCGCCGCGGGCCTCGTCGACGAGACGCGGCGGGCCGAGGAGGGGCCAGGGGGGATCGGACCGACCGCCTCCCAGGCCGCGGGCTACACCGAGGCCCTCGCCGTCCTCGCCGGCACGCTCTCGCTTTCCGACGCAATCCGACTCACTCAAGCGCGCACCCGGCAACTAGCCAAGCGGCAGCTGACGTGGTTGCGCAGCTTTCCCGGCGCGGTGTGGATCGCGGCCTGAGACCAACCGCTAGCAGCCCGGGTGCTAGCACCGGATGTAGGTCAGACTGGGCCCGCCGACCACAAAATCGTCGTGTTGCTTGCTGACCGGAAAGTCGAAGCGATACGTTCCCCGCCGCCAGAGCGACGGACGCCCATGACGGGGTCTGTGGTGCTGGCAACGGCTCGAACGACGGAATAGGCCCGGTTTCCCCTGTTGGGGGGCGACCGGCCCGGAAGCCCGGATGGCTTCCGTCCGCCGCAGGGGCTCCTTCGGTCGAAGGCATCGGCGTTAGGGATGACGCTGTACAAAGCGTGGGGTGGAGCGGCCCGGAAGGGTCGTTTCGAACGTCGAACCAGTCTGTCGATCGGGGCGCTGCGGAGGGTGGGAGATTCATGCAGGGAATCCGGGGGTCGACGTACGACCACCCCGCGTTTGGCCGGAGCAAAGGGTCGACGATCCGACGGTCTTCCGGAGACACTCCATGGCAGCCAAGCCCCTCATCGGCATCAACACCGACTACCGTGCATCCCGCAAGGAGCATGCCGCGCTCTCCTTCGTGGCCGCGGGCTACTTCGACGGGATCACCGCCGCCGGTGGGATTCCCGTCATCATGCCCCCCCTCGCCGACGAGGATGACGTCGTCCGGCTCCTCGACCTGCTCGACGGTGTCGTGATGGTCGGCGGCGCCGACCTCGACCCGCGGCGTGACGGCTGGATGCCCCACCCCGCCGTCCGCCCCATGGACACCCGGCGTGAGGACTTCGACCGGATGCTCGCCAAGCACATCTGCCGCCGCCACATGCCGGTCCTCGCGATCGGTGCCGGGATGCAGCTCCTCAACATCACCGAGGGGGGGACCCTGTTCCTCCACATCCCCGAGGATCTCCCCAAGGCGATCCCCCACAAGGATCCCGGCGACGCTTCCCACCGCCACGCCCTCCTCGTCGAGGCGGGGAGCGTCATGGAGCGCGTCTACGGCGACGGCGAAATCCGCGTCAACAGCATGCACCACATGGCGATCGATGATCTCGCCATGAGCTTCCGGATCGCCGCCCGCGCGCCGGACGGCGTGATCGAGGCGATCGAGAGCCAGGTCGAGGGCTGGGTGGCGATCGGCACGCAGTTCCACCCCGAAGCGGAAACCGCCTCCGCCCTCGACATGAAGATCTTCGAGGAGTTCGTGATCGGGATCACCGGCGAGGTGCCCGAGGTCAAGCTCGTCGCGTAGGCCCCGTCATGCCGGAAACGTCAACCTGTGGATCTCGACGTTGGGCCCGTCGGTCGCGCCATGCGGCCGGCGGGCCCTCGTTTTGCTGACCGCCATCCCCGCGGCTCGCGCGGCCGGCGCGAAGCCGGCGGCCTTGACCCGGCAGGGATCGGCGACGAGCCCCAGGCCCGACGGTGCGAGCGTCCGGACGATCGTCGCCGCCAAGGCGGCCGGATGATGGGCCTCATAGAGGACGTCGGCGGCGACAACGAGATCGAACGTGCCGAGATCGTCGGGGAGATTCCGCCAGTCGAGGACCCGCGTCCGCAGGCCGGTGACCGCATTGCGCTCGGCGTTGTAGCGCACCCCCTCGAGCGCCGTCTCCTCGTAGTCGGTGGCGGTGACGGTGAAGCCGGCCCGGGCGGCGACGATCGCCGGCAGCCCCAGGCCGCAGCCGAGTTCGAGGAGCGTCCTCCCACCCCCGTCCATGGCGGCCAGATCCTCGGCGAGGACGATCGCCGACTCCCACACGTCGGCCCAGTAGGGGATCCGCTCGTCGGCCTCGAAGGCCGACAGGTCGATGAGCGACTCCATGTCAGGGGGGCGCCAGATCGACACCGGCCGGCCGCCGATGTTGATCCGCCGCTCCACCGGCTCGAATCGATCAAATCCCATCGCCCGCCCTTTCCGTGACAGCCACCCCCCGGCCGCACATCCGGCACAGCGGATCGTGGCGCGGGGAGAGCGACGGCAAAACCTACCACGCCGCTTGGACGGGCGCCCCGGCGGAGCGCATGATTCCACCGACACCCAGGCGACCCTCCATGATCACCGACTACGACCTCCATCTCCTCGGTGAGGGGCGGCACTGGCAGAGCTACCAGAAGCTCGGTGCCCATCTCTTCACGCAATCCGGGGTGGCAGGCGTACGCTTCGCCGTCTGGGCACCGAACGCCGACGCGGTGTCGGTCGTCGGCGACTTCAACGACTGGGACGGACGGCGGCATCCCCTCCGCCGTCTCCCCTCCGCCGGCATCTGGGAGACGTTCGTCCCCGGGGCTACCACCGGCACGATCTACAAATACCTCGTGACCGGTGCTGACGGCGTCACCGAGCGCTCTGACCCCTACGGCTTCGGAGCCGAGCTCCCGCCGCGGACGGCCTCGTGTGTCGTCGATCTCGACACCTACCTGTGGCGCGACGCCGACTGGATGGCCACGCGGGCGGCGCACAACGCCCTCGACGCCCCGATCAATGCCTACGAGGTCCACCTCGGCAGCTGGCGGCGGCCTGGAGACGATCCGATCCGCTGGCTGACCTACTCCGATCTCGAACGCGAGCTCATCCCCTACTGCGTCGAGATGGGGTTCACGCACGTCGAGTTGCTCCCCCCCACCGAGCACCCGCTGTCAGCAAGCTGGGGCTACCAGACGATCGGCATGTTCGCCGCCACGAGCCGGTTTGGGCCGCCGCAGGCGCTGATGTCGCTCGTCGACGCCTTCCACCGCGCCGGGATCGGGGTGATCGTCGACTGGGTGCCGGCCCACTTCCCCAAGGACAGCCACGGCCTGCGGCGCTTCGACGGCACGGCCCTCTACGAACACGAGGATCCGCGCCAGGGGGAGCATCCCGACTGGGGGACGATGATCTTCAACTACGGCCGCCACGAGGTCCGCAACTACCTCGTCTCCAGCGCCCTGTTCTGGCTCGACCGCTACCACATCGACGGCCTTCGGGTCGATGCCGTGGCCTCGATGCTCTATCTCGACTACAGCCGGAAAGAAGGGGAATGGCTCCCCAACCGCTTTGGCGGAAGGGAGAACCTCGACGCCGTCGAGTTCCTCAAAGAGTTCAACGTTCAGGTCCACCATCACCATCCGGGCGTGCTGACGATCGCCGAGGAGTCGACCTCCTGGCCGGGCGTGTCACGCCCCACCTGGCAAGGCGGGCTCGGCTTCAGCCTGAAGTGGAACATGGGCTGGATGAACGACACGCTCCGCTACATGCGGCATGATCCAGTCCACCGCAAATACCATCATGACGAGCTGACCTTCAGCCTGATCTACGCCTTCCACGAGAACTTTGTCCTCCCCTTCTCGCATGACGAGGTCGTCCACGGAAAAGGAGCGCTCGCCGACCAAATGCCCGGGGATGCCTGGCAGAAGCTCGCCAACCTCCGTCTCCTCTACGGCTACATGTGGTGCCACCCCGGCAAGAAGCTGCTCTTCATGGGGAACGAGTTCGGGCAGTGGCGGGAGTGGGACTTCGACCGCAGCCTCCACTGGCATCTCCTCGAGCAACCGGGCAACGCCGGCCTCCAGCGCTGCGTCGCCGACCTGAATGCCCTGGTGAACCGCGAGAAGTCCCTCCATCAACTCGACTTCGACGGCCTGGGATTTGAGTGGATCGACTGCCACGACTGGGCCAACAGCATCCTCGTCTTCCTCCGCCGCGGGGTCGATCCGAACGACTTCCTCGTCGTCTGCTGCAACTTCACCCCGATTCCCCGGCACGGCTACCAGGTCGGTGTGCCGGCGGCGGGGATCTACGACGAGGTCTTCAATGGCGACTCCTCCTGGTACGGAGGGAGCAATGTCGGCAATGCGGGGAGCATCGCCGCCGTGCCGACGCCCTGCCACGGGCTCGGACAGTCGCTGTCGCTGTCGTTGCCCCCCCTGGCGACGATTGTTCTCAAGCCGCGCCGGGGCTGACCAGGCCGACGCCTAGCGGCGTGGCTGCCGCTTCCACTCGAGATTGGACCGGGCTTCGAGCCCCTCGAACCAGGCGCCGAACGAGCGGCGGATTTCATCCTGGGCGGCGACCATCGTCGTGCGGGGATCGGAACGGGTCTCGATGAAGCGCTCCTTGAGGGTCTCGGCCGGGGGTTCGACATCGATGAGGCGGATGCAGTAGCAGACCGTCTTCGGCTCGTTGAAGGCGACGGCGGTGCCGCTGGGCTCGAGGGAGAAGACGGCGTTCATAAACTCGTGCCCCGGCATGACGACACCGGCCGGCTGGCTGATCTGGGGCACCCCTGACGCGGCGGCCTGCGGCGACAGCCAGAAGAACGGACCGACCTTGAAGGCCTGGAGCGACTCGTCGCCGGCAATGGCCGCCTCGAGCGACTCGGCCTTGGCCCCCTTGGCCATGATCTCCTCGGCCTTCTTCCGAGCCAGCCCCCGCCCCTCGACGATCTTCCAGGCTCGCTCGACATTCGCTCGGGCCGTGTCGAAGGTGGGGATAAATTCCGGCTGGTCAGCGGTCCGCCAGGAGAGGTAGCGGGTCCCCTCCATGTCGCGCGACCGCGCCGCCCGATGGTTCATCCCTCCCGGGCCGTAGATCATCTCGACCCAATTCAACTGGCGCATCCCGAACCGGCTGCTCTGGTCACGGATGAACTCGAAGCTCCGCCCTAGCCCACCGGCGTCGAAGGCATCCTCGGCCGATTGGAGGCCCGTCTGCCCCCCCTCGAGCCCCTGCTTTTGGGCAATGACACTGACGTCCGGCGGGAGCGGAGCCTTCAGCCCCTGCGCCTCTCCCCGGGCCCGCCAGACCGCCAGTTCCTCGGCATAGCTCGAGAGATCGAGGGCAACAGCATCGAAGATGTTGTCGATCCGGGCGTTGGCCCGCTGGGCCGCGAGTTGGTCGCGGATCCTCCCGCTGACCGCCTCAAGGGGCTCAAACTGCTCTTCAGCGGCTTCTGCCGAAATCCCGTCCGCAGCCGGCGGGAGCGCGTCGGCGGGGGCATCAGAGGGCGCTTCGGCCGGAGTTACCGGTGGCTGGGGCGCCTCGGCAGCGGCCCCCTCGCCGACGACTGCCGGATCCCGGGGCGCAGGGGCTTCGGGAGCAGGGGCCTCGGGAGCAGGGGCGTCAGCCGCAGGCGCGTCTGGAGCCTGGAACGCGACCTGCCGGAACGGGGATCTGGGCAGAGCCGCGCCGCTCCCCTCGGCCGGCTTCTCGGCCGGTGCCGGCTCGGCGGCCGGTTCGGCTGGAGGTTCAGTGGCGGGGGGGACAGCCGGCTCGGCAGCCGCCGGTTCGACGGCGGCGGGCGCTTCCGTGGCTGGAGGCGCCGGCTCGGCCGGGGCCTGCGGCTCGGTCGCCGGGGCTTGAGGTTCGGCGGCGGGGGCTTCCCCCTCGGACTGCTCACCGCTGGCAGCAGCGGCGCCGGCAGCCGGATCAGCCGGGGGGGTGGCACCGGGTCGGGCGCGGAACTGCGTTGTCTTATTCTTCTCGTAATATTCGGCAATCTCGGCGTCGGTGATCTCCTTCGAGATCTCGTCGACAAAAGCCCCGCGTTTGGCGACGAGGTACTCGACTTGGGCCCGATGCGGCTCGCGGAACCCGGGCTTCTCGCTGCGGGGATCGGGGAGATCCTCCTTATGCTTCTCGAAGAACGCCTTCAGGACCGCTGCAGAGGGGAGATCGACCTCCGCACTCACACTCCGGACGTCAACTGGCACAACCTCCGCCGTGGCCGACTGCGTCAACCGCCGGAAGTAGTCCCAGCGGAGGCCGGGGGGATTGCCGAACAACCCACGCTGGAGGAGCAGGAGCATGTTTTGGGCGAGCAATTCCTGCCGCAGTGCCTCGAAGAGATCGTGTTGCGAGACCCCACTCCCGCCGGCCCGGAGCCCCCCCATGATCTGCTCGAACTGGTCGGCTCCGACCTGGCCGTTGGTCTCCTTGGCGAGAAAGTCGTTGATCGCCGCGTCGCTGACGACGATCCCGTTCTTCTTCGCCTCCTCCGCCAGGAGCATCATGGTCACGACCGACCGCTCGTCGACGTCAAACCGGCTCGCCTGGGCCGGGTCGCGGCCGGCAGCCATCGCCGCCTCCTGGAGGAAGCGATTCACGACAAACTTCATCATCACGGCCCGGTCGAGCCCCTTTTCCCGCACTTCGCCCCCGTTCCAGGTGGCCACCGGCGTATCGGCCAAGGAGGCCGACTGCCCGCCGTACTGGAGCAGCGGAGGGAGGACGAAGAACGCCAGCATGGCGAGGATGGCGAGGGCCACCATCGAGGCCTTCTGATAGGTGCGAAAGATGCCGAAGCCAGCCATGGCACTGCCTGATCTCGGGCGGGGGAAAACCGCCGAGCCTTGACAAGGAAAGAGGAGGGAGGGTAACGCTGTCTCTGCTCCCCGGATGGAACAGGCCGCAAATTGTAGGGGTGTGTCGGTTTGCGCCAATCCCGAGTCGCTTCCCGGCCGCGGACCGCCGACCGGCGTATGCTGTCGAACCGCTCGGTGCCCCGCGCAGAAGCCCCGTTCCATCCCCGTCCGGCCCCCGACCACCCTGCTCCCCTCCTTCCCAGCCCGCCGCGTCAGACGGATTCCAGCATGGCCAAGAAAACCTCCCCGACGCGGCGTAAAGCCTCTTCCTCCTCCTCCGCGAGTGCCTCAAAGGCCCGGGGGGGCTATCAACTGGTGATCGTCGAGAGCCCGGCGAAGGCGAAGACAATCGGCAAGTACCTCGGCCCCGGTTTCGTCGTCGAGGCCTCGATCGGTCACATCCGCGACCTCCCCAGCAAAGCCCCCAAGGGCTCGAAGCAACCCGTTCCCGGGGTCGATCTCGACAACGACTTCGCCCCCACCTACGAGATCGACGACGGCAAGAAGAAGAAGGTTTCCGAGCTCCGCAAGCTCGCCAAGGACGCTGCCGAGATCTGGTTTGCCACCGACTTGGATCGTGAGGGGGAGGCGATCGCCTGGCACCTCACGCAGGTCCTCGACGTCGATCCGCTCCGCGCCAAGCGGGTGACCTTCGACGCGATCACGAAAGCGGAGATCCAACGGGCCTTCCAAAATCCCCGCGCCATCAACATGCCGCGCGTCGAGGCCCAGCAGGCCCGCCGGATCGTCGACCGGATCGTCGGATACCAAGTGTCGCCGATCCTCTGGAAGAAAGTCGCCGGCGGGCTCTCCGCCGGCCGCGTCCAGAGTGTTGCCACCCGGATCGTCGTCGATCGCGAGCAGGAGATCCGGGCCTTCACGCCGGCGGAGTCATGGGAAATCTCGGCCGGGCTGGCCTTCGACGTCGAGGCGGCGCCGGCCCTCCACGAGGCCTGGACCGCCCTCCTGGCCCGGCGCGACGAAAAGGGGAAGGCGCCGCTGGTGCGCGAGCGCACCGCTTGGCTCGCCGACCACCGCTCGCTCGAATGCGACCTCGTCGAGGTGGGTGGCAGGTCGCTGGCCATCAAGGCGGAGAACACCTCGACGGAGGATCTCTCCGGCCCCGTCGAGGCCGCCGCCAAGGCCGCCGGCCTCCTCGACATCGAGGTCGTCCGGGTCACCGAAGCCGCCGCCAAGGGGCGCGGGAAGAACGTCATCCGCCTCCAGGGGCGCCCCGATCCCAAAGCCCGCTACACCGTCGAGTCGATCGACATCACCCGGACGCGCTCCCGCCCCTATCCCCCCTTCATCACGAGCACCCTCCAACAGGCGGCGAGCTCCCGGCTGGGAATGTCGACCGACCGGACGATGCGGATCGCCCAGCAACTCTACGAAGGGATCGATCTCCCCGACGAGGGGCGGGTGGGGCTGATCACCTACATGCGCACCGACTCGACGAACCTCTCCCGCGAGGCGATCGAGATGGCGCGCCGCTATCTCCAGGAGCGTCACGGCGCGGCCTATGTCCCCGACAAGCCCCGCACCTACACCAGCTCCAACGAGAGCGCGCAGGAGGCCCACGAGGCGATCCGTCCGACCGACGCCTTCCGCGATCCCGACTCGATCGCCGCGGCCCTCACCGACGAGCAGTCCAAGCTCTACCGGCTGATCTGGCAGAGCTTCGTCGCCTGCCAGGCGACCGATGCCGAGTGGGATTCGACGAGCGTCCGCATGCGTCGCAGCGACCGCGACACCGGCGCGGTCTTCAAGGCCAACGGCCGGGTGCTGCGGTTCGATGGGTTTTACCGGGTGGCCGGCCAACCCAAGGACGACGGCGACCAGGTCCTCCCCGACTTCGAAAAGGGGACGAAGCTCGCGCCCTTCTCGATCGACCCGCGGCAGAAGTTCCAGTCGCCTCCTCCGCGGTACACCGAGGCAACACTCGTCAAAAAGATGGAGGAGGAGGGGATCGGCCGCCCCTCGACCTACGCCAGCATCATCAACGTCATCGAGAACCGGGGCTACGTCATCCAGCAGGAACGCCGCTTCCACGCCACGGCCATCGGTGAGGCGGTGACCGGCTTCCTGAAGCGCGGGTTCCACGACCAATTCATTGAGATCGGCTACACGCGTGAGATCGAGCGGGAGCTCGACCAGGTCGCACAGGGGACGAAGAAGTGGACCGACATGCTCCACGAGTTCCACAACGAACTGTCGCCGAAGCTCGACGAGGCCCTCGAGCAGGAGCACGAGAAGGCGAAAGCTGATCCCTCCCCCTATGGCTGCCCGCAGTGCGGCCGCCGGCTCGAATACCGGCTCGGCGGGAAAGGGGAATTCCTCTCCTGCTCCGGCTACAACGAAAAGATCGTCGAGGAACCAGCAGCCCCGCCGGCCACGAAGGGGAAGAAGGCCCCGAAGCGGACGGCCAAGCCGAAGACGCGCCCGGCCTGCAGCTTCGCCATGCCGGTCGATCGACAGCGGCGTCCACTCCTCCCCGAGCAGATCGATCTCCTCTCGCCGGTGGGCGTGCCGATGGTCAAGCGAACGGGCCGGTTCGGCGACTTCCTCGTCGAGGACAAGCCGCGACCGGTGAAGCCAAAGGGGAAGAAGGCCCAGGAGGCGGCTGCGGCCGAGCCCCCTTCCTTCATTCTGAATCTCGACAAGAAGGGGAACATCAAGTTCCCCTCTCCGCCGCCGCTGGTCACCGACATCGCCTGCCAGAAGTGCGGCGCGATGATGAATCTGCGTGACGGCAAGCGCGGGCCGTGGCTCGGCTGCCAGGCCTTCCCGAAGTGCCGCGGCCGGGAGACCTTTACGAAGCTCCCGGAGCCGCGGCAGAAAGAGCTGACCAAGGCCCTCCAAACGCTGCTCGCAGGGCGAACGGCCCTGGCCCTGACGCGCCGCGACGGCTTCACGCCGGTGGCCGACGGCACCCCCATCGCCATGCTGACGATGGAGGGGGGCGTCGCGGAGCTCCAGCCGTTCGCCGGCTGACGGGGAAGGCTCCGGCGGAAGAGACCGTCAATGCCGATCGCCGTCCGACGACGGCTCGTCGGACGGCCTGGAACCGCCGAACGACCCGTCACTGTCGACCTTTTTCCCGTAACGCTTCACGATCCGTGCGGGGACCCCCACCACAGTGCAGCCATCGGGCACATTCTTGACGACGACGGCATTGGCCCCAACCGTGACGTCGTTGCCCAACGTCACGCCGCCGATGACCTTCGCGCCGGCCGCGATCTTCACCCGATCTCCGATCACCGGGCACCGGAGCCCCTGGTGCCCGATCGTGACCTGTTGATTGATCCAGCAGTCGGCACCGATGCTCTGGGCAGCGACGATCGTGGCGAATCCGTGTTGAAAGAAAAGTCCGGGACCGATGTCTCTGGTGCAAATGTGCAACGTGGCCTCTGGACGGCACAAGACAGCAACCACGCGTCCTTGCCACCCCAGCCGGTGATAGAACAGGCTCCGGAACTCGGGGTAATTCCCCATGAGCCGAACCCACGAAAACCAAGCGGGGCGGGAATCGAGCGCGAGCACCGTATTCCAACGAGCCACGTCGGCATTGATCATCGTCCGTTGTCGACTCATCCGCCAGAGAACGGAGGCCGGCGCGAGCCGCAGCGCGTTGACGATGAACCATATCCAAAAGATTGTTTTTTTGATTCCTTCGAGACTCACGGCGGCCATCGCTCCCACGTTTCTCCACGGTGCACGGCCCAAACTGCGTCTACCTCGTGTTCAGCATACGAATCGACCGTCAGTCGCTGCACGAGCAAACACCACGAGACTACGACGTTAGCTCGGCTTGCTTCTGACTTTCATCATCCGTGCCTGATCGCTCTGTTGCAAGTGGGGCAGTGGAAGAGCCAGCACGAGAGGCACGACAGGGGGAGTCGGCAAAGTCTGGGCAAGGTCAGGCCGGAATCCCCTTTTTCGACGGAGTTCGACCAGAAACGCGTAAGCCAGCAGGGTGCGAGTGACGTGATGATGCCATCCCCGTCAGGAGCGTCCTTCGAAGTGGTAGAGAACTACTTGTCCTTCAGCTCCTCATAGGAGTGTTCGACCCACCAGCGAGTCTTGACCATCCAGAAAAAGTTCTTCTTCGACGTCGTCTCGGGGAGATTGGCGAAGCAACACTTCGCTGGGGCGGCTGCCACGATGGGCCACTCGGCGATCAGCCAGCAGGCGGCCAGGGGCTCGGCGTCTGCGCTCGTTCGAAGTTCAAAACTCCTTGGCAGCCTCTTCAAAGGCCTTCCGTGCATCGTCTCACGCCGACTGAGCGCCGGCCAAGGAAGGCCTTCAACCCTACCTGGTGAAGGGGGTGGTCAGATGCTTCGTTAGGCCATGACGTTTTTGATCGTTGTCATCATTGCCGTAGTATTCGGCTTCGGTGGCATCGCGGCAGCAGCAACGGACATCGCCAGGCTGCTGTTTGTCGTGTTTCTGGCTCTCTTCGTGATCGCGCTGATCGCGGGGCGGCGAATCACGTCGTCGCCGCTCTGACGGTTCGTGGAAAAGGCCATCCCTGACCGCACAGGCTGCAGAGGCTCAGGTCGCCGCAGCCAGCGGCGGGGCACTTCCTCCACGGCCTGCCACCGCCCTCACTCGTCGTCGTCGTCGTCGTCCGGATCCTCGAAGGTCGAGGGGAGATCGTCGAGGGCCATCGCGTAGGCCGTGGCGTGGGATCGGCAGTGGGAGATGCTCACGAGCACGCAGGCGATGCCGAGGTGCTCGGCGACATCCGCCGCCCCGCCGAAGAGCGTCGCCCGGGGGCGGCCGCCGGGGGCATTGATGACCTCGATGTCGCGCCAGCTGATCCCCCGGCGCCAGCCGGTGCCGAGGGCCTTCAGGATCGCCTCCTTCGCCGCCCACCGCCCGGCAAAGTGCTGGGTCGCTTGCTTGCGGCTGCGGCAGTATTCGATCTCGGCCGGTGTGTAGACGCGGCCCACGAACAGCTCACCGTGGCGCTCGATCATCTGCGCGATCCGCAGACACTCGGTGATGTCGGTGCCGATGCCGAGGACGTTCATGCCTTCCCCCCGGCAGGCTTGCCCGGCAGCCGGGAGAGGCCGCAGGCCCGCTTCGCCCTGGCGAGCACGTCGCCCGCCTTGGTCCGGGCCCGCTCGGCCCCCCGGGCGAGGATCGCGTCGATCGTGCCGGGGTCGGCGGCGAGCTCGGCCCGGCGGCGCCGGGCGTCGGCGAAGAAGTCGGCCGCCGCCGCCACGAGCGCCTTTTTAACGTCGCCATAGCCGAAGCCTCCACGCCGGTAGAGCGCGGCCATCGCCTCGCGCTCGGCCGCGGGGGCGAAGAGAGCGAAGAGATCGAAGAGGTGATCCCCCTCCGGTTCCTTCGGGATTTCAAGAGGACGGGAATCGGTCGTGATCCGCATGATCTTCTTCTTCTGGGCCCCCGGCTCCTCGAAGACCTCGATCGTGTTCTCGTAGCTCTTCGACATCTTCTGGCCGTCGGTGCCGGGAACGCGGGCGCCGGCCGCGACGAGCCGGGGCTTCGGCAACGTGAACACCTCGCCGTAGAGGTGGTTGAACGTGCCGGCGAGATCGCGGCAGACCTCGATGTGCTGCACCTGATCCTCCCCGACGGGGACTATGGTGGCGTCGTAGGCGAGGATGTCGGCGCTCATCAGCACGGGGTAGGTGAAGAGCCCCGCGTCGGCCGCCATGCCGCGCGACTTCTTGTCCTTGTAGGCATGGCAGCGCTCGAGGAGCCCCATCGGGGTGACCGTCATCAGCAGCCAGGTCAGCTCGGTGACCTCCGGCACGTCCGACTGCACGAACAGCGCCGCGTGGTCGGGATCGAGGCCGAGGGCCACCAGATCGAGGGCCGCATCGCGGACGAAGCCGCGGAGCCGCTCGGGCTCGCGGACGGTCGTCAGGGCATGGAGATCGGCGATGAAAAAGTACGACTCCCCCGCCGTCTGCAGCTCGATGTACTGGCGGATGGCGCCGAAGTAATTCCCCCAGTGGAAGCGGCCGGTGGGTTGGATCCCGGAAAGCACCCGCGTCGGCGGCTGGGGGCGGGGGGGCTTCGTCGGTGCTTCGTCGCTCATCGGTGAGGCTTCCGGCCTTGGTGTCTTGAGGGAAGGATCAGTGGGGCTTGGCGGGGGCGGGGGCGGTGGGGAGCCGGAGCGTTCCCACGAGGTCGGCGACGCGCGTCACCCCCGCTTCGGCAAGCGCCGCCGGGAGGGCGTCGAGGAGCCTCATCGAGGAGCGGGGCTCGGCGAAGCTCGCCGTCCCGATTTGGACGGCGCTAGCACCGGTGACGAGAAATTCCATCACATCGTCGATCGTCATGATCCCCCCGACGCCGATGATCGGGGTGTCGACGGCCCGGCGGACCTGGTAGACGCAGCGGAGGGCGATCGGTTTGATCGCCGGCCCAGACAGGCCACCGACGACGTTGCCCAACAGCGGTTTCCGCCGCCGCCAGTCGACCGCCATCCCCTGGCAGGTATTGATCACCGTGAGGGCATCGGCGCCGCCGTCCCTCGCCCCCCGTGCGACGTCGGCGATGCTCGTCACGTTCGGCGTCAGCTTGGCGATGACCGGGAGGCGGGTCACGCCGCGGACCCCCGCGACGACACTCCGGCAGGCCGCCGGATCGGTCCCCAGATCGACGCCTTGGCTGACGTTCGGACAGGAGATGTTGAGCTCGAGGGCAGCGATCCCCGGCACCCCCTCGAGGCGGTCGGCCACTTGGACAAACTCGCGCTGGTCGGCCCCGGCAATGCTCACGATCACCGGGGCGGCACAGCCAAGGAGGAAGGGGAGTTGATGGCGGAGGAAGGCGTCCAGGCCGTCGTTGTCGAGGCCGATCGAGTTGAGAAGCCCTGCGGAGGTCTCGATCGTCCGCCAGGGGACGTTACCCGCCCGGGGGAGCGGCGTGATCGTCTTCGGGACAATCCCCCCGAGCCGGTGCAGATCGACAAAATCGACCATCTCCTTGGCGTACCCGAAGGTCCCCGACGCCACGAGGATCGGATTCGGGAGGCGGAGGCGACCGAGCTGGACCGACAGGTCGATCGATCCCCCGTCGGGCGGGCTGGCGGCAGGGACGTTCGTCATGGGCTGCGGCAGGAGAACGGGGCAGGCAGGGACGGAGGAATGCGGGGACGGGGCGGGGAATGGGGGCTGTGGAGTGTAGCAGCCACCGCGCGCCACCGACCGGCGCCTGGGGAGGAGAAAAAAGTTCTGGTTGAATCAAGTTTGCCGGTCGTAACGGTCGATCATCTTCACACGGTGGGGAAGAGGCGACCGGCGCCGAACTCCCGCGATGTTGACATTAGTGCTTGTCAGTTCTAGGCTTGTGACGATTTCCAACGGGGTGGGAACCAGCTTCGGCCCTTCCGGGCTTGAGGGGAACTCGCATCGGACGGAGCGTCGGAGCCGTGACCAAGAAAGATATCGTCCGGACGATCGCCGAGCAGATCGATCTTCCCCAACTGCGCACGAAAGAACTTGTCCAGAAGACGTTCGATGCCCTTATCGACGCCCTGGTCAAGGAAGGTCGGATCGAGTTGAGGAACTTCGGAGTGTTCCAGATCAAGCGTCGGGAAGCGCGGATGGCCCGCAACCCGAGGACCGGAGAGAAGGTTCCTGTCCAGGCGAAGAGCGTTGTCACGTTCAAGCCTGGGAAGGAGATGGAGGCCCGCGTCAGAGAACTCGACCGGGAGATGATCGATCGGGCGCGGGCCGAGGCGACACCCGTCGCGGAGCCCCGGCCGCCGGCCGCGCCGGCCCCGACCGACATCGCCGACCGGTCGCGGGGATCCTGACAAGGGCACGAGTGGTTTGAGGAGCAACAGACGCAACGGGCAACGGACAGGATGTCCGCGGCACCGTGGCGGGGGCAGGCAGTCGCCATCAACCGGCGGCCGCCGACGCCGGACCGGAGTTCAGGAGTCAGGGAGGACGAGCGATGCGGAAAATCTGCTGGATGGTGTTCGCGGCCATGGCGCTCTCGACGAGCACTGGTTGCCTCATTCCCATCTACTCCGGCGACCCGCTGCGTCGCGCTCAACAACTCATCTTCACGTCGGAGGATCTGCGGGCGATCACCGACGAATGGGAGCGGATCTGGTTCCTCGACCAGCCTTCCCACATGACGATGTACCGGACCCACGGCGGCGTGCTCTGATTTTGTCGACGCCGTCGGCCTTCAGATCTTGATCTTCGATGCCTGGAGCTTGATCGCCTCAATCGGCACGAGCTCACCACGGTTGCACCCTGGGCAGGCTTCGGCCGCCTCTGCCCACGCTTCAGGGGAGCGGAGGTTGGAATCCCAAAACGGCCAGGTCTTGCACTGGCGCGGCCGCTCCTCGTAGGCGGTGCACTTCCGCGTCTTCTCATCGAGGAGCACGCAGTCGCCACCGGGCCGCTCCTTGAGCGACCGCCTCACCCCGACCTGCTTCACATACCGCTTCTCAAACAGATCCGGGGTCAGGCCGATGCGGGCGGCCATGGCGTCGATCTCCGCCTGGTTGACCCACACGTAGCCCTCGGAGCCGGAGCAGCAATCCCCGCACTGCGTGCAGGAGAAGCGCAAGCCATCGGCGTACCAGAGATCCTTGCTCACTCCTGCCATCGGGGCACCTGCGTGGGGCTCGGGAAAGGGTCAACGGTGTCGGTGTCGGGAATGCCGAGGATCGCGGCCACCGCCGCGATCACGGCGCGGACATCGTCGGGAATGTTGAAGGGACCGAAGCCGAGGCGAACGCTCCCTTCCGCCGCCGTGGGGAGGTGGCGGTGGATGAGCCCCGCGCAGTGCCGACCGGCTCGCGCTTGGACGCCGGCGATCTGTTCGAGAAGCACCGCGATGTCGGCGGGATCATAGCCCTCCACGGTGAAACCGACAATCGGCGGCCCCTCTCCCCCGACCACACCGAGCAGGCGCACCCCGGGGAGCGCGGCGAGCCCGGAGCGACAGGCCGACGCGAGCCCCAGACCGTGGGCCGCCAATGCCCCGATCCCCTGCCGCTCCACCCAGGCGATCCCCGCCGACAAGCCTGCCAGGGCCGCGAGATTGGGGGTGCCGGCCTCGAGCCGGTCGACGAGTTCCTCGGGCATCCGCAGGTCGTCGCTCGCCGAGCCGGTCCCCCCTTGGACCAACGGCCGCGGTTCGATCCCCTCCCGGGCAAACAGGATCGCCCCCCCCTCCGGCCCCTGGAGCCACTTGTGCCCAGCCGCGACGACGACATCGGCCCCCCCGTCGCCTGACGGGAGCGGGACGACCCCCGCCGTCTGTGCGGCATCGAGGATGCTGATCGCGCCGCGAACGCGGGCGATGCCAACGAGCGCCGCTGCGTCCTGGAGCGTTCCGGTGACATTCGAGGCATGGCTGAAGACGAGCAGCCGCGTTGCCGGCCGCCAGGCCCGGGCGACGTCGTCCGGGTCGACCAGGCCGCTGGCATCGCAGGGCACAACCTCGAGATCGATCACGCCCCGGTCGGCGAGCCACTTCAGCGGGCGGAGCGTGGCGTTGTGATCGGCCGCCGTCGCCACAACATGCCATCCAGGCTCGACGAGCCCGTGGATCGCGACATTGAGCCCGAACGTGGCGCCCGACACCAGCGCCACGCGCCGCGGGTCGGCGGCGCCGACGATCCGGGCCGCCCCCCTCCGGGCCCCCTCGCGGACGGCATCGGCGCGGCGGGCATCAGCGTGGATCCCCCGACCGGCGGCGGCGCCGATATCGCGGAGGGCATGGAGCGTCCCCTCGAGCACCGAGCCCGGCTTCGGCCACGATGTCGCCGGGTGATCGAGATAGCGCCGTGGAGGCTCCCCTGATCGCACCTCAACCCCCAATCTGGTACATCGCCCGGGCCGGCCGCTCGAAGCCCGGCGCGCCGATGCCGTGGGCGGCGTTTTTGGCGGCGGTGCAGTCGAGGAGGAGCCGCGCCAGCCGGTCGTCGAGGTTTTCCCCACCGGCGCGGAGCAGCGCCCGCGCGTCCCATTCGGAGGTCGAGAACAGGCAATTGCGGAGCTGGCCATCGGCCGTCAGCCGGAGCCGGTCGCAGCGATCGCAGAAGGGATGCGAGACAGGGTCGATGAAACCGACCAGGCTCCCGTCGGCGAAGCGCCAGTCGACCGCCGGCTGACCGGGATCGGCGCTGGGGGCGGGCTCGAGCGGGCCGAGATCGGCTTCGAGGATCTGCCGCACCTCCTGGCCCGTGAGGACCTGCGCGCCCGACCAGGCCGATTCCGCATCGAGCGGCATGAACTCGATAAACCGCAGGTGAAAGCCCTCGCGGCTGCAAAACCTGGCCAGGGGCACCGCCTGGGCTTCTGTGATCCCGCGGATCGAGACGGCGTTGACGCGGATCCCGGTGAAGCCCGCCTCCCGGGCCGCGCCGAGCCCGGCGAGGACGCGGTCGAGGCCGTCGGCCCGGGCGATCCGCCGGAAGGTCTCATCGTCGAGCGCGTCGAGACTGACATTGAGGCGGTGGAGACCGGCCGCCCGCAGCCCCGCGGCCTGAGACTCAAGCAACAGGCCGTTGGTCGTCAGGGCCACCTCCCCGATCCCGGGGAGGGCCACGAGCCGGGCGATGAGCGCGGGGAGGCCAGGCCGCAGCAACGGCTCGCCACCGGTGACGCGGACCGAGCGGATCCCGAGACCAGCGGCGACCGCCACAACGCGCACGAACTCGTCGAACGTCAGCAGTGCCCCACGCGGCTTGAAGGCCACATCGAGCGGCATGCAGTAGGTGCACCGCAACGTGCAGCGGTCGGTGACGCTGACACGGAGGTCGGTATGGACCCGGCCGAAGCGATCGACAAGTCGGTCGGCGCGGACGGGGGTGGCGAGCTCAGGGGGAGGGGATGCGGAGCCGGTGCCGTTCATCTGCGTTCCCCGATCCCCCGCAGGTCACCGGGGTGAACCCACGTCCGGCGCCCCTCACCATCCTCCTCGCACTTCCAGATCGGTACCGCCGCCTTGACCCGTTCGAGGAGCCACTCGGTGGCGGCGAAGGCCTCGCGGCGATGGGGAGCGCTGGCGGCGATCGCGATGCTCGCCTCCCCCACCACGACCCGCCCGAGCCGGTGGACGATCGCGCAGCCGCACAGCCCGAACCGGGCCACCGCCTCGGCGCGAAGCCCATCGAGCATCGCAACAGCGACCGTCTCATGGGCTTCGTAGTCGAGGCTGCGCGTGGTCACGTCGACCGTGACGCCGCGCGTCGTTCCCAGAAAGAGGACGTTGCCGCCGGCCGCGGGGGCCGCCACCGCCGCGAGGATGGCAGCACCGTCGATCGGCCCGTGAACGAACCGGCAAGCCCCCGCTTCGGTGGATGGAACCATCGCGGCGACAGGGGCCGTCGAAGACGACGCAGTGGGGAGCGGCGCGGGCATCGTCAACCTCCGCTCACCGGAGGGATCAGCGCCACCTCGGCCCCGACGGCGACCGTCACGTCGTCGGCGGCATACCGGCCGGCGACGCAGACGGCGCTGCGCGCCAGGAGCGGCCCGAGCGCGGGGCGGGCAGCTGCCAGTTCCCGCCGCAGATCGGCCACCGTGCCCCCGTCCCAGGGCATCTCCAGCCGACGCGCCCCGACGATCTCCGCCATCCCGGCAAAGAGGATGACGGCCAGCGGTGCGCCGGCCGCGGAAGGAGGGAGCCGATCGGCCGTGGTGGGATCGCTTGGCATCGGCGACTCTGCGGTTCGAATCATCCCAGGACTTCTGCGCACAGCTCAACTCGTCGTCAATCGGCCACTGCCGGTGGTCAGCAGGGGATCGAGCCCGGCCGGCCCGGGGAGGAGCCGCCAAGCCTTGGCGAGGAGCTTCACCGGATGGACCGTCGGCTTCGTCGTTCCCTGCTCCATTTGTAACCGGCAGGCGCTGCACTCGGTAGAGCCGACGTCGACCCCCCCGCCACGCATCGCCGACACCAATCCCAGGCCGATGCGGAGGCTCGAGCGGTGGTGATCGTGGTGCAGCCCCCAGGTTCCCCCCATGCCGGAGCATCCCCGATCGGCGGCGTCGAGGGTCAGGCCGGGGATGAGCCGAAGGAGGTGCTCACTGGCGCTGATCTGCCCGGGGATCCGCAGATGGCAGGGGGTGTGGTGGAGGACGCGGGCAGGGAGGGGGTCGAAATCGAGCTTCAGCTTCCCTTCGCGGTGCAGTTCCCAAAGATAGCTGCTGGCGTCGCACGTCGCCGCCACGACCCGTTCCATGTCGTCATCCTCGACCAGCAGCGGGTAGTCGTGGGTGATCGCCGTCACCGCGGCGGGCTCCGTGCAGACGATCCGGTAGCCGAGGCGCACGGCGTCGGCGAGGACGCGCATGTTGGCGGCCGCCACCCTCCGCGCCGCCGTGAGATCCCCCGCCGCCACCAGCGGCATTCCCGAGGCCCGTTGGCGGGGATCGATGGAGACCCCGACACCGTGGCGCTCGAGGACGGCGACGAGCGCCTCGACGAGGAGCGGATCGTGGCGCCGGGCGTAGGTGTCGAGGAACAGGAGGACGCGGGGACCACCGCGGCGCGATGGCCTGGTCAGCCCCCGGCGTGCCGCCCAGCGCATCGTCCGGTTGCCGGTAAAGCGGGGGAGCTTCCGCCCCTGCGCGACGCCGACGGTCTTCTCGAGGATCCAGCGCGCCCGCGGGTCGGCAAGGGCGGCATTGGCCAGCGGGGCCACGAGCCCCCCCCACCGCGACAAGCTGTCGACGCGGGAGAGCAGCCACGCCGAGAGACCGAGGCTGTTCTCGGCGACGTGCGCTCCCTTCAGTTGCATCACGAGCGCCGGCACGTCGATGCCGGCGGAACACTCAACACGGCACTGGTGGCAGTTGAAGCAGGTGTCGGCGATCGCCCGGACCTCCTCGCCGGTGAGCGCCTTCGGGTCGAGCCGGCCCGCGAGGAAAGCGCCGAACAGATTCGCCTTCGCCCGCGGTGATGCCTCCTCGGCGGGATCCTCGCGGTACCTCGGACACATCCGGCTCCCGGCGGCCTGCGTCCGGCAGGCGCCGCAGCCGTTGCAGGCATCGACCTCTCCGGCCGCACCAGGCTGGGGCCAGTGGAGCACCGGCAGCGCCAGCGCCGGCGACGCGCTGGCAGGCGCGCTTGATTCCGGGGGCAGGAGCACCTGGGCGCGGAACGGGAAGCCGGCTTCGTCGGGGCCGCCGACGATCTTTCCGGGGTTCATCAGGCCGGCCGGATCGAAGACCTGTTTGATCCGCGCGAACACCTCGGCCAACTCGGGGAAATGGCGGGCGAAGAATCCCGTCCGCGACAGTCCGAGCCCCTGCTCCCCGCCGATCGTGCCGCCGACGGCGACGACCTCGGCGTAAACCTCCTCGGCGAGGCGCACCAGCGCCGCCCGGTCGGCGGGATCGGCCGGATTGGCGTACGGGCGGACATGGAGTTGGCCGTGGGCCGCATGCCCGAAAATCATCGCCGTGGCCGCACAGCGCTTCAGCGCCCCCTGAAGACGACCGAGGAAATCGGGCAGCGTCTCCGGCGGCACGACGATGTCTTCGATGAAGGGGACGGGGCGTGACACCCCGCGGACGCCATGGAGCGTCGACACGAGGCGGCGCGAGAGATCCCAGAACATCGCCGCATCCCCGGGGTCCTCGGCGCGGCGGATGTCGAGGCATAACCGCTTCACCCCCTGGAGGCGCCGGATCGCGTCGTCGAGGCGGGCGTTGGCGGTGGTCAGGTCGGTGTCGCTGAATTCGATGAGGAGACCGGCGTCGGCCACCGGCGGGATGAGAAGATCAAAGTCGACGCGCGAGCCCCGGGCAAGCGCCAGATGGCGCTTGTCGAACAGGTCGCAGGCACTCGGCCCCAGCGACGAGATCCGCAATGCCGCCTGCCCCGCCTTCTCGAGACAGTCGAAGAGCACCAGCGCCACGGCGACGGCCGTGTCGCCCGGCACCGTCCGGAGGGTCGCCTCGGTGACGATGCCGAGAGTCCCCGCGGCGCCGCACATCAGCCGCGGCAGATCGACGAGGCCGTCGCGGCGCAGATCATCGAGCCGGTAGCCGCCGTGCGAGAGTCGGTTGGGGGGCTGGCCGGCGGCGATCACCGCGGCCGAATCGGCGAGCACCGCGTCGACGCCGACGGCCAAGCCCGCCACGCGGGAAGCCAGATCGACCGAACCGCCCACCGCTGCCCCGGGGAGGAGCCGGGGCGCTGTCGGCTCGAGTTCGACGACCGTCCCGTCGGCGAGCACGACCTGGAGCGCCGCGACCC
>CALQRA010000056.1 GCA_943332855.1 Candidatus Kuenenia stuttgartensis
CGTGCTCTGGTTTGTCGCCGAAGGCTTCCGTCATTGGCGGCCGCTCGACTGCCCGTGGTACGCCTCGAAGTCCGAACCCTCGTTCGCCGACATGCTCGCCACACTCCGACGACTTTCCGTCAGGATGGAAGTTTCGAAGATGGCCCTCCGAGGCCGGGGTGCCCGAAAACTGGCCTACCTCCTCGAAAACGTCGTCGCGATGGCCGCGTAAACTGCAAAAGTCGAACTAGCTGCCCGTGGAAAAAGTCATCCATGACCTTTTTTTTCCACTTGGAAAACCTCCGGTTTTCTCGAGTGCTACGCACTCGCGACCGCCTCGTGCGGTCGGGCCTGCACTTTATCCACAGCCTCCTAGCGTGGCCGTTTCGATCGGAAAGATGGGATGGTTCCGGTCGGGCGCGGCCGCTACACTCCCCCCCCTCGTGCCGTCCGACGCTCCCGGTGAGCGGTCAGATCGGCGTGCCGTCGGATTCTGACGGCGGTTCCGGTCCCGTTCGAACGGTTCATGCCGGGGACGGCCGGGGGCGATGAAGGGGTACGCGGTGTCGACAGCCGAGCGGGCTCACTCCAGACCCCGCTTCTCCATGGAGGGTGCGCGATGGCCTGGGTGCGACAGGACAGACAGTTTTCTACGGCGGGCCTGGGCGTAATCCTCGCCGTTGCCCTGTTGACCCCTGCGGCCCGCGGCCAGACGGCCGCCGACTTCGGCCCGGGGCTGCTCCCCAACGGCGGCCTCCCCCGCGGGAACATCGGCTCGCCGGCGGCGGTGCCGTTCACCGAGGCGGAGCATCCGCTCAAGCCGGCCCTCGAGCTGGCGGAGAAGGGGCTCAAGGGGATCCAGGACAACATCGAGGATTACTCGGCGACCGTCGTCAAGCGGGAGCGGATCGACGGCAAGCTCGGCGAGCACGAGTACATGTTTGCCAAGATCCGCCAAAAGCCGTTTAGCGTCTACCTCTCGTTCCTCGGCCCCGACAGCGTCAAGGGGCAGGAAGTGCTCTACTTCGACGGCCGCAACGACGGCAACATGCTTGCCCATGCCGGCAGTGGAGTTCGGGCCCTCGTCGGCACCGTCTCGCTCAAGCCCCAGAGCATGATGGCGATGTCGGGCCAGCGCTACCCGATCACCGAGCTCGGGGTCGAAAACCTCACCAAGCGGCTCGTCGAGGTGGCGCGGCACGACTCGCAGTACGGCGAGTGCGAGGTCAACTTCTACCCCAACGCCAAGGTCAACGGCCGGGTCTGCACCTGCATCCAGGTCACCCACCCGACGGCGCGGAAGAACTTCCGCTTCCACCTCGCCCGCGTCTTCATCGACGACGAACTGACGATCCCGATCCGCTACGAGTCGTACGACTGGCCGCTCGAGGCCGGTGGCCAGCCGCTCCTCATGGAGGAGTACACGTACATGAACGTGAAGGTGAACAACGGCTTCACCGATGCCGACTTCGATCCCAAGAACGCAACGTACAAGTTCGGCGGGAAGTGATCCGGCAGGCCCTCGCCGCCGCATCCTTACCACCCCCACGCTCTCCACACCGCCCCGCGTCGACCCGATCGACGCGGGGCGGCGTCGTTTTTGAGGCGAGCGGCGCTGGAGCCGTCCGCTGTGCTGGCGTTTTTTCGCCTGGCACAAGCAACCCGTGCCGGCAGCCGCCTTGCCGCGCCGGCGGCCCCCTTACCGAGCCGGCGGCCGCCTTGCCGCGCCGGCCGCCGCTTTGCCGCCCCCTATTTCGATTCAATTCCCGCCCGGTTCTAACTCGTCGCGGATAGGCGTTGGTGCCGCCGCGGGATCCGGGGGGTGACGAGTCGCAGGTGCGGGAAAAAGCGTCTTTCAGATTTCGCTTTCTGCGTGTGGTGCGTGCGATGTAGGGAAAATAAATCGGGAAAAAAGTGATCGGGCGGCCGTGGCTCACGGAAACACCGAGAGACTTTGGACAGCGCCTTGGATGAGCCTTGACATGAAGTGTGGGTGTGGTCTGTTGAGTTGGGGGGGCAGTGTTTGCGGTCCTTCGTCGAGCGCAGATTTGCCTTGTCGAAAGGACGATCGTATGCCGTACTTTTCTTTGACATCCTTTTCCCTTTGGCTGGCTGCCTTGGCCTGCCTGGTGGCGGCTCCGGCTCGGGCCGGGATTACCTATCAAGAGGTGACGGTCGGCAATGCCGGCAACGCGAGCGACACAAGGGCCGGCGCAAACACTTCTGGTTTCGGCTCCGTGGCCTACGACTACCAGATCGGCAAGTACGACGTAACGATCGGCCAGTACACGGCGTTTTTGAATGCGGTCGCTGCGACCGACACCTACTCGCTTTACAACTCCGAGATGTTGAGCGACCGAAACATCATGGGCATTGTGCGTCACGGTGTTTCTGGCAGCCACAGCTACAGCGTGGTCGGGAGTGCCAACTGCCCGATCACGTACGTAAGCTGGTGGGATTCGGCACGCTTTTCAAACTGGATGGCCAACGGCCAGCCGACGGGATCCCAGACGAGCACGACGACGGAGAACGGGGCCTACAACGTGAATGGGGCGACCACCGGCGACCGAGTGGCCAAGAACGTAACGAACCCGAATACAAGTGCTGCTCCGACGTTCTTCCTTCCGACCGAGAACGAGTGGTACAAGGCAGCGTATTACTCGCCGACTTACGGCGGAGTTGGCGTGCCGGGCTACTACGCCTACGCCACGCAGAGCAACACGGCCCCTGGCAACGTCGTCGGGAGTTCGGCAAATCAGGCGAACTACAATAACGGTTTTTTTCCGTGACGCAGGAAAGTTATCTCTCATCGAGCACGAACTACCTGACGGACGTGGGCGATTTCTCTGGGAGCGGGAGCTTCTACGGTACGTTTGACCAGAGCGGAAACGTGTATCAGTGGAACGATCTGAATGGCGCTGCCCCGTCTCGTGGGCTGCGGGGCGGCGATTGGTACGCGGGGGGTGTGTCGTCCTCCACCAGCGACTCGTTTTACCCGTCGGACGAGCTCCGCCTCATCGGTTTTCGTCTCGCAAGTCCGGTTGCCGTGCCCGAGCCATCGACGTGGGTGATGGGAGCGGTCGGTCTTGCCTGTGCGGGCTGGGGTGCGTGGCGGCGTCGGTACGGCCGCTGACGGTTCCCTTTGGCGTTGGCATGGCCATGGCTGCCAGCGAGCTGCTGTGGCGGCTCTTTGAGCCCGAAGCAGGACCTCTCTCGCGCCGGTCTGCGCCCACGGATTCTGCCGAGGAGACTCGATCCGTCACCAGTCGATTGCCGCACGTGTGGCGCGCTGGTGTCGCGAGCGGTGCTGATCGCCTCCTCATCTGGCCGTGGCGGAAGATCCGCGGCGCGAGCCCGCGACCGGTCCTACGGCACCAGCCGGCCCCAGGCGGCGCGGAGCTGTTCCTCACGCGGCAGTTCGAGGCGGGTGCCGGGGGCGAGGCTGACGCGCGGGTCGAGCGTCCGGTTCCAGGCGAACAGCGCCTTGTAGAGGCGGCCATCGCCGTAGGTCGACTCCGCCACCGACCACCAGGTATCCCCCTCTTGGACCACATAGCCGCCGCCGGCGCTCGGCGCCGCGGCATCCCCAGGGGCTGATCGGGGGTCGAGGGGGCGGATGGCGGCCGTGGGAACAACGCCTTCCCGGGGATCGGATCGATCGGGGGCGCCTGCGAAGGCCGGGCGCTGCGCGGAAGGGGGCGCTTCTCCAGGGGCACGGAGCGGATTGCCGGGAAACCGCGACGCCGGGGGCGTGGCGTCTGCGGGCACCGGAGCGAGGTCGGTGGCGGCGATGGGGGTGAGCCGATCGGAGGCCGGGCGGCGGGAATACCGCCCCGCTGCCAGCGCAGCGTCAGAGCGATCGGCATCGACCGCGGCGGCGTCGTCGGGGCCGTCGCCGGCGGATGGTTCGCCGCTGTGCAACGCGGTCTTTTCGTCGCCCGGGGCAGCGGGGGGGAGGCCGAGGCTGCGAAACGGGTCGGGGGGAATGGCCGCGGTAGGAGGAAGCGCCGTCAGGACCGGGGGATCGACAAGATCGACCGCGCCGCTCCCGACCGATTCGAGTTGGATGTCGGGCCCCGCGCCGTTTGGCGCGCGGGGGACGAGGAGCTTCATCGACAGAACGCCGACAAAGGCCCCGGCTAGCGTTCCGAGCATCGCCAGGAGAATCGTCTTTTCCCGGCGACTGCTGCGGCGCGGGGCGACCGGCGGCGGGGCCGGTTTGTCGGCCACGGGCGCCGGCCGGGGAGCGGCCTTGGGAAGGGCCTGGGGGCGGGGCGCGGGCGCGTCGACCTTGGCAACGGGCGCCGGCGCGTCGACCCTGGCCACGGGCGGCGGCGGGAGCGGGCGGAGGGCCGGGCGGGGAGGGGGATTGGGGATGCCCCGCTCCTCGAACACCCTCGCGAGGCGTTCGTCGAGATCGGCGTCGCTCTCGGCGTCGTGGGTGTGGTCCATGCGTCCGCCTCCGGGGCGATCGAATCTCCCTGCAGCGCAGATCGGGGGATCGCCGCCGCTGGGCAGCCGGGGAGCGAGGGGCACTTTCCACCGCTGGCCAGGGGGGGGGATTCTGCCCATACCGAGGCCGGGGCGAAAGGGGAGAATCCGCGCCGATTCGGGGGCACTTGTCCGCGGCGGAGGCGGCTTCGCCGAGAGGCTGTTTTCAGCCCGTAGCGGGGCCGTCGAGCGGATCGGGGAGGCGCCGGGCGGCCCGGAGGCGTGCCGATCGGCTGCGCGAATTGTGGGCCACCTCCTCTGCGGAGGCCTCGACGATGGAGCGCGTGAGACACTCCCACGTCTGGGAATTTCGAAAGGCCTGCTTCACGAGCCGGTCTTCGAGCGAATGGAACGAAATCACCACCATCCGCCCGCCGGGGGCGAGTCGGGTGGGCGTGCGCTCCAGCGCAATCTGCAGACTCTTCAACTCCTCGTTGACCGCGATCCGCAGCGCCTGGAAGGTGCGTGTGGCCGGATGGATCCGGGCCGGCGGGTATTGGCGGGGGATCGCCGAGGTGACAATCCGGGCGAACTGCCGCGCGGTCCGGATCGGCTCCTTCTCCCGAACGGCAGCGATCCGTCGCGCGATCCGTCGGCTGTGGCGTTCCTCGCCGTATTCGAAGATCAGATCGGCGAGGCTTTCGGGCCGCAGCCGGTTGACGAGCCGCCAGGCCGGCTCCCCCTCGGTCGGATCGAACCGCAGATCGAGCGGACCGTCGGCATCGAAGGAGAACCCGCGCTCGACGTCGGCGAGCTGATCGCTGGAGAGCCCAACGTCGAGGAACACCGCGTCGACTTTGTCGATCGAAAGCGCGTCGAGGACCTCGGGAATGTCACGGAAATTGGCCTGCGCGAACCGCACCGGCAGCCCGGCGAGCAGATCGACGCCGCGGGCGATGGCGCCGGGGTCACGGTCGATGGCGATCACCAAGCCGGTGGGGCCGACCGCCTCGGCGAGGAGCCGGGTGTGCCCGCCGCCGCCGAGCGTGCCATCGACGACCCGGTCTCCCGGCTTGAGGGCGAGGAAGCCGAGCGATTCGGCGGGGAGGACGCTCGTGTGGATCGTGGAGGACATGGCGGGAGCAAGGGCAGGAGAGCGGGCCGGTGACAGGGCCATCGGTTGTACCACGGTTCGCGGCCGGGGCATTCCGCCGGCCGACCCTTCCGGCGTACGATGCCCCGATGCCCGACGCCGACGCCTACGCCTACGACCTCCCCCGCGAGCTGATTGCCCAGGAGCCGCTCGCCGACCGCAGCGCCGCGCGGATGCTCGTCGTCCGCCGCTCCGACGGCGCGCTTGCCCATCGCCACGTCCGCGATCTCGTCGAGCTCCTCCGCCCCGATGATCTCCTCGTCGTCAACGACACCCGCGTCGTGCCGGCCCGGCTCGAAGGGCGCCGGAAGCAGACGGGAGGGCGGTGGGAGGGGCTGTGGCTCGAGTCGCTGGCCGACGGCGTCTGGCGGCTCCTCGCCCACACCCGCGGGCGCGTCGCAATCGGCGAGCGCATCGTGCTGGTCGATGCGGATGGAGCTGATCGATTCACCCTCGAGATGACCGGACGGGGCCCCGGTGGCACCTGGCTGGCCCGCCCCGATCAAGCCGGCAGCGTCGAGGAGCTCCTCGGCGCGGTGGGGCGCGTGCCGCTCCCTGGCTATATCCGCGGAGGCGACGCCCGCGCCGACGACCTCCCGCGCTACCAGACGGTGTTTGCCAGGCTCGCCGGTTCGGCGGCCGCACCGACCGCGGGGCTCCACTTCACCCCGGCCCTCTTGGCAGCGCTCGCCGACCGCGGCATCGGGATGGCGAGGGTGACGCTCCATGTCGGCATCGATACCTTCCGGCCGATTGCCGTCGACAATCTCGACGATCATCCGATGCACAGCGAATGGTGCGACTGCCCACCGGAGACGGTGGCCGCCGTCGCCGCGGCCCGGGCCCGCGGGGGCCGAGTCGTCGCCGTGGGGACGACCGCGGTGCGGACGCTCGAAACGGCTGCCGCGGCCGGCACGCTTGCCCCCTGGTCGGGGCCGACATCGCTCTTTATCCGCCCCGGCCACACCTTCCGGGCCGTCGACTGCCTGCTGACGAACTTCCACATGCCGCGGACGACGCTCATGGTCCTCGTGAGCACGTTTGCGGGGCGGGAGCTCGTGGAGCGAGCCTATGCCGAGGCGATCGCCCAGCGCTACCGCTTCTTGAGCTACGGCGATTGCGTGCTCTTCGGGTAGCGCGGGCTCCCACTGGGGCGGGAGCGGTGCGGCGGCAGGGGAGGCGGTGTGGGGGGGAAAATTGGTCTTCCGGCACCAAGCCCCCTCTGCCACCATGCCGCGCGCTGCGGTGGGAAATCCCCTGGCCGCCGCCGCCGCCCCGTTCCCCGGGGGACGCCTCACTTCCCCCCGTCATCCCCCGGACGCGCCATGCCCAAACCGAAGAAGCCACTGCGGGTCTCGATCGGTAAGGAACTCCAACGCTTTGGGCGCCGTATCGCCGCCCATCCCACGACCGGCGACGCCGACCCCGGCCACCGGATCTACGACGCCCACCAGCTCCACCTCCTCGTCAACCGGATCTACGATTTGCCCGAGGTGAAGATCGATCCGAATCGGCGGCGGACGATCAACGTCCTCGTGCCCGCGTTCGAGTTCAAGTCGATGTCGGCCGGCTTCTTCGGCGTCTTCCAGGTGGCCCGCTTCCTCCGCTCGACGGACTGGAACGTGCGGCTGGTGCTGTTTGACAATTTCGATTTCTCCATGGAGCGGTTCCGGAAGAAGTTCCAGGACTACCCCGGCATGGAGGATCTCCTCGACGAAGTGGAGGTCGAGTACATCGGCGAGCGGAAGCACCCACTCCATGTCTCGCCCGACGACGTCTGCGTGGCCACAGTCTGGTATTCGGCCCACTTCGCCAAGAAGATCGGCGACGTCCTCGGCGGTCGCCGGTTTCTCTATCTCATCCAGGATTACGAGACGAATTTCTTCCCCGGTGGATCCCTGTTTGCCCTCGCCGACGAGACCTACGGCTTCGACTATGCCGCGTTGTTCTCGACGGCGCCGCTGGCCGACTCCTTCCGGCAGGCCGACATCGGGGGCTTCGCCTCGCGCGGCGTGCCCGGGACCTTCTTCAACAACGCCTGTTCCTCGAGCCTCGCGTCACGCGAGGCGTTCCTGGCGATGAACGCCAACAAGCCGAAGCGGAAGCTCGTCTTCTATTCACGGCCGATCGTCGATCGCAACATGTTCAATCTCGCCGCCCTGTCGCTGATCACCGCCTACGAGCAGGGGATCTTCGATCCGGCCGAGTGGGAGTGCATCGGGATGGGGCTCGGCGACGCCCTCCTCGAGCTTCTCCCCGGCGTGTTTTCGACGTCGCTGCCGCGGATGACGCTGCGAGAGTACGAGCAGACGGTGGGGCAATTCGACGTCTGTCTGACGCTCATGGCCTCCCCCCATCCGAGTCTCATCCCCATGGACTGCGCCGGGTCCGGCGCGATGGTGGTGACAAACACCTTCCGCACGAAGACCGAAGACTACCTCCGCGGCCTGTGCGGCAATGTCATCCCGGTGGCGCCGTCGGTGCCGGCGATCGTGGAGGGCCTCGCGCGGGCCGCCGCGGCGAGCGATGACCTCGAGGGACGCTACCGGCGGGCGCGGGCGATGACCTACCCGCGGACCTGGGAAGAATCCCTCACTCCCAAGCACACTGAGTTTGTCACCGAACATGTCCTCGCCCCGGCCCTTGCCAGCGCCGGCCGGACGCGACGCCGGGCCCTGACGGCCTGACCTTCCTCGCTCAAGTCTCCCGACGAACAAGGCTCCCGAACAACAGGTCTCCCGAAGAACAGGTCTCCCGAAGAATCCGTGGGCGGCGGAGCCGCCCGAACCCCAGCAAGGAAGCGATGCTATGGATCACGAGACGCTCGCCGCGACGGGACCGACGTCGTCCGACGTCCCCGCGCCCATGCCCCCGGTGGAGGGGGAGGGAGAGGATTCCATCATGGCTCGGTTCGGCTTCTACAAGCGCCGCACCGAAGTCTGCCGAAATGCCATCGCGTATCCCCTGCCGGCGTATGACAGCCGGACGGTGATCATCATCGGGTGCGGTCGCGGCGGCACGACGGCCGTCTCGGGCGTCGTCGATGCCCTCGGCGTAAGGATGGTCGAGGTCAGCCAGCCGGCCACGCGGATCAACATGGAGGATGGCGAGTTCGTGGCGGCGATGCTCGACAGCCAGCCGGAGCCCGACGCGCCGCGCTACCCGGGGCTCTACCGGCGCATCGGCAAGGTGATCGCGCGCCGCAACGCCGCCTACATCGACTGGGGTTGGAAGGATCCGTCGGTGGATCTTTACCTGGAGGGAGTGATCCACCAGGTTCGCAATCCGCTCGTGCTGTTCGTCGTCCGCAACATCTTCGACATCGGCATGTCGCACCTCGCTGCCGGGGGCGGTTCCTTCGAGACCGCCTTCGACCAGAGCCTGCAGCGCTACCAGCGGGAGTGGCAACTCGCCGCCAAGCTCGGCCTGCCGACGCTGTTCATCGGCTACGAGCGGGCCTTGGCCGACCGCGAAGCCTTCGTCGCCCAGGTGAGCGAGTTCCTCCGCCTCACGCCGACAGTGGAGCAGTTTCAAGCGGCGGTCAACTGGCTGCGGCCGCAGGGGGGCTACCACCCCCTGAAAACCGCTGCCGCCTGACGCCCCCGATTCCGACTCCCCTGCCGCCCTGACCGGCGGCCTCACCATTCTCTTCAGAAGCACCCCAGGGACCACCGCCATGGACCGCCGCACGATCCTCCTCGACGGCATCGACAAGGCCAACGCACGCGGCGTCGAGATCGGCCCGTTCTTCAGCCCGATGGCACCGAAGAAGGACGGCTGGAACACGATCGTCGTCGACTTCACCGACGGCGAGGAGCTCCGCCGCATCGCCACGAACCATCCCTCCGAAGCGATGCAGAAGATGTGCGTGAATATCGAGGATGTCGACGTCGTCTGGAAAGGGGAGCCGATCGAGGAGATCGTTTCGGCGAAGTTCGGCACCGGCATGGATTACGTGATCGGCAGTCACACCGTCGAGCACATGGTCGATCTCCTCGGCTTCTTTAAGTCGGCGGCCTCGCTGCTCCGGGTCGGTGGTGTCCTGGCGCTGGCCGTGCCCGATCTCCGGTACACGTTCGACTTTTTCCGCAATCCCTCCACGATCGGCCAGGTCCTCGCCGTCCATCGGCGGCAGGATCGGCGCCATGCCTCCGAAACGCTCTTCGAGACGGTGGCCCACTCGATCAACGTCAAGGGGGTCGGCTGCTGGATGCCCGGCACCTACATGCCCGAGCTCAATCTCGCCTCGACTCTCGACCATGCCTGGAAGTGCTATCAGGACGACATCGGCCGTGAGAAGTACATCGACTGCCATGCCTGGTACTTCACACCGTCGAGCTTCCAACTGCTTGTCTACGAGCTCCACCATCTTGGCCTCGTCGATCTGAAGGTCCGGTCGGTGTCGACGGCCGCCGATCACAACACCGGGTCGGAGTTCATCGTCCAACTGGAGCGGTGCGAACGGGGCGAGGCCGCCCCGCAGGCCGAAGTCGAGCGGGTCCGTAAGCAGCATCTCCTCGGCATGATTGCGGAGCTCTCCGAGCGGGCGGTCAATCTCGGCATGGCAACGTTCAAGCTGAGCTCCGGCCTGCGGGCCGTCGGCTGATGGCCCGATCGCTGCCGCAGGAGCGGGGAGGGAATCCGATGGACATCCGACGACCGATGGTCCCGCCCCGGCGATCGCAGGCACGATCTACCGGATATTCGGCCTGGATTGCCTCCGCGGAGCCTAGGATCTGCGACCTCGACTCGCAGCGTGCTGCCGCGACGGGGTGCGACAGCCAACCGCTGATCAGCGTCCTCGTGCCGGTCTATCGGGTGCCGCTGGAGTTCCTCGCCGCGGCCCTCGACTCGCTCTCCGCTCAAACGTATCCCCACTGGGAGGCGTGTCTGGCGTGCGCCGATCCCGATGACGCCGAGATCCCCCGCCTCCTTGCCGCGCGGCAGCAGGCTGACGCGCGGGTGCGGATCGTCAAGCTCGATGTCAACGACGGGATCTCCGCGGCGACCAACGCGGGCTTGGCCGCAGCGCGGGGCGAGTTCATTGCGCTGCTCGATCACGACGATCTTCTCGCTCCCGAGGCCTTCTACCGGATGGCAGAGGCGATTCAAGGCGCGCCCGACGCCGATCTCCTCTACTCCGACAAGGACTGCATCGACGAGCACGGGAAGATCCGGCAGCGGCCGCTGTTCAAGCCGGAGTGGAGCCCCGAGATGCTCTATTCGGCCAACTACCTGACCCATCTCAATCTTCTCCGTCGGTCGCTCGTCGTCGATCTCGGAGGCTTCCGGGCCCACACCGACGGCGCCCAAGACTGGGACATCTTTCTCCGGGTCAGCGAGCAGGCTCGGAGCATCGTCCGCGTGCCTGGAGTCCACTACCACTGGCGGCTCCATGCGGCGTCGACGAGCCTCGGCGGCGTCGCCGCCAAGCCGTATGTCTCCAATGCCCAACAGGTGGCGCTCCAGGAGAGCCTTGACCGCCGTGACCTCCCGGCGGAAATCGTGCCCAGCCCGGAGTCGGGGTTTCAGGTCCGCTTTCGGATCCCGGCCGAAGCGCCGGTCCATGTGATCATCGAGGGGACGGCGCAGGGCTCGGCGGAGCTGGGCGTGCTTGTCCGTGACATCGCTTCGGCGCTCTCCACCCTGCCGGTCGACGTTCCGCCGGGGACGGCGCCGGAGCCGCTGCGGCGGCGGCTGACGGTTCTCTCGCCCCCCGATCGGCGTGAAAAGCTGATCGCGGAATTGGCTGTGGATGAGGGAAGCATGTCCGGCATCGACATCGCGGTCGTCGACAGCCGGCCCGGCGAAGTCGCTCTCGATCTCAAGTCGGCGGTCAAGGCCTGGCCCACCGATGGCGGGGCGATTGTGTTCGTCTCCGGACGGGTGGCGGTGCTCCGGGAAGGATGGCTCGCCGCGCTTGTCGGCTGGGTGACAGCGCATCCGGAGATTGGCTTTGCCACCGGTTTGGTCGTCGGCGCTGATGGGAACGTCGTCGAGTGTGGTCTCGTCGTCGATGCCAACGGAGAGGGAACACCGCTGTTCCGCGGCGTCCCTCCGACCCAATGGGGCTCGTTCGGCGGGCCGATGTGGTATCGCAACACGTCGGCAGCAAATCCCTGGGCTTTGGCCGTGAAGGCCGAGGCGTGGGAATCGGTCCGGGGGATCAACCCGCGGCTCCACCTTCCGCAGGCCTTCGTCGACCTCTGCGGCAACCTCCGTCGCCGTGGCTACCGCGGCGTCGTCGAGCCACACGCCCGGGTGACGATCGGCCCGGGGCCGCTTGCCCCCGTGCCCCCCTTCGATCCGAGTCTCGGTGACGATCCCTACTTCCATCCGGCCTATGCGAGCGTCGTCCCCCTTCGCCTCGGCTCCGGCCCCGAGGCCTCGCGCGCTCGAAGGCCACGAGCTCTTCAAAGCCTTCCGCCGGCGCTCGTCGTCGCCGGGATGCACCGCTCCGGAACGTCGCTGGTCGCCTCGCTCGTTGCCGGTGCCGGGCTGTCGATGGGGACGCGGCTGCTTGCGGCCGGACGTGGCAACGAGCGGGGACACTTCGAGGACCTCGACTTCCAGGAGCTTCACCAGAGGGCGCTGCGGGCCAATGGTCTCCACGGCGACGGCATCGTGCCCGCGGGTCAGCCGGAAGTGCCGGAGGCGCTCGAACCGCGAGCCCGCGAGCTCATCGCCGCTAGGCGCGCCACCGGGAAGCCGTGGGGCTGGAAAGATCCGCGGACGCTCCTGTTCCTCGACTTCTGGAGCGACGTGGCGCCGGAAGCCTCGTGGCTGCTCGTCTTCCGCAGCCCCTGGGAGGTGGCCGATTCACTCTATCGGCGCCTCGACGAGACGACGACCTCCGATCCGCTTCTGGCCATCCAGGCCTGGATGCACGCCAATCGCCTCCTCCTCGACTTTGCCCGCCGTCATCCCGGCCGCTGCCTCGTTCGCGAGCTGGGGCAGGTGACCGCCGACCCAAGGGGCACGTTCGCTGCGATCCGTGACCACCTCGGCGTGCCTCTGGGCAAGCCACCGGCCTGCTTCGATCCCGCCCTTCTCGGCGGCGATCGGGTGGCGAGCGAGGAACAGGCCGAGCTTGTCCGCACGCTCCTGCCCGAGGCCGATGCCCTCTACCACGACCTCCGTCGCGAGGCGGGATCGGCGGTGCCGCTCCCGGCAACGCGGCGCCGCGCTCACGATGATCCGCGCCGCGCCGCTGCCTTGACGGGAGTCACGGCCTGGGCCCGGGCGAGCCGGACGCAGACCCACGCCCACGCCGCCCACGTCTCGGCTGTCGAGGCCGTGGCCGCGCGGGATGCCGCAATCGGAAAGGCCGCCGCAGCGGGCGCGGCGGCCGAGGAGGCGCGCGACACCCTGGCGCGCGAGGCCGCCCTTGTCCGCACGGAAGCGGCTCTTGAGGTCGCTACGGTCCGTGCTGAGATGGCCCGCGATTCGATCGAGGTCCGCGCCGCGGCCGAAGCCGAGATCGCGGCCGTGCGGGCGGAGCTTTCGCGCGTGACGGCCTCCTGTGCCGACACGACGCGGCGGGTGCTCGATCAGGAACTCTCCCGGACGACGGAGATCGCCCGGCAGCGCGACGAGATCGAAGCCCTCCTCGGTGAGCTCCACCGGGTGCATGTCCGGCTCGACGAGGCGACCGGCGTCGCGGCGCTCAAGCCCAGGAAGTGGACGGTCGACAAGGTGCGCCGCGAGGCCTCGCGGCTCGCCCGTCAGGCGCGGCGGATCGTCCGCCAGCAGGTGCTCGGTGGCAAGCAAGGGGATCGACAACGATGAGCGACGTTCCCGGGCACGCGATCGGCGCCGGTCCTCTCGATCACCGTTTCGCCCCCCTTCGCCGCCTGATCCATCCCGGATCGCTCGGCATCGAGATCGGCCCCTTCCTCCATCCGCTGGCGGCGAAACGCGATGGATACCGGACGCTGATCGTCGACCGTTACGATTCGTCGACGCTCCGCGACAAGGCGCGGGAGAGGGGGGTGAAGCCCGCCGAGATCGAGCGGATCGAGCCGGTCGATTTCGTCGGTGATGCCTCGCGCCTCCTCGAGCTCGTTCGGGGGGAGGGATTCACCGGACAGGTCGACTGGATTGTGAGCTGTCACAATTTCGAACACCTGCCCGACCCAATCCGCTTCCTCCGCGACTGCGAAGCGCTCCTCACGCCGGGTGGGAGCCTGGCGATGATCGTCCCCGACAAGCGCTGCTGTTTCGATCGTTTCCAACCGGCCGCCACCCTCGCCGGGATCATCGAGGCGGCGGACGAGATCCCCACGCCGGCCTCGGAAGCATGGGCGGCCTTCCGGCAAGCCAGCTCCAGTGCTGTCCTCGACCGTCGTGGGAGGAGGACGATCGCCTGGGGGCTCGCCGAGAGTGATCCGGAGCAGATGCTGATGGGCGATCCGCGCCCGCCGCACGCGCGTCTGCAGCGTCAGCTCACGGAGGGGCGTGATCCGGACTTCTGCGGTCACCGCTGGCGGTTCACGCCGGCGTTGTTCGAGGCGATTCTCTTCGACCTCCGCATCCTCGGCCTGGTGGGCCTCGAGGTCGACGAAGCCATCCCCACGATCCACGGGGAGTTCACGGTGAAGCTTCGGGCCGCGACGCCTGGCGAGCTCACAGTGGAGGAGATCCGCCGGCGGAGAACCGAACTTTGCATCCGCGCCGACGACGAGGCGGCGGTGGTGTCGCGGGCCTACCGAGCGCTCGAGGCGGAGCTGGCTGCGGCCCGGGCAGCGCTGGCTCGTGTCGCCCACGCGGCGTGAGATCCGGGAGCAGGAGGGCGTCCGCCCCCGACGCTCCCCCCGCTGCCGACATCGCGGCGTTCATTCCCCGAGCCCGCGCGAATCGGCTATAACGCCGAGTATTCGCCCCGAACGCCCCGAGGACGTTGCCGATGTCGGACAAGCATGAAGAACAGGTGCTCGTGGTGCCGCGGGCGGTGTTCGAGCGGGTGGGGGTGTTTCAGGGCTTCAGTGCCGACACCGCCGCCTACCTCCCTCACCTCCTCGATCCGCGCCACACCTGCTGGCAGCCGCGCGGGAAGGTCGAGGAGGATCCCTCCTTCAAGCAGCTGATCCCCTACTGCGTTCTCTCCGCAATCGGCGACGATGGTGTTCGTCGGTTCCTCGCCTACACGCGCGGGGGTGGTCAGGGGGAGGCACGCCTGCGGGCGAAGCGCTCGGTGGGGATCGGTGGCCACATTTCCACACTCGACGGCGGGGCGGGAGACGATGCCTCGTACGAGGCGGGGATGCGCCGCGAACTCGACGAGGAGGTGGCGATCGGCGGAGCCTGGACATCCCGCTGCGTCGGCCTGATCAACGACGATGCCACGCCGGTGGGGAGCGTCCATCTCGGCATCGTTCATGTCATCGACCTCGACTCCCCGGAGGTGTCTTCGCGCGAGGCCGATCTCCTCGACTGCGGGTTTGCCACGCTCGCGGAGCTCTTGGCTGACCGCGAACGCTTCGAGACCTGGTCGCAGATCACCCTCGACGCCCTCCACGCCGGCCGGCTCGCCTGACCGCGACGGCTGGAGCATCAGCGTGCCTGCATGCCGACCTACCTCGACAACCACGCCACCACCCGCCTCGACCCGCGCGTCCTCGACGCGATGCTGCCGTGGCTGACGGAACGCTACGGCAATGCCGGCAGCGCCACGCATGGCATGGGGCGCGAGGCACGTGACGCGGTCGATGCCTCGCGCGCCCGGATGGCGGCGGCGGTGGGGGCCGATCCGCGTGAGATCGTGTTCACCTCGGGGGCGACCGAGGCGATCAACCTCGCCCTCCAGGGGGCGGCGTCGAGGCACGGGATGCGCGAGGGGCGGCCGGGGAGGATTCTGACGCTTGCCACCGAGCATCCGGCCGTGCTCGACACGCTCGACCATCTCGCCCGCCGGGGCTTTTCCGTCGAGCGGCTGCCGGTCGTGCCGCAGTCACGCCCCGGCCTGGCCGGGAGGATCGATCCAGCCACGATCGACGCGGCGTGGGACGACGACACGTTCCTCGTCTCGGTGCTCCTGGCCAACAACGAGATCGGGGTCGTTCAGGACATGCGCGCGATTGCGGCGATTGTCCGGGCCCGCGGCGGGCTCCTCCATCTCGACTGCAGCCAGGCGCTCGGCCGGATGCCGGTTGATGTCGATTCCCTCGGGGCAGATCTGGCGAGCTTCTCCGCCCACAAGTTCCATGGCCCCAAGGGCGTGGGAAGCCTGTGGGTGCGGCGCCGGGGGAGACCGGTGCGGATCGATCCCCTCGTCTTCGGAGGGGGCCAGGAGCGCGGCCTCCGCAGTGGCACCCACAACGTCGCGGGAATCGTCGGCATGGCGACGGCGGCGGAGTTGGCGGTGGCCGAACTGGCGGCCGACATGGCCCGGATGCGCGGGCTCCGCGATCGGCTCATGGCGGGGCTGGCGGCGGGGATCGACGGGCTGGTGCTCAATGGCCCACCGCTGGATGGGATCCTGGCCGACGGCACGCCGCTGCGGCTGGTGAACAATCTCAATGTCCGCATTCCCGGCGTCGACGGGCAGACACTCCTGGCGACGCTCGATGCCGAGGGGCTCGCCGTCAGCTCGGGGAGCGCCTGCTCCTCGGAGCAGCCGCGCCCCAGCCATGTCCTCCTCGCCCTCGGGCTCGACGACGACCACGCCCGCTCGAGCCTGCGGTTTGGCCTTTCCCGGTTCACGACCGGCGAGGAGATCGAGACGGCCGTCCGGCTCGTTGTCGCCGGGATTGCCCGACTGCGGTCGTTCGCGGGGTGACGGGGGGTGACGGGGGGTGACGGGGGGTGACGGGGGGTGACGGGGGGTGACGGGGGGTGGCGGGGGGTGACGGGGGGTGGCGGGGGGACAGAGCACCTGGGAGCCGGCGGCGGCGGATCAAAGGCTTTGCCTGTCGGGAGCCTCCAGGTAGAATAAAAGTATGCCCGGATGCAGAAACTCACAGCCCCGGTCGATCGACGGTTCAACCGCAGTCGATCCCCTGGAGCTTGTCTGGGCGTGTTTGAGGTCGTCTAAATCCCCTGTATTCCCGTACCGCTCGGAGATAACGCACCATGTCGGTCATGCTCACGGAGAAGGCAGCCAGCGAAGTCAAGAAGATCATGGCTGACCAGAAATACGAAGAAAACACCGTTCTTCGCGTCGGGGTTGCCGGCGGTGGCTGCAGTGGCTTCCAGTATTCCCTCGGCTTCGACACGAACTTCGATCCCAAGGCCGATACCCGCTCCGAGCAGCACGGCGTCGGGATCGTGGTCGACAAGAAGAGCGACCTGTTCCTCGATGGCACGACGCTCGACTTCCACGAAGGGATCGACAAGCGCGGCTTCACCTTCAACAATCCCCAAGCCAAGAAGAGCTGCGGCTGCGGCAGCTCGTTCCAGGCCTGATCGGTCAATCGGTCTCTTTCCCGCGTCGGTCGGGGCCGGATCAACCGGCTCCGACCGACGTTTTTTTTGGGAACGGTTCTCGGTTTTTTGGGGACGGTTCTTACGGTGTCCCCAGAGGAGGTGGTGTGACGACGCGACACGAAAAGGTCCGGATCGTCGGTATCGGTGACGACGGCGTCGACGGCATGACGGCCCAGGCGCGGCGGCTCCTCGAAGCGGCGGAGGTGCTCCTCGGGCCGGAGTCGTGCGCGGGGCACCTTCCCCCGGCGATCGCCGGCCGACTGGAAGTGTCCAGCGGGCTCGACGATCTCGTCGAGCGGATCGAACGCCACGTGGGGAGCCGGGTGGTCGTCATCGCCTCGGGCGATCCTCTCTTTTACGGCACCGCCAGGTATGTCTGCGCCAAGCTCGGTAAGGAGCGGTTCGAGGTCGTGCCGCATGTCAGCAGCATGCAGCTGGCGTTTGCCCGCGTGAAGGAGGGCTGGGAGGAGGCCTTCCTTGCCAACCTCTCCGGGCAGTCGATTGAGCGGGTCATCGACCGCGTCCGCACCAGTGACACCGTCGGCCTGTTCACGAGCGAGCAGTGGCCGCCGGCGGCCGTGGCTCGGGCCCTCCTCGACGAAGGGATCGATTCCTTCCAGGCCTACGTCTGCGAAAACCTCGGCTCCCCCGACGAACGCGTCACCCAAGGGAGCCTCGCCGACATCGCCAAGGAGACGTTTAGCCCGCTCAACGTCATGATCCTCGTGCGGAAGTCGCGGGCCATCGACAAGCCGGGGCAGGCCGGCACGCGCCTGTTCGGCAATCCCGACGATTCCTTTCTCCAGTCGCGTCCCAAGCGCGGGCTCCTGACGCCGGCCGAGGTCCGCAGCTTGGCGCTGGCGGAGCTCGGCCTCTCCACCACGAGTGTCGTCTGGGACGTCGGTGCGGGGAGTGGATCGGTGGGGCTCGAGGCGGCGCGGATTGCGCGCGACGGGCAGGTGCATGCCATCGAGATGGATCCCGACGACCATCGGCTGATCCTCGCCAATGCCGAGCGCTTCGGCGTCACGAACCTCCACGCGGTGCTCGGGCGTGCCCCCGACGCCTGGGCCGGGATCCCCGATCCCGACGCGGTGTATGTCGGCGGCAGCGGCCGCGACGTGGCGATGCTCGTCGAGGAGGCCTGGAAGCGGCTCAAGTCCGGCGGACGGCTCGTCACCGCCTGCAACAGTATCGAGAATCTTGCCGCGGTCCACACCCTCCTCCGGGCCCGTTCGGCCGACACGGCCCACTGGCTCGTGACGATCGCCCGTGGGATCGAGCAGCTCGATCGGATCCGCTTTGAGTCGCTCAATCCCGTCTTCCTGATCGCGGCCACCAAGCCCTGAACTCCGCCGGTGCCCCGTGCCCCATTCTGATCATCCCCTCCACCCCGCCGTGCCGGTGCTCCCGCGGGGAACGTCGATCCTCGGGGGGCCGGGAGGGAGCACCGGCACGCTCGACGTGATCGCCGTCGGCGCCCATCCGGACGACGTCGAGATCGGGTGTGGCGGGACGCTCTCGCTCCTGGCGGCCCGGGGGGCGCGGATCGGGATCGTCGATCTCACCGACGGCGAGCCGACACCCCGTTCGAGCGGGCCGGAGGAGCGCACGGCCGAGGCCCTCGCCGCGGCCCGCGCCCTCGGCGTGGTCCACCGCGAGCATCTCGGCTTCCCCAACCGGCGCTTGTTCGATGGCTTCGAGATCCGCGTCGCCCTGGCGCGGGTCTTCCGCCGCCACCGCCCGCGTCTCGTCCTCGGCCTGGGAGACCGCACGCCGCTGGCCTCCCCCGATCATGCCCAGACACTGGCGATTACCGAGGCCGCCGTCTTCTACTCGCGGTTGTGCAAGTGGGACGACGTCTTCGACGGACTGCCGGTGCACACCGTGGCGCAACTCCTCACCTACTTCCTCACCCCCAGCATTCCGCAGATCCCCACCGGCCACTTTCCCCTCGTCGTCGACATCGCCGGCCATCTCGACCGCAAGCTCGAATCGATCGCCTCCTACCGCTCCCAGTTTCCCCCCGAGAAGACCCACGTGCTCACCCGCGTGCGGGCCGCCGCGGAGGTGATCGGGGCGATGGCCGGCTGCGGCGCCGGCGAGCTGCTCGCCTCGAGCCGGGTCCCCTCCACGAACGACCCGCTCGGGATGCTCTTTCCTCTGCCGGCCCCGGCTCCGGCGGTGACACGATGAGCAGCGCCACCGACGACCGAGTCGATGCGATCGTGATCGGCGCTGGGATCAGTGGGCTGGCCGCCGCCACGGAACTGGCCAAGGGAGGCTGCCGGACGATCGTCCTGGAGAAGTCGCGCGGGATTGGCGGGCGGATGGCGACGCGGCGCGTCGGTGCGGCCGTCTGCGACCACGGCGCCCAGTTCTTCACCGTCCGCACGCGCGCGTTCGGGGCGACGGTGGCGGAAGCCCACGCCGCCGGCCTGGTCCGCACCTGGTGCGATGGCTTCTCGCGCTTGGCCGACGCGGAGGGGGCGATCGAGCCGGCTGGCGACGGCCACGCGCGCTGGTGCGGCACGCTCGGCATGACCGATCTCCCCAAGCGGCTCGCCGCGGCGCTTCCTCTAGACCTCGTCGAGGTCCGCACCGGCGTGCGGGCCGCGGCGGTGGGACTCGTCGATGGCGGCCTGACAGTGACGCTCGAGGTCAAGGAAGGGGAGGCGCCCCGGGTGCTCGGCGCCCGCGGCCTCGTCCTCTCCTGTCCGGTGCCGCAGAGCCTCGATCTGCTCGCCGCCGGCAACGCCTTCGGGGCGCTTGATGGCGCGGCGGTCGAGACGCTCCGGGGGATCGACTACGACCCCTGCTTCGCCCTCATGCTCGTTCTCGACCGGCCGTCGCAGGTGCCGCCGCCGGGGGGAATCCAGCTCGCCTCGGGGCCGATGACCTGGGTGGGAGACAATCTCCAAAAGGGGATCTCGACCGTGCCGGCGCTCACGATCCATGCCTCCGGCGACTTCAGCCGCGAGCGGTTCGACGCCGATCCGGCGACCGTGACGGCCGAGCTCGAATCGCGCGCCGCCGCCTGGATCGGTGAGGCAACGGTCGTCGAGCGATCCCTTCAGCGGTGGAAGTTTGCCCAGCCGCGCGTCATCGTGCCGGCACCTTTTGTTTCCCCCTTGGCCGCGCCGCCGATCGCCTGCTGTGGCGATGCCTTCAAGGGGCCGCGGGTCGAGGGGGCCGCCTGCAGTGGTCAGGCAACGGGGCGGTGGATGGGCCGGCTCCTCGCCGACAGGCGCTGACAGGTCGAGGGTGTCGGGTCGAGGGTGCCGCGGCCGACGCGGGGGGGCGACTTGCCTCCCCCGGCTTGCATCCCGATGGGGTCGCGCCCGAAGATAGGAGCTGTTGGGGGTTATCGATCGATCCGTGCCCCTGCCTTTCTGCCCGTTCCCCGGAGATTCCATCCATGGCCGCGTCCAAGCTTCTGCCCGAAGTCGAAAAGTTCCTCTCGTCGGCACCCCTCAAGGGGATCGTGGGGGGCAAGGACGTCGCCGGCTCCGCAGGGGAGACGATGAAGACGATCGATCCGGGCAACGGCAAGACGCTCGCCGAGTTCTGCTGCTTCTCTCCGGAGGATGTCGACCGGGCCGTCGGTGCGGCCGCCCACGCCTTCAAGAAGAGCGGCTGGGCGACAATGCCCGCCAATGAACGGGGTGCCCTCCTCCATCGCCTTGCCGACGCCGTTGAGAAGCACAAGCCGATCATCGGCCAGATCGAGGCCCTCGACGCCGGCAAGATCCACGCCCATGCCCTCGGTGACGTGCAAAACTTCATCGATACGCTCCGCTACTTCACCGACATGGCCCTTCATGTCGAGCACCGCACGACGCTCGCCGTCTCCGGCCACGATGCCCGCACCGTCCGCCATGCCTGGGGCCCGTGCGGCTTTATCTTCCCCTGGAACTTTCCCTTCCTCCTGATCGGCTGGGGCGTGTCGCCGGCCCTCGCCGCCGGCAACACCATCGTCATCAAGCCCGCCGAGGATACGCCCCTCTCGGCGATCTATCTCGGACAGCTCGCCCGTGAGATCGGCATCCCCGACGGCGTCATCAACGTCATCCCCGGCACGGGAAGCGGCGCTGGCGCGGCCCTCTCGAAGCATCCCGGCATCAAGCACATGAGCTTCACCGGATCGCCCGAGGTGGGGCGGCTTGTCGGTCAGGCCTGCGGCCACAACCTCGTGCCGGTCAAGCTCGAGCTCGGCGGCAAGGGGGCGGCGGTCGTGTTCGAGGATGTCGACGTCGCCGGGACGGCCCAGAGCCTCGTCAACGCGATCACCTTCCACTCCGGGCAGGTCTGCTGCGACGCCACCCGCTGGATCGTCCACAAGAAGATCTACAAGGACTTCGTCGACGAGTGCAAGTCGCGGCTGCGGAGTGTCCGTGTCGGCTACCAGATGGACGACGCTTCCACCATGGGCCCGGTCGTCAACGCCAAGCAGCGGCAGCGCGTCCTCGGCTACCTCGAGAAGGGGCAGGCCCAGGGGGCCGAGGCGGTGCTCGCAGGGGGGGCCGCGGAGGTCTCCGGCCACGACGGCTTCTATGTAAAGCCGGCGCTCCTCACCGGCACGCTCGACAACGTCGCCGCCCGCGAGGAGATCTTCGGACCGGTCGCCTACATCGCCCAGTTCGGCAATGAGGACGAGGCGGTCTCGATGGCCAACGACACCGACTACGGCCTCGCCAACAGCGTCTGGACGAGCGACCTGTCGCGGGCCAATCGGGTCGCCGAGTCGATGGTCGCCGGCAACAGCTGGATCAATGCCCACAACGTCTTCCCGCGCGGCGTCCCCTACGGCGGCGTGAACAAGAGCGGCATGGGGGGTGGCGTGCTCTCGATCGATACGCTCCTCGACTACTACCGGACGCAGTCGGTCGTTCGCCCGCTCTGAGGCGGCTTTTTGTGATTTCAGAAGCGGCGGCCGCTCCCTTGGGGGCGGCCGCCGTGTTTTTTGCGCCGAGACGAGGTGTGTACGGGTGGCGCTGAAGTCCTGCGTGGGTCGGGGTCGCCCCTGCCGTCACGCCGGACGTTCGCTACGGCCCCCCGTGGCCTGCGCTCACTCGATGCCGCCTACGCTCACGGCTCATGGCTCCGCTTGCCGGCAACGCCGGCTCGACGGCAGGGGCGACCCCTCCTTGAGTGAGCCTTGGGGGACGAGGGGGGGCGGGCCGCGTAAGCTGGGAGCGTATTGTTTTTCTTCCCGCTTCTCTCTGAAGTCACCATGACCGACGTCGACTGCATCATCGTGGGGGCCGGGCTCGCTGGGCTCGCCTGTGGCCGGGAGCTTTCCAAGGCGGGCCGCAGCGTGCTTCTCCTCGAGGCGGGTGACCGCCCCGGGGGCAGAGTGGCCACCGATGCGCTCGAAGGATTTCAGATCGACCGTGGCTTCCAGGTCTATCTCGAGGCCTATCCTGAAGGGCGGCGGCAGCTCGATCTGGCGGCCCTGCGATTCGGCTGGTTTGAGCCGGGGGCGCTCGTCGTCGATGGTGGCAGGCTCCGCGAAGTGAGCGATCCGTGGCGCCGGCCGTGGGCGGCGGTGAAGTCGCTCCTCTCGGGCACCGTCGGCATCGGTGACGGCCTCCGCACAGCCCGGCTGCGGAGCGCGCTCCTCAATGAGTTTCGTGCCGGCCGACTCGATCCCCAGCTTCCGGTCGCCTCTGGTGAGCAAAGTACGCGCGAGCGGCTCGCGGCCAGCGGATTTTCCGCAGCCTTCATCGCCCGCTTCTTCGCCCCCTTCTTCGGCGGCGTGTTCCTCGAGCATGGCCTCGAAACGAGTGAGTCGATCTTCGGCTTCACGTTTGCGATGTTTGCCCTCGGCCGCGCCGGCCTCCCGGCCGGCGGCATGGGGGCGATTCCAGCGCAGCTGGTTTCCACGCTCCCCTCCGGTGCGCTCCGGCTCGGTGCCCGCGTCAATTCGATCGCCCCTGGGTATGTCACGCTCTCGGGTGGGGAAAGGCTCTCCGCACGGAGCGTCGTGGTGGCGACCGACGCCGACGTCGCGGCCCGGCTCCTGGCAGGGGTGGTGCCGCGCCAGCTCGCGTGGAAGTCGACCCGGATGGTCGCCTTCGCGGCGCCGCAGTCGCCGCTCGATCGGCCGATCCTCGTGGTCGGGAGCGATGCTTCCGGCGCGATCGACAATCTCTCGGTGCCGTCCGACGTGGCTGCCGGCTACGCGCCGCCCGGTGCGGCGCTGGTGCTCGTGACGGTCCGTCCCGAGTGCACGCTCTCCGATGTCGACGCAGTTTTGGCGGTCAAGCGGGAAGCAGTGAAACTCCTCGGCGCGGGCGCGCAAGCCTGGGAGCATCTGAAAACGGTCC
>CALQRA010000057.1 GCA_943332855.1 Candidatus Kuenenia stuttgartensis
CTTTCCGAACCGCGAACCGTAAAACTTCGCATGGTGGCGTATCCTTTTGCCCCAACGTGGGGCGGCTGGTGGGGTAGTAGCCCCAGCAGGATACGCCGCCTTTTTTCATGCGCTCAACGAACACGACTTTCGGTCATAGCTCCATCTCCTCAACCTCCTGACCTACGTCCTCTACTGGGTCACGAACGCCGCTGCAAAAGGCCTCAACAGCGTCATCCAGGCCCTGAAGGACGCGGCGCGAGGCTTCCGCAACTACAGGAGTCGAATCTTTGTCTTCCGCGGGAAGCTCGCCCGTGATCTCGGCCGTCTCTTGAGTGACATGGTTCTCGCGAGACGGTAGTCTCGCACGCGGGCACAGAGCCAGAAGCCTTGACGAAGATTGCGAGGCATTCCGGCTAAAAACGACTCGCCTTGAGAATCGACAAGGTCCGCTCCCGCTTTCGCCCGGCCGGGCGATTCCCGACGACTGTCCGTCGTCTGACGACGTCTAGGAGGCCGTTCCTGGCACCGGGCTTGGCGGCATCGCCGGCTTCGGGCTACGATGCTGACGGAGTGCCGAATGACAGCAAGGCCCATGTCGAACCGATCCGTCGTGCCGGGATGGCAAGACATGCCGGCCGCCAGCTTGGCGGCCGAGGCTGGTGCGTCTGCGTCGCTACCCGCCGACATCTATTTCTCCGCCGACATCGAGACCGACGGCCCGATCCCTGGGCCCTACTCGCTTCTCTCGTTCGCGTTGGTCGTGGCCGGCCGCCAGGTTGGCGGATCTTTTTCTCGGCCAACGGGAGCCGAAGTCTCCTTCTATCGGGAATTGCGGCCGATCTCGGAAGAGTTTGAGCCCGAGGCTTTGCGAATCAATTTGCTGGATCGGGAGCACTTGCTTCGCGTCGGTACGGATCCGGTCGTCGCCATGACCGAAGCGGCTGAATGGGTTCGCCAGCAGTGCGGTCCCAGTCGCCCGATCTTGGTCGCGTTTCCGCTGAGCTTCGATTGGACGTGGCTTTACTGGTACTTTGTGCGGTTCTCCCGCACGGGCTCTCCTTTCGGCCACTCCTCTTGCTTTGACATCAAGACTGCATTTGCCGTGAAGGCCAAGCGATCCATTTCAGAGGCGTCCAAGTCAAAGCTTCCGGCTCATCTCCGCTCCGACTCCCCACACACCCACAACGCTTTGGACGACGCTCGCGAACAAGCCGAGGTTTTCGCGAAAATCATGGAGTGGTGACGGATGGGACAGTCTCTCGAGGCGCGCCAGTCCCACACCGCCGAACGCTTTTCGCGCATCGAAGCCGCGCTCCTGTTCCCGGCCGCAGATGGAGGTGATTCCTGCGAAGTTCGCTATGGCCCCCGTGCCACGGTGTACGCGACGGGGTCTTATGGACGAGGTGAAGCCAGTGAGCACAGCGACTTGGACCTGTTCATCGTCAGTGCCGAATCACCAGCTGCAGACGATGGAAAGCTCGGCGGCCCCGGTAGCCGCCGCCAAACCGAGCCCATGCTCAAGAACCTTGACCAGATCTGCCTCAAGGCACAACTCATCGAGCTGACGCGATCGCTCGGCTTGCCCGAGTTTTCCGGTGGCGGCAAATACCTGGAATGCTATACCGGGTCGCAGCTCGCGAATGCCATTGGCTCGGACGACGACGACTACCTCAACACGTTCACCGCGAGATTGCTTCTGCTCCTCGAGAGTCGTCCGCTCATGGGCAGAACCGTATATGCCCAGGCCGTCGAAACGGTCATCTGGGCGTATTTCGGCGACTACGAGGACCACTCGTTGAAGTTCCAGCCCACGTTTCTCGTCAACGACATTCTGCGTCTCTGGCGGACGTTTTGCGTCAACTACGAGAATCGCACCTCTGATGCCGACGAGGCCGCCAAAGCGAAAAGGAAGCTCACGCACTACAAGCTCTCGCACTCTCGCCTGTTGACGTGCTATTCGGGCATCGTGACGCTGCTGGCCACATATCGCCGCAAGGGTACGGTGAGCCCTGGTGATGTTCTCGAACTTGTGGCGAAAACACCACGGGAACGGATCAAAGAAGTCGGGAAAGTTAGCCCTCGGTCGGCGAAAACGGCGACCGAGGTTCTGGATTCTTACGAGCTGTTTCTGGACAGGACCGATGTCGATGAACCTGCCTTGCGACAACAATTCCTCGACAAGACTTACGCGCGGGAACGGATGGAAGAGGCTCGACAGTTTGCGGAACTGATCCACGATCTCGTCTCGTCAATCGACGCGGGAAGGTTGTCGCGGGCTATCGTCGTCTGATGCAACGACTGGGGCCGACTCTCGCGTTGCACGTTGACTCGACTCGATTGGTCAACATCCGTCACGAAGGCTGTCACGGCCAGCGTGATCAGAGGCGGCCCTTCGGCCTGAATGGGCGTAGACCTTCATGCCGACTGGATCAGGATTTCCAAGGCGGGCCAGGGTGACGAACCGGAGTTTTCAGGCGCGACGCTCTCAGCTCTTGCAGACGGAGAGATCGGCATCGAAGATCCGAACCTGCTCCCAGTTGTCGGCATGCGCGGCGATGAAGATCTCGTGCCGCTCGGCCTGCTGGTAGGTGTCGTGGGCGGCGCGCGAGTCAAACACGATGTGGAGGGCGACTTGCCAGTCGCGGTCGTTGACGTGCCGGTCGTACGGGGCACAGCCGCCGACGGCGAACACGACCTCGCCGGGGTGGCCGGAGAGGTGGTCACGGCAGCCGGCGATGAGGCGCTCGATCGCGGCCGGGGAACGGTTCTTGAGCCGAAAGAAAACGGAGTGGGCGAGCATGGCGGAGGAAAGAGAGAAGTTCACCGGCAGATAGCATGACCCGGCTGCGGCGCGGCGTCAGTCGCGGGCGGCAGGAACGGCGCCGGGGAGTGGTGGCGGGGGGAGCGGCGCGGCGGAGGGCTGATCCTCGGACCGGCGCGGGGCGGCGGGGCCGACAATCCCCACCATGTCGGTGTCGTCGAGCATCTCGCGCTCCTCGAGGGCCACGGAAAGCCGGTCGAGCTTGTCGCGGTTGTCGGAGAGGAGTTTGGTGGCGCGGATGGCGGCCTCGCCGAGGATCCGTGTCACCTCGTCGTCAATGACGCGGGCGGTGTGGTCGCTGAACTCGCGCTGCTCGTAGACATCGCGGCCGAGGAAGGGGTGTTCGTTCGAGCCGTGGCAGGCCACCGGCCCGACCTTCTCGCTCATCCCCCAGTGGGCGACCATCCGCCGGGCCAAGCGCGTGGCCTGAACGAGGTCGTTCTCGGCACCGGCAGAGTATTCGCCGAACACGAGCTTCTCGGCAGCGCGCCCGGCGAGCATGAAGACGAGCCGGTTTTCGAGATCGGACTGGCCGATGTTCATCCGATCCTCCTCCGGCACCAGCTGCGTGACGCCGAGGGCCCGGCCGCGGGGGATGATCGTCACCTTGTGGAGGTTGTCGACGCCCGGCAGGAGCCATGAGCCGAGGGCGTGCCCCGCCTCGTGATAGGCGGTCATCGTCTTCTCACGGCCAACGAGCACCTCCTCGCGCTTCGGGCCCATCAAGACCTTGTCGCGGGCGTAGTCGAAGTCGGAGGAATCGACGGCGTCCTTGTCGTGGCGCGTCGCCCACAGGGCGGCCTCGTTGACGAGGTTGCGGATGTCGGCGCCGGTCAGGCCCACCGTGCCGCTGGCGAGCCGGTCGAGGTTGACGTCGGCCGCGAGGGGGACTTTTCTCGTATGGACGCGAAACAGCGCCAGCCGGGCTTTGTGGTTGGGGCGGTCGACGGTGACGTGGCGGTCGAAGCGACCGGGGCGGAGAAGGGCGGGGTCGAGGACGTCGGGCCGGTTCGTGGCGCCGAGCACGATCACCGCCTCCGACGGGCTGAAGCCATCCATCTCGGAGAGGATCTGGTTGAGGGTCTGCTCGCGCTCGTCGTGGCCGCCGCCGAGCCCCGTGCCACGGTGGCGACCGACGGCGTCGATCTCGTCAATGAACAGGATCGCCGGCGAGGCATCCTTGGCGGTCTTGAAGAGGTCGCGAACGCGCGACGCGCCGACGCCGACGAACATCTGGATGAACTCGCTGCCGGAAATGGAGAAGAACGGGACCCCCGCCTCGCCGGCGACGGCCCGGGCGAGGAGCGTTTTGCCGGTGCCCGGCGGGCCCATCAGCAGCACCCCCTTCGGCACGCGGCCCCCGAGGCGCTGAAAGCGGCGCGGGTCTTTCAGGAAGTCGACGATCTCCTTGAGATCCTCCTTCACCTGCTCGAGGCCGGCGACATCGGAGAAGGTCACCTGCCGGTCGCTCGAACCGTAGCGTTTAGCCGGCGACTTGCTGAACCCCCCGAGGAACCCCGAGCCGCCGAGCGGGTCGCGGGCACGCCGTAGGGTCATCCAAAAGCCGGCCATGAGGAGGAGGGGAACGAGCATGTAGACGCCGAGGAGGAGGCCGGTGCCGTCGGCCGGCTGGCGCACGGTCGTCTTCACCTCGTGCTCGAGGAGCATCTCGCTCAGCCCCTCGCCGAGGTAGGGGGAGATCTCGATCTGGAAGGTGCGCGGCGCTCCTCCGCCGACCTCGCCGGTGCCGGTTTCCGCGGCCGGTGCCTTGAATTGCCCCTCGAGGGAGTTGCCGGAGATCCGCACCTCGGCGACATTCCCGGCTTTTACCTCTCGGACGAACTCATCCCAGGAGACGGGGGTGACGCTGCCGGCCTGTTCCCGGATCACGATCGTCACCAGGGCGAGCGCGGCCAGCGCCAGCATGATGATCGCCGGCATCCCGAGGGGCCGGCCCCCACCCGGATTCGGCTTGGGGAATCCGTCGTCATTGGCGCCCCCTTGGCCGGGGGCATTGGAATTGGAACCGTTGTCGCGGGGGGACGTGTCCATCGGCGTTTCCGGCGGGATACGGTGGTCGGATGCCTCTTCGGCAACCCTTTACTGTAGTCTACGAGGGTCGGTTCGACACCGATCCCGCCTGCCAGGGGTATTTCCGCGGGCTTGGCGGTCGAAAAACTGGTCGCTGCCGGGCGTCCGCAAGCCTGCCTCTATCCCCAGCCTGTTGACCAGAGCCCGTTGATGAAGCCCACCGATCGACGCGATCCGGCGATGGGGACCACGGCGAAGCGTGGTGTCGTGGCGATCGCGCGGCGGGGCGACCGCTTCCTCGCGATCCGGCGGGGGCGGGCGGTCGCCGCACCGGGCCGGGTCTGCTTCCCGGGGGGGCATGTCGAGCCGGGGGAAGAGGAGCGCGAGGCGGTGGTTCGCGAGTGCCGCGAGGAATTGCAGGCCGACGTCGAGGCGCTGGCCTGTGTCTGGCAGAGCGTCACCCCGTGGGGCACCGCGCTGTCGTGGTGGACGGTCGACCTCGATCCGGCCGCGGAGCTCGTGGCCCATCCGGTCGAGGTCGAGGCGATCTACTGGATGACGCTCGAGGAGTTGCTCGCCGAGCCGACCCTCCTCGAAGGCAACCGGGCGTTTCTCCTCCGCGAGCTGGAAAAAGGGTCTTGAGAGGAGTGTTTCGGGTTGTGAGCCTCGCGCGGCAGCCCGTAAACTCTCCCCTTGCTCAAACAGGGGCTCCCGTCGGTTCGTGCCTCCGCCCCTCGAGGGCCCGGCAGACTGAGATCGTGGCCCGTCCCTTCTCCTTGGTTTTCTTCTCCCCGTAACGATTTTTCGGAGTTTTGCAGCGATGGAATTGACGTTCGTGATGTTCAAGCCGGACTGCGTCCAGCGTGGCCTGCTCGGGCGGATCCTCTCCCGGTTCGACGACAAGGGGCTGCGGCTGGTGGCGATGAAGATGCTGCGGATCACCCCCGCGATGGCCAAGCAGCACTACGCCGAGCATGTCTCGAAGCCCTTCTATCCGGGGCTCGAGGAGTTCATCACCGCCTCGCCCGTCGTCGGTTGCGTGTTCGCCGGCCCGGAGGTGGTGCGGGTCGTCCGCGACATGCTCGGGGCGACCAGCGGCCTGAAGGCGGCGTCCGGAACGATCCGGGGCGACTACAGCGCCAGCCGGCAGATGAACCTCGTCCACGCCTCCGATTCCCCCGAGTCGGCCTCGCGCGAGATCTCGATCTATTTCAAGTCGGAAGAGCTCCACGCCTGGGAGCCGTCGCTCGCCTGCTGGACGCAGGCCCCCGGCGAGGTCTGACCCCCGCCGTTCCCGCCGCGCCCCTCCGCCGCCGATCATTCCCGCCCGCGCTAACCGTCCCGCCTGCGCTAACCGTCCCGCCTCCGCTTCCCACCCCGCGCTTCCCACCCCGCAATCCCACCATGAGTGTTCTTGTCTTCGGGCATCGGAATCCCGACACCGATGCCATCTGCTCCGCGATCGCCTATGCCGATCTCCTTCAGCAGACGACCCGTCCCGACGCCATTGCGGCCTGTTGCGGGGCGCCGAACAAGCGCACCGAATATGTCCTCGACAGGGCCGGTGTGGCGGCGCCGCGGATCGTGATGGATGTCCGGCCTTCAGCGGAGGATGTCTGCCGCCGGGAGATCGTGACGGCCTCGTTCGGCGATTCGTTTCACGAGGCCTACCAGCGGATGCAGCGGGCCGACCTGCGGGCGATTCCCGTTGTTGGCAGCGACCGGAAGGTGGTCGGCGTCCTCTCGGTTCTGAATCTCATGGATCTTTTTTTCCATGACGAGGGGGATTCGATCAAATCGCGGACGGTGACGACCTGTCTCCAGAAGATCCACGACGTGCTCGGGGGGAGCTTCCAGCACGTCCTCGATCCGCAGCAGCGCGACGAGCTCCTCGTGATGGTCGGGGCGATGAGCGCCGAGGGGTTCACCGACCGGATGCAGCAGTACCCGGCCGACCGGCTGATCGTCGTCTGCGGCGACCGGCCGACGATCCAGCTCCCGGCGATCGAGCATGGGGTGAGGGCGCTGGTGCTGACGGGGGGCTTCAAGCTCTCGTCGGGGCTGGTGGAGCTGGCGAGGATCCGGCGGGTGTCGGTGATCATGAGCCCGTTCGATACCGTCAACACGACCCTGCGGATCAAGTCGTCGCAGTTCATCGATCCGGTCGTCGACACCGACTTCGTCACGGTGTCAGGGAAGGCGAGCATCGTCGAGGCCAGAGCGGTGGTCGAGCGGTCGCCACAGCCGGTGTTCCCGGTCGTGGACGACGACGGCTGCCTCATCGGCCTGTCGTTCAAGTCGGATCTCATCAATCCGCCGCGGCAGAAGCTCGTCCTCGTCGACCACAACGAGCTCGCCCAGGCGGTGAGCGGGGCGGAGGACGCCGAGATCGTCGAGGTTCTCGACCATCACCGCCTCGGTGGTGGGCTCAAGTCGCAGCAGCCGATCCGCTTCATCAACGAGCCGGTGGGGTCGACCTGCACGCTCGTCGCTCGGCAGTTCCGGGCATCGGGGATCGAGCCGAAGCCGGGGATCGCGCTGTGCATGGCGTCGGGAATCATCTCCGACACGCTCTTTCTCCGCTCCCCGACGACGACCGACATCGATCGCGACATCCTTGCCTGGCTGCGCGGGCTGTGCCCGATCGATCTCGATCAGTATGCCCGCGAGTTCTTTGAGATCGGCTCGGCGCTGCGGTCGAGCACGCCGGCCGGTGTGATCAGCGAGGACTGCAAGGAATTCTCCGAGCAGGGCGTGCGGTTTTCGATCTCGCAGATCGAGGAGACCGGCTTCGATCTCTTCTGGGAGCGGAAAGACGACCTGCGCACGGCCCTCGAGGACTTCGCCACCGGTCACAAGCTCGACTTCTCGGCGCTGTTAGTCACCGACGTCGTCAGCAATGGTTCGCTCCTTCTTCTCTCCCGGGAATCGGAGGCGTGGGAGGAGATCAACTATCCGCGTCTCGACCGCGGTCTCTATGCGCTCAAAAACGTCGTCAGCCGCAAGAAGCAGCTGCTGCCGCTCCTCTCGCGCCTCATCCAAGAAGCGAAGGCCTGAAGCCCGCTGCAGCGAGGGCTCAGTCGCGGAGTTTGCCGGCAGGGGTATCGGCGGCGATCCGCTCGATCATGTCGTGGCAGGCCCGTTCGACAGCGGTCTGCCATTGGCTTTCCGCCAGAGCGGCATTCATGTCGGGGCGGCTGTGGGCGAAGATCACGTCGCGGGCGCTGACGACGATCGCCCCCAGACCTTTGGCGTCGAAGGCCCCGCGAACGTCGGAGGCCCGTCCCCCCTGCTTGCCGAATCCGGGAACGAGGATCCAGACGTGGGGCATGGCGGCGCGGAGGGTGTCGAGCTGCTTCGGCCAGGTGGCGCCGACGACGGCGCCGACGAGGCCGTAGGCGTGCTGTCCGGGAGCGTCGCTCGTTCCGGGCGGGAGGGTGTCGGCGGCGAGGTGTTCGACGCCAGCGGCGACATGTTCGTGGAGGGGGGAGCCGTTGGCTTCGAGATCCTGGAAGTCGCGGCTGCCGGGGTTTGAGGTTTTGACGAGAACGAACAGGCCGGCGTGGCGGGCTTTGGCGGTGGTCACGAAGGGGGCGATCGAGTCGAGGCCGAGGTAGGGATTGATGGTCAGGGCGTCACAGCCCCAGGGGCCGGCGAGCCAGCCATCGGCGTAGGCTTCGGCGGTGGAGCCGATGTCGCCCCGCTTGCCGTCGGCGAGGACGAGCAGCCCGCGGGCGTGGGCGTAGTGAATGGTGTCGGCCAGCGCCATCATCCCGGCAGGGCCGAGGGCTTCGAAGCAGGCAAGCTGCGGCTTCACGATCGGGATATGGGGGGCGACGGCGTCGATGACGTCCCGGCAGAAGCTCGTGTAGAGCTTGGCGAGGGCCAAGGGATCGTCGATGGAAGCGGCGCCGAGGGCCGGGGGGAGTGATTCGCGGCGCGGGTCGAGGCCGACGCAGGCGGGGGTGCGCTTGGCGCGGATGGCGTGCGCGAGCCGGGTGGAGAAGGGGAGGGTGTGGGGGAGCGTGACGGGAGTGGGGCTGGCTTGGTGAGAAGAGGTGGGGTGGTGGGGCGTGGGGTGGTGGGGCGTGGGGGGAGGTGTGGCGGCCATGGCGTGGTCGTGAGCTTTGAGTTTCGGGTGTGGGGAGGGGAATGGCTGTGGTTTGCGAGCCTGGGAGAGTGGCTGGAAGGGAGCCTGGAAGAGCGGCTGGAAGGGCGGCTGGGCGGGTTCGTGTTGCCGGCGGGGGGTGTTTGTGCGATAGTGTGCCGGTCGTCAGGCAGAGAAGCGAGAGCTGCGCCTGCTTGTCGACGAAATCGGGGCGTGGCGCAGTCTGGCTAGCGCGCTTGACTGGGGGTCAAGAGGTCGCAGGTTCAAATCCTGTCGCCCCGACTGGTTGGTGCCGGCCGTCCATTCTCTTTCGTGGACGGCTGGCGAGGCGATGGGCCATCTGTTGATGGTCGTTCGGTACGGCATCGCGTCTTACGGCAGATGCCGACGCGGGCTCCCCGGCCCTTGGCGGCCGATTGACCGCCCCGGACTTTCTTCCGAAGAGTGCTTCGGTGACCGAGATTGTCTTCGTGGTCGAAGAGGCTCCCGAGGGGGCTATGTCGCGAGGGCCGTCGGAGCGTCGATTCACACCGAGGCCGACACGCTCGAAATGCTCCGGACCGATCCGGGAAGCCGTAGCCTGCCACTTCGAGGAGGGGCAGGGGCCGCGGGTGATCCGGCTCCATCTCGTTCGCGACGAGTTGCTCGCTCCATGAGGCTGCCCCGTGACGTTTCCGGCGCAGCGTTGGTGGCAGCGCTCTCGCACGCCGGTGACGTCATCATGCGTCAAAAATGATCGCACGTGCGCCTTTCAACGAAGATGCACGGGGAGCACCACATCACGATTTCGCTTCACGATCCAGTGCGGGTGGAGACCCCAACGCGATCTTGAAGGACGTGGTAGAGCATGCAGGGCTGACCCGGGACGAGGTCGCCGAAGAAGCTTAAAATCCAGAGGACGCTCCGGGGGTTGGAAACCAAGCGGGATGAAGCATGGCGTGCCCATGATTCGGTAAGCATAGAAGGTGACAATCAGAAGGACGCTGTGCTCGACGAAATCAGCCGTTGCCTCGAGCAGCAGACAACTTGTGAGGCGCTGGTCTCACTGCGATAGAGGGTCAAATGAGCAAAACGAACCTCCCGATACCTGCCGACTTTCCGATCCTCCTGAAGGAGATCAAGAACCGAATCCAGCAGTCTCAAACGCGGGGCCATGTTGGCGGTTAACGCCGAGCTCGTGCAACTTTACGGGGAGATCGGCCGCATCATCGCCGTACGACAGCAACAGGAAGGCTGGGGAGCCGCAGTCATCCACCGACTGTCCCGTGAATTGCTCAACGAACTGCCGGAGGTGAAAGGCTTCTCCGAGCGGAATATCAAGCGAATGTTGGCCTTCTATCGCGAGTACGCGAACCCGGCCGACTTCGTGCCGCAACACGCGCCAAAATTGTCGAGTCCCCCAAAAGTGCCGCAAGCTGCGGCACAATGAGAGAAGGCCGGAAAAGTGCCGCGGCTTGCGGCACAATTGCCCGACTCGATTCTCTGGTCCATTCCTTGGTTCCATCAGATCGTCTTGATGGAGAAAGTCAAAGACCGGGCGACCCGCCTGCTCATCCCGGCATTTATAGAAGAGGAGTTGCTTTATCAACTTTTGGGCTTTTCGTGAAGACATACGCATCAACATCGGAGATCTCACGGCCATCATTGATGTTGCCCGGGCGCCTGCGGCTGCCCGGAGCCGCTGCCAGAAGACTTGGAAGTGAGGTTGAGAAGGCTCACCATACGACAGACTTGTTCCGCGGGCTGCCGAGGCTGGTAGCATGAGTTGTTGGTTTCCCGTATGCCGGAGCGCTCCAGCGTGACGACCCTCGAGATCGCTGTGGTGCTCGCCGACGCGACCGCCACCCTCCGCCTCTCCGGCCGCCTCGACGCGACCTCCGCCGAGACGCTCGCCGCGGCCGTCCCCGCGGATCCGGAGCTGAGGCGGCTCGTCCTCGACCTCGGCGCGTGTCCGTTCGTCTCGAGCGGTGGGATTCGCGTCATTATGACGCAGTACAAGCGGCTCGCCCCGCTCGGCGGCGGCGTCGAGCTCGTCAACGTCGGGCCGCAGGTCCGGCGCGTCTTCGAGCTCTCCGGGCTGAACGAGATTCTTGTCGTGCGCGAGAAGCCGCGGGAGATTTCCATCGAGGGTCTTCCGTTCCTCTCCGAGGGCGTCTTCGGAGAGGTCTTTAGGCTGGACGACGAGACGGTCGTGAAACTCTACCGCGAAGGCTTGGATCCAGCGGTCGTCGAGAGGGAGAAACGGTTCGCCCGGGCCGCGTTCGTGGCCGGGATCCCGACCGCGATCTCCCTCGACCTTGTGACGAGCGGCGGCCGCTTCGGCATCGCCTACGAGATGCTCGGGGCCGATTCGCTCGCCGGCCTCATGCGGCGGGAGCCCGACCGGCTCGACGACCACGCCCGTCTGCTCGCCCATCTGGCGCGGACGATTCACGCCACCCCGGCCGACCGGGCCGTCTTCCCAGACATCAAGGCCGATTGCCTCGGCTGGCTGGCCGAGATGGCGCCGCTTTTCGCGCCGGCCGACGTCGAGCTCCTCCGCGGGAAGATCGAGGCGATCCCGGACGCGGACACGTGCGTCCACTTCGACCTCCACGGCGGCAACGTGATGATCCGCGACGGAGAGCCGGTCGTCATCGACATGGGCGACTTCTCGCGCGGCAGCCCGCTCTTCGACCTCGGCCTCGTGGAGACGATCTATTCGCCGGCGGTGGGGATCTGCGAGCGGGTGACGAAGCTGCCGAACGACCTGGGCGCCGACTTCCTCACCAGGTTCCTCGACCACTACTTCGCGGGGCGGCCCGACGAGTTGGCGAGCTTCGAAATGGATCGTGCGTTCTACGCGTCGCTCCGCCTCCTCCACTCGATCCGCCTCCTCGAGGCGATTCCCGACTTCCGGCAGCAACTCATCGGCGTCCTTCGCGACCGGCTGATCCCCGCGATGCGCGCGGGCGGCGTTCGATGATCGATCCGTGTCGGGGTGGCAGGGGGCGGGCTAGGCGGAGCACGATCAGGCAGCATCGAAGGCCCACGCCTGTAGACTCCTTCCGCCACCGCGCCCCGCCACACCCCACCACCGCCACCATGAAGCAGCCCCACCCACTTTTGCTCGCCGCGGTATTCGCCTGCTCGCTGGTCCTCATGGCCATAGCCGCCGAGCCGGAACCCACTCCCGCCAGCCCCACCCACGCTCCCTTCACCGTCGAGCTGTGGCCCGATGGCACCCCGACGGCCATGCAGCCGAAGTCCGAGGCCACCGAAAAGCTCTTCCAGTCGTACGGGGGCCAGCAGCCGAATCGGGTCACCGACGTCACGAAGCCCACGATCCGGGTCTATCCCTCCGGCAAGCCTGATAGCCCCGCCGTGATCGTGGCTCCCGGCGGCGGCTTCATGTTCCTGTCATGGGAGCACGAAGGGACGCAAGTCTGCACGTGGCTCAACACCCTTGGCATCACCGCCGTCCTGCTCGAATACCGGACGCCGACCCGTGACGAGCCGGAGATGTTCACGCTCCCGGTCGAAGACGCCCAACGCGCCATGGGCCTCTGCCGGCACCATGCGAGTGACTGGGGAATCGATCCAGCACGTGTCGGCATCCTCGGCTTTTCAGCCGGGGCCAATCTCGCCGGCCATGCAGCCTGGGACCGCGGAGACAGGACCTACTCACAGGACCCGAAGCTGGACGACCCCCGCGGCCCCGACTTCCTCGTGTTCGTTTACGGCGGCGGGTTTATCGACAAGGATGACCCTACGAAGTTCAGGCCGGGATTCAGCGTGCCCCCGGATGCGCCGCCAGCGTTCTTTGTCGTCGCCCATGATGACGGCTCCAACGCGACCGAAGCGGCGATGCTCTACCTGGCCTACAAGAAGCTCGAGATCCCCGCCGAGCTGCACGTGTACGCCAAGGGGGGCCACGGCTTCGGCATGATGCAGCGGGGCCAACCCATCGATCAGTGGCCCGCACGCGTTGCCGAGTGGTTGGCGAGCATGGGGCTGGCCACCATCGCTGCCGAGTGAGGTGGTGCGATGCCCGATCCAACTTCACCGCCACGCTACGCCCCAGTCATCCCGCTCCCGCCCTCCGCCTCCGTCCCTGGCCACGGCCTTTCGCATCCCGTGAACGCCCCCCGCGGGCACCTCTTCAAGTCGCCCGAGCCAGTCCCACGCTCACTCGACCAACTTCCCGACGACCCAGCCTCCCGGCGCCGTGCTCTGGCCGCGCTCCTCGCGGCTGACCCCCGGTGGCTCCATGCGATCGACCTCTTCAACGGGGGTTTTTATTGGGAAGCACACGAGCCCTCCAAGCGTGGCAGTCCCGCGCGTTCGCCTAACGTACGCCTCAGCAAACGCACGGGGTTGGTCTCTTGGAGGGCAAAGCCCTCACTGAAAACCGGCGTCATTCATGGTGCAGGTCAGGTTCGTGCTTTCATGAGATTGATTTACTCGGGAGATCAACCAAATCAGTCATGGTAATTCGTTTGATTGGTTGGTCGGTGTTTGAGCAGTGGCAGCTGATTGAGCAGACTGTCACAATAGTCCCATTGGTCTAGCGTCTCCTTCCATGCACTCGGGATCGCTCGAACACCTTTGTGGGCACCCAATACCATTCCGATTGCAATGCTCCGTGACGCATTATCGCCACCAACCATGGCATTGGCTTGAAGTGCTTGCTTTAAACCGTCTTCTTGGTTTGCATACTTGAGAATAAAATAGAGCGCGCCTGGAAGAGTTCCCTCGGTTGGGCTGGCTTTACCGACTTTGATCGGTTCAGAGCGGCCGATATCCCAGAGTCTCGCCATGCTCGTGAGGGCGAGATCATCCGAGAAAGCTTCTTGAGAAAGAGCCGAGCTAGGGTCCGCCTCTTCTCTGCACTTCGCCATGGCCTGAGCCGCTTTGTGCTCAAAAAATCCCTTCATGAAGGATGCAACGCTTTCAATCGCATCGCGAGGGGCGGCACCATTCATAACTCGGTGGGTGACGCGCGCAAAAAACTCCCCTCCGCCTAAGGCGTGAGTGTCTCTGTGGGTAAACATTGTTTTCCTTGCCGCGTCCACCAATTCTTCTTCGGTGTCGTAATAGGCATGGGCCGCAACATGGCGGATAGCCATCGCGTTTGAGATACCGCCAAGCTGTTCAATCGGTGTTCCTCTCTTGACCTGCGCATAGGTCTCTTGAGTCATGGTGCAAATCCATGAGCCCCAGCCATTCTCAAGGCGATTCATCCAATGCGGAATCATCGCTGCAACACTCAGGGCTCTCGGGGGGTCGGAGGTAGCCGCCAAATGCTCTAATACGAGGATGTTGTAATCACCGTAATCGGTGGTTCCCCCGCCCTTTTTTCCCGGATGGTAATTGCGTTCACCCCATCCGATTCCATGGGTCTGGCCACCCATCATTTCACCAGGTGACATGAACCTTTCGATCGGCTTATTGCCATAGGCCTTAAAAATCTTCGCGGCATCGTATTCGTAATGGCTGCCAAGGCAGAGGGCGTCGCCGACAAGGGCACCGAAAAATGCCCCTTTGATTGCTTCTTCTTTGGTCAAGTTGTTCATGCGTGTCCCTTGTTCCAGGTGTGGAAGTCTAGAACCAATACGTCGGGTAGTGCCGTGCCGGATGGCGCGAGAGGTTGTTCACGACCAGTGCGACAACCAGCAGAATCATCGAGCCCAGCAAGACTGGAAACACCGCATACAGGTATCCCAGTTCACGAATGGCATCACCGCCGATGACCGCAATGAGAGCCGTCGCGCCACCCGGCGGATGCAACGATCGCGTCAGGTGCATGAAAAGAACGGCGGACGACACCGCAATGGCTCCCGCCAAGGCAGTTTGGTGCTTCTCTGGTAGGAGCATCGCCGCGGTAACGCCGGCGATCGCGGAGAGAACGTTGCCCAGCAGAAGGTTTCGCGGCTGCGAGAACTCTGCCATCGGCGCCCCATAGATCAGCACTGCCGCAGCACCAAACGAACCAATGACATACGCCCCGTCTAATCCGCCCCATCGGGCAACGTAAGGGCCACACGTCCCGATAGCGTAGATGCCAACAAGTGCTCCCAGCCACGACCAGACAATCTGCGGCAAAGGCTTACGAGGCGAGCACTCGCCCTTCGTCTTCATCCGGTCAAAAAATGACTTCATCGCATTCACAACGGTGTGCGGTGCCAGGTACTGCTCATGCCCCGGCAATCGCGTGCCTTCCCCGGTGGAGCGAAGCGCACGTGACTCTAAGAGTGTATCAGCTTCTGCGGCGTGCCCTGTCATTGGCCCAGTTTCCACATCAGCCGCCGCGCTCGTGATCCCGCAGACCGGCTTCTGGTAACGCGTGGGCTCGTGTCAACGGCGTCGTGTCGAGCGATGGTTGAGCAGGCGATGGAGCATGAAAGCCGTCAGCCCGGGGCGCGCAGGCTCGCTCGCGACGCGGGCACGGCGTCTCGTGAGACAAGCGGCACGCCACTTGGTATAAGTCAATGCCCGTCAGCACCGCAAGCAGCGGACGACTCCGCCGAGAACGACCGTCACCGTGGTATCCGACGATCCAGCCGTTTTGGACCACGACGCCACCGGCGATGCCGGCCGCGGGGCCGCCATTCTCTTCACCCTGGCGGCCCTGCAGTTCGTCGCGATCGTCGACTTCATGATCGTGATGCCGCTAGGGCCACAACTGCTCGCCGACCTCACGATCGACGCCCGGAGGTTCAGCTGGGTCGTCTCGAGCTACACGCTCGCGTCTGGAATCGCCGGATTGCTGGCGGCGCCCTGGCTCGACCGCGTGCCGCGGAAGACCGCCTACGTCGTGTTCGCGCTCGGCCTGCTGGCGGGGACGGCGGCGTGCGGGCTGGCCAACAGCTACCCGCTCTTGCTCGCCGCACGGTGCGTGACCGGCGGCTTCGGCGGCGGCCTCGGCGGGTTGGGGCTGGCGATCGTGGCGGATGTGTTCCCGCCCCACCGTCGCGGCCGCGCCACGGGCACGCTGATGCTGGCCTTCGCCTTCGCTTCCGTAGTGGGTGTGCCGCTGGGGATCGCCCTGGGCACGCGGTTCGGCTGGCAGGCGCCCTTCTTCGCCCTGGCCATCCTCGGGCTGCCGCTGGTGGGGCTGGCCGCGTGGTCGCTGCCGCGGCTGGAGCCCCACCCGGATGACTCGGCACGGCATCCGCTGGTCCGCCTCGTCGACACGCTGAACTGTCCCCCCCATCGTCTTGCCTACGCCATGATCTCGCTGCTGATGGTCGGCGCGTTCTCCGTGATCCCGTTCATCTCCACCTCCTTCGTGGCCAATGTGGGTGTGACGCAATCGCAACTGCCGGTCGTGTTCGTCGCCGGAGGGCTCCTCACGCTCGCCACCACGCCGCTCGCCGGCCGGCTCGTTGACCGCTTCGGCGGGCTCGCGGTGTTTCGCGGCGTCGTGCCGCTGTCGGCCCTGGGGATGCTCATCCTCACGCACCTGCCCGCGGTGGGCATCGGCGGTGCCGCTACGGCCGCGGCGTTCCTGATGGCGACCAACTCGGCCCGAATGGTGACGGCGATGACACTGATCACGGCGAGCGTCGAGCCCCGCCGCCGCGGCGGCTTCATGTCGGTCAACTCCGCGGTGCAGCACCTCGCCAGTGGCCTGGGGACCACGATCGGCGGGATGGTCGTCGAAGGGGGCGCGGGGGAGCCGCTGCGCCACTTCGGGACGGTCGGCATTCTTGCCGCCGCGTTGACCCTGACGAGCCTGTGGATTGCCCCTCGCATCCGGCCAGCCAACCAGCACGGGGCCTGATTCCTCGGTTGAGTTTGTTCGACTCGCTGACCGGGCCGTCGAGGCGATTGGGGCGCTCAAGAGGCTGGAGGGGGAGGGGAGTCAGGGCGCTGGGTGCGACGCCGTCGTGGCGGAGCCGTCGTGCGCGGGTTTTGCCTCGGTTCGGTGGGTCGCGTAGAACCACGATCGTGCCGGCAGACCCTCCGCGGAATGACACCGCCCATCGGGACCACCATGGACCATCACGACACCCCCGCCATCCGCCGGCTTCTCGATCGCCGCGGCTTTCTGACCGACTGCGGCACGGCGGCAGGCGGCATGGCGCTGGCGCACCTGCTCGCCCGCGATGGCCTGTTGGCCGCGCCTGCGGTGCCGAGCCGCCCGGCGATCGTGGCGACGCATCCCTCTGCGGCCAGAGCATCGCACTTCGCCGCCAAGGCCGAACGTCTGCTCGTCATCTTCTGCGTCGGCGCGGTCAGCCACCTCGATACCTGGGACTACAAGCCGTCGCTTTATCGCCACGCCGGCGAGCAGCCGCCGAATGCCCCCGCGGTTACGTTTCAAGGCCCGATCGGCAAGCTCGCCAAGCCGTTCTGGACATTCCGCCCGCGGGGCGACAGCGGCAAGATGGTCTCCGACCTGATGCCTCACCTCGCCGAGCTCACCGACGAGATCTGTTTCATCCATTCGCTCACGGCGAAGAACAGCGCCCACACGCAGGCCGAAAACTTTCTCTCCACCGGCTTCACGTTCGAAGGCTTTCCCAGCCTCGGTGCCTGGGTCACCTATGCGCTCGGGAGCGACAACGAAAATCTGCCCGCCTTCGTCGCGATCGCCGACCCGCGAGGCCGGCCACAGGCGGGCCCCAACAACTGGGGCTCGGGGTTCCTGCCCGCCGCCTTCCAGGGGACGGCGTTCAGCGCCGGCGAGCCGCCCCGCAATCTGCGGCCTGCCGCGGGAATCTCTCCGGCGTCGAGCCGCGCGACGGCCGACCTGCTGGCCCGGCTCAACGCCAGCCACGGCCAGCGGTATCCCGGCGACAGCGATCTGGCCGCGCGGATCAGCAGCTATGAACTGGCGGCACGGATGCAGCTCTCGATTCCGGGCGTGCTTGATCTCGACCGCGAGTCGCCCCGCACGCTCGCCGACTACGGCGCGACGGCCAGCGATCCGATCAAGGCTGGCTTCGCCCGCAACTGCATTCTCGCGCGGCGTCTCTTGGAGGAGGGCGTGCGGGTGGTGCAGCTCTTCAACGGCGCCTTCGCCAGCGGCGGCGCGCTCAACTGGGACAGCCATTCCGAGATCGTCAAGCACCATGGCAACCACGCCGGGATTCTCGACCAGCCGGCCGCGGCACTGCTCCGCGATCTGAAGGCCCGCGGGATGCTCGACAGCACGCTCGTTGTCTTCTGCACCGAATTCGGCCGCCTGCCTTTCATGCAGGCCAACGGCACCGGCCGCGACCACAATATTGACGGCTTCACCTGCTGGCTGGCCGGCGCCGGTGTGAAGCGGGGTTTTAGTTTTGGCGCTACCGACGAGCTGGGCTGGAAGGCTGTGTCGGACCGGCGGACGCTCTACGACTTCAACGCCACGATCCTCCACCTGCTCGGGCTCGACCACGAGCGGCTGAGCTTTCCGGTGAGCGGCACGGAGCGCCGGCTTACCGACGTGCACGGCCACGTAATCCACGAGGTGCTCGCATGAGACGTCTTTCAATCGTTGCCGTCTGTCTCCTCATGCTGGCCCCCTTGCCAACCAACAGCAGCACCGTGTCGAGGGCTGCCGATGCGGCCATCGACGCACCAGTGGGCGACGGGATCGACTTCGAGCGAGACGTGCTGTCGATCCTGCGGGCCCGCTGTGCGGCGTGCCACGGGCCTGATGCGCAGGAATCAGGACTGCGGGTCGACAGCCGTCAGGCTCTGCTCGCGGGTGGCGACGTCGGCCCGGCGGTCGTGCCGGGCGAGCCGACCAAAACCGAAATCCTTCGCCGCATGGCCACGACCGATCCCGACGAGCGGATGCCGCCGGAAGGGGAGCCACTCACGGCCGCCGAGATCGCGGCAGTGTCGCGGTGGGTCGCCGGCGGCGCGATCTGGCCTGGCCAGATGGAGGCGGCTGCTTCCGTGAGTCGCACCAGTGATCACTGGGCGTTTCAACCGCTCACCGAATCCTTCGCTCACGACTCAATCGACTTTTTTTTAGCTGCCGAGCTCGCCGCGCGGGGTCTTGCCCCGTCGCCCCCGGCTGATCGTCGCACGCTGATCCGTCGGCTGTTCCTCGATCTCACCGGCCTACCGCCCACCCCCGAAGAGGTCGAGGCGTTCGTCGCCGACGCGAGCCCGCAGGCCGTCGAGGCCCTCATCGACCGGCTGCTCGCGTCGCCGCGATACGGCGAACGCTGGTCTCAGCACTGGCTTGACGTCATCCGCTACGCCGACACGCGGGGCTATGAATACAACACGCTCCGCGACCATGCCTGGCCGTATCGCGACTGGGTGATCGACGCCCTCAACCGCGATCTCCCCTACGATCGGTTTCTCTTTCAACAGCTCGCCGGCGACACCGTGGGCGTTGACGCGGCCACGGGATTTCTCGTCACCGCGCCGTTGCCCTCGCCGCCGGAGGTGGGCGAGGAGCCGGCGGCGATTCGGCAGGCGCGGCTCAACAGCCTCGACGAAGTGGTGCAAAACGTGGGCGCGGCCGTCCTCGGGCTGACGGTCGGCTGCGCTCGCTGCCACAACCACAAGTTCGATCCGATCTCCTCCCGCGACTATTACCGGATGACTGCCGTGTTTTCCGGCATGCACTACGACGACCGGCCCTGGCGACGGGACAACGACGCAGACCGCTCGGCCCAGATCCGCGACATCGAGCAGGCCATCAAAGCGGTCGGACTTGAATTGGCTGGCTTTCCACAGTGGCGCTCGGTCGATCAGGGCCGCTTCAGCGATTCCTTTCAGCCGGTGACCACGCAGCGGATTCGCGTGAATGTCATCGCCACCGATGCAACCAGCGAGGGCCCCGCCTTCGACGAACTCGAGGTCTGGGGAACGGGCATGCCCGACCAAGCCTCCATAGCTTTGCCGGCGACGAATCTGGCCGCGGCGACGCTCGGCGGCAAGGCATCGTCGTCAGGGGCCGCGAAGCAGGTCGGCGGCGACGACGATGTGCTCAACGACGGCAAGTATGGAAAAGAATCGACGTGGGTGGCCGATCGTCGTCCGCCCGCCTGGGTGCAGATCGATCTGCCGCATCCGGCGCGGATCGACCGCGTGACCTGGAGCCGCGACCGCCACCTTGCGGAGCAGATGTCACCCGACCATGCGTCACGGCTCACGAGCCGCTGGGCGATCGAGGTCGACGATGGCAAGGGGGGCTGGCGGACGGTCGTCGACGCGACGCGCACCAGCGGCATCGATGCGGAAACAGCCGAGCGCCGCCGGGAGTGTGAGGAGAAGCTCGCGGAGCTTCAGCGGGCGGCGTTCCAGCCCCGCGTGGTCTTCGCTGGAAGGTTCACCTCCCCCGATCCGGTGCACCTGCTGCTCCGGGGCGATCCCGCGCAGCCGACCGTTCCCGTCGGCCCCGGCGGGCTCGAGGTGCTCCGTGGCGTCGAACTGGCCGGCGACACACCGGAGCCAGATCGCCGCGTGGCGCTGGCCCGCTGGCTCGTGGGGGATGCTGCCCCGCTGGTGGCCCGCGCGATCGTCAACCGCGTCTGGCACCACCACTTCGGCACCGGCCTCGTCTCGACGACGAGCGACTTTGGCACAAGCGGGGAGCGGCCGTCGCACCCTGCGCTCCTCGACTGGCTGGCCCGACGGTTCATCGACCATGGCTGGAGCCTCAAGTCGCTGCACCGCGACATCGTTACGTCGGCCGCCTACCGGCAGGCCAGCAGTCCGGTCGCCGCGGCCGTCGCCCTCGATCCCGACTCGCGGCTGCTTTGGCGGTATCCTCCGCAACGACTCGACGCCGAATCGATCCACGACGCGATGCTTTCTGCGGCGGGCGTGCTCGATCTCGTGATGGGAGGCCCCGGTGTGATCACCTACCATCCGAAGGTGCGGCAGTTCGACGAGTGGCGGCCGCTCGAGGATCCGGGCCCGGCCGCGTGGCGGCGGATGATCTACCTGGCGAAGATGCGCGGCACCGACGACGGGATGTTCAAGGTCTTCGACCTGCCCGACTGCGGACAGGTTCGCGACAAGCGAGGTGAGTCGACGACGCCACTCCAGGCGCTCAACCTCATGAACGGGCCGTTCACGCTGCGAATGGCCGAAAAGCTCGCCACACGGCTCCGCCGCGAGGCGGGGGACGAGCCTTCGGCGCAGATCGACCGGCTGTTTGCGATTCTATTCTCCCGGCGGCCGCTGGCAGCGGAGCGGCATGCCTGCATCGACACGCTCCGCTCCGAGGGGCTCGAAACGGTCTGCATCGCGGCCTTCAACTCCAACGAGTTCCTGGTTCGTCCGTGATCGCGACGTCGTCTTTGACGGCCGTGCCGCCGGGTGCTACCTGGCCTCCAAGAAGCTCGAAATCCCTGCGGAGCTGCACGCCTTCGCCAAGGGGGGCCACAGCTTCGGCATGATGCAGCGGGGCCAGCCGATCGATGCGTGGCCCGCACGGGTGGCGGAGTGGTTGGCGAGCATGGGGCTGGCCACCATCGCTTCCGAGTGAGGTGTTGCGATGCCTCCTCCCACTCCACTGCCGCGCTCCGCCCCGAATATCTCGCTCCCGCCGATGTTCATGCTCCAAAAAGTGACCCCTCCACCCTCACAGCGCCACTTTCTCAGTCTGCCCGAAAATCGGGTTCACTTCATTCTTCTTTCCACCAGCACTCGACCGGACCGGCGAAGTCGGCCAAGGCGTCGAGCAGGTGTCGGAGGGTGTCCCGGTTCCCGGGCTGCTTCGCAGCATCGGCGAGCAATTGCTCCAGGGCCGCGCCCCTGGGCGAATCCCACCCATCGGCTCGGAGCATCGCGAGCACCTTCGACACGTCGCTGAGGAGTATTGCCACCATCTCCGCGGGTACGTCGTCGAGGCGGCCGGAACGCGGCCGCAGGAGGGCCAGCGTTTCACGGATCATCGCCTGTTCGGCAGGGTGATCCACCGGCGGCGTGTCGAGGTCTCCGCCGTCGTAACCGAGTGAATCGTCGCTGAATGGGGCCGGTTCCTCGGACATTGGCGACGCTTCAATGCAGTCTAAGAGTGGGAAACATGTGGCTGCTTCAAAACCGAACGAAGATGACGGTGCCAACATAGGAAGCCTCCGCATCCCGACATCAAACACCGGCTGGACGATCTGCCGCAGGGTGCTCGGATCGATCGCCTTCTCCGGCATCCCTGGATCGATCGCCACGACCGCGGTGAACTTGCAGAGAACGCCAAAGCCGGTGGAGAGATCGACGATGCGACGCTCGAGCGCCTCGCTCTTAACACGATTGCCGACGGCATAGGCGTCGGAGAGGTGCTGGAGCCGCCCCCGCGCCCACAGCGCCCCGAGCCCGGGAGCGAGCGAGTTGTGCGGCCTGACGGCGACCCGCCAACTACTGCCCCCTTGCTTCTTCCCCACGATCGTCACGGTACCCGGCCAGGCGCCCTGCGCACGGCCGCGAAGCACGAGCGGCACGCCCGGAAACAGGCTCGGACGCTTCGCCGGCACGACCGAGTCGTCAAGGATTTCGATGCCGTCCCCTTCAAGGCGGACGTCGGTAACGATCGGTGCCACAAGCCGCTCCTGGATCCGGTCCATCACCTCGTCGAGCCGATCCTCGCTCTCCACGATGTCGTGCGTGCCGCCACTGGAGTCAGCGAGACGGGTGAGGAGGCCGGCGTTGGCGGCAATGTCGATGCCGATGACATGGAGCGTGGTGGCCCCAAGCGACTTCTGCAGTTGGGCGAGGACGCGGTCCTCATCGCCGATCTGACCGTCGGTGACGAGCACCAGGATCGGGTCGCGGGCAGGAGCGTCGGATGCGGTCGGCTTCGGATCCCCCTTCTTTTTCTGGAGTGGCTTCAAGAGGTTGAGGCCGGCCTTCAGGGCCAGCTCCATCTCCGTGCCGCCGCGGGCCTCAATCTTTCCGAGCCACTGGAGGATCGACCAGCGATTGCGGTCGGTGGCCGGGATGAGCGTGGGGGAGTCGTGCATCTGATCGAGCACATTGTCGAAGGCGATGACCGCAACACGGTCATCACTCGAAAGGCTGTCGAGGCTGCGGGCGATCGCGCGGCGGGCGGCGCCGATCAGCCAGCTTCCCATGCTGCCGGAGCGGTCGAGGAGGAAGACGACATCACGCGGCGACCGGGCCTGTTTGTCGAGCTTCGGCGGGAAGACGACGAGCGAACATGTGCCGTCGCCGGGAGCCTCGGTGCTTCCCTCCTTGCGCCCCATGCCGATGGGCCGCGAGGAGTCAGACTCAATCGCGAATGACGCCTTGGGAACGGCGCCGAGCCCGAGCGGCCAGCGGAGGACGA
>CALQRA010000058.1 GCA_943332855.1 Candidatus Kuenenia stuttgartensis
CTGGTGGCGCCGATCTGGCCGGGCACGGTCGGCGACTCGGCCATGGGGAGCCCGGTGCAGCGGGCGAAGTTCATCGACGCGGTCCGCAAGGCCTGCCGGATTGCGAGGATCTTCAATGAGCACGGCGTGCGGAAGTACGGCGTGATCCGGATCGATTCGGCGGAGTTCGGGATCAATAAGTGGCGAGAAAATGCTTCGGCGAACACCAAGACGATCGCGGCCACCTTCCGCGAAGCGGCGGCCGTGGCGGCCGGCCATGGCGAGCGGCTCGCCGCGGAGGGGGAGATCTGCTGGGCGGGCATGCACTCCTGGAAGGACATGCTCGACCTGTTGGAGATGGTCGATATGCCCGGCTCGCTCGGCTTCCAGTGTGACCTGGCCCATACCTATCTCTACCTCCTCGGGTACAACGCCCCGGAGCACGCTCTCCTCAAGCCCGGTTACTCGGAGGCCGAATTCTGGTCCGCCTACAAGGAGATGACCGACAAGCTGCGGCCGTGGACGATCGACTTCCATGTTGCCCAGAACGACGGCAACGTCCATGGTGCCGGCGCGCACGACAAGACCGGCAAGCACTGCCCCGCAGACGACCCCAACGGCAAGCTCGACATTGTGAAGTGCTCGGGCTACTGGCTCGAGGGGGCGAAAGACCGAGGCATCAAGCACATCTGTTGGGACGGCTGCATGTTCCCCAATGCCACCCTCCACAACCCGCACACCTGGAACACGATCCTCAACAAGATGATCGAGGTCCGCAGCGCCCACGGCTGGGCCTGATCGTTCCCGCCCCGCACGCTCACCATGCCCTCCCATTGCTTACCGGGCCCTCCCATTGCTGACCGGGCCCTCCCATTCCTTACCATTCCCTCCCATTCCCGCTCCATCGAAGGCACTCCATCCATGGCAAAACCCCTCCGCATCGGCATGATCGGCTACGGCTTCATGGGCCGGGCCCACTCCAACGGCTACAAGCGGGTGGGGGACTTCTTCGATCTCGAGTATCTCCCCGTCCTCCAGGCGGTGGCGGCCCGTGACGCGGAGAAGGCGCAGGCCTTCGCCGAGCGTTGGGGCTACGGGCGCGTCGAGACCGACTGGCGGAAGCTCGTCGCTGCCGACGACATCGACGCGATCGACATCTGCACGCCGAACAACCTCCATGCCGAAATCGCCATCGAAGCGGCGAAGCACGGCAAGGCGATCCTCTGCGAGAAGCCCCTCTCGATGGATGTCGCTGAAGGGGAAAAGATGGTGGCGGCGATCGAGAAGGCGGGGGTGCCCAACACTGTTTGGTACAACTACCGGCGCATCCCGGCCGTGACCTATGCCAAGCAGCTCATCGATGCCGGTCGGCTCGGGCGCGTGTTCCATTACCGGGCCGAGTTCCTCCAGGATTGGACGATCAGCGCCGATCTCCCCCAGGGGGGGGCAGCGCTGTGGCGGCTCGATGCCGCCGCCGCCGGCAGCGGCGTGACCGGCGATCTCCTCGCCCACTGCATCGACACGGCGCTGTGGCTCAATGGCCCCGTCTCCGACGTCACGGCGATGACCGAGACGTTCGTCAAGGAGCGGATGCACACCCTCACCGGCAAGATGGAGCCGGTGACCATCGACGACGCCTGCTCCTTCCTCTGTCACTTCACCAACGGTTCGCTCGGCCTGTTCGAGAGCACCCGCTACGCCCGCGGCCACAAGGCCCTCTACACCTTTGAGATCAACGGCGAGAAGATGAGCCTGAAGTGGGATCTCGAAGACCTTCATCGGCTCGAGGTCTTCGACTATTCCGACGCCGGGCCGGAGCGCGGTTGGAAGAGCGTTCACGTCACCGACGGCGACCATCCCTACATGGGCCACTGGTGGGTGCCGGGGCTGGCGATCGGCTATGAGCACAGCTTCGTCCATCAGGTGGCTGACTTTCTCGAGGCCTACGCCAAGAAGCAGCCCGCCCACCCAACCTTCCGCGACGCCCTCGAGACGCAGCGCGTCTGCGACGCGGTGCTCTCCAGCGCCAAGAGCCACCAATGGGTGAACGTCAACGGGAAGCCGGTGGGGTGAGACGACCGATTCGGTCCATCCGGTGCGTGGCCGTGGCCTTTGCGACCCTACCGACAGCTTGACTGCCGGGGCCGGCTGTTCCTAGTCTGGCAAGCTGAGGAAATCGACTTCGTGACACGAGCCTTGGACATCTACGGCGGCCGAGATCCGGTCGAGTTGCCGGCGTACTCGATCCCAGAGGTGGCGGGTTTGATTCGCGTGCCTCAGGCCACCGTGCGCTCGTGGGCTCTGGGGAGAAGGTATCCGACCGTCGATGACCGCCGAAAACTCTTCGAGCCGGTCATCCGCATCGCCGACGCCGCGAGCCGTTGGTTGTCCTTTCGAAATCTCGTGGAATTCCACGTCTTGAGTGCGATCCGACGTGATCACGGCGTCAGGCTCGGTGAAGTCCGCAAGGCCGTCGACTACCTGCGACGCAGGTTCAAGAGCAGGCATCCGCTCGCCGACGAGCAGATGCAAACCGACGGAACGAATCTTTTCGTGGAGCGATACGGTGAATTGGTCGACGCGTCCGATCAGGGCCAGATGGCCATGAAGGTCTGCCTCAGCAGCTACCTCGATCGAGTCGAGCGTGACGCACGAGGCGCCGCGATCCGGCTCTATCCCTTCACGACTAGCCGCGAGGAGCCCGATCGGCGGACCGTCGTCATCGATCCTCGGGTGCAGTTCGGCCGCCCCTGTCTCTCCGGAACGGGCATGCCGACGGCCGTGATCGCGGAACGATTCCTGGCTGGCGATTCACCCCAGGAAATCGCCCAAGATATCGGACTTTCTACGGATGCCATCGAAGAAGCGATCCGGTACGAGAGCCGAGCGGCGTAGGCCGAAGATCGTCTTCTTTCTCGACCGGTGTACCAATTCCAGGACGCTCGTGACTGCGTTGACCGCAGCGGGTGCCTTCGTCGAGTTGCACCCCGACCATTTCGCGGATGACATTTCCGACGAGGGCTGGTTGCCGGTTGTCGGCGCCAAGCGGTGGGTCGTTCTCACCAACGACAAGAGAATTCGCCACAGGCGGATCGAGTGCCAGGCCCTCTTGGCTGCAGGGATCAGAGCTTTCGTCCTCACCGCCGGCCACCTGTCGAGCGCGGCAGCCGCCGAGATCTGGGTGCGGCAACTCCCGAAGATTGAGCGGATCGCGATCTCCAGGCCGGCGCCGTTCATCGCGCACGTGAATCAGGCCAGAGTGACGATCATGCGGGTGTCGCGTCGCCGCTGACGCGAGCGGGATCAATGACTGTGCTCAATACCCAGCCCCGCGATCCATCGGGTTTCCCGGCGGACGCCGGTCCCTTGTGGAGGTGCCGATGTCCGACGTATCCTCGAAGGGGTACGCTCCACCGAGGAATCCGATGGCCGGTGACGCCGATCGAAATCTCCTGTTGGGAATCCTGGCCCACCAGATGGATTTCGTGTCGCGCGACCGGCTCTTCGGCGCGATGAACGCCTGGCTGCTGCGGAAGGATCAGCCGCTCGGCGAGGTGCTCGTGGAGCGGGGCGATCTGACCGCCCCCCGCCGCCGGATCCTCGAGGCGCTCGTCGAGGAACATGTGAACGCCCACGGCGGCGATCCGGCGCGGAGCCTGGAGGCGGTCGGCCCGGTCGCAGCCGTTATCGAGGACATCGGCCGGCTCTCCGACGCCGATGTGCAGGCCAGCATCGCCCACGTGAACGGAGCGATGGCCCGGTCGCTTGGCGCGGGGCGGGCTCCGTCGGATGGGGCTGGGCGCGAGCCGTGGATGACGCGGGGGATCGAGTCGCTCGGCGCGCCGACGGCGGACAACGGTCGCTTCCTGATCGTGCGTCCGTATGCCCAGGGGGGGCTCGGCGTCGTGTCCGTGGCGATCGACAACGAGCTCGACCGTGAGGTGGCCTTCAAGGAGATCCAGCCGGCCCACGCCGACCGCGAGGCGAGCCGGTCGCAGTTCGTGCTCGAGGCCGAGTTCACCGGGAAACTCGAGCACCCGGGGATCATCCCCGTCTACGGCCTCGGCCGCGACGCCGTCGGCCGTCCCTTCTACGCGATGCGGTTGATCCGCGGGGAATCGCTCGCCGGTGCCATCAACCGCTTCCATGACCGCGGTCGCGACGACGCGGACAACTCCCGGCGCCCCCTCGAGCTGCGTGAGCTCCTGGGGCGATTCATTGACGTCTGCGATGCCGTCGGCTACGCCCACAGCCGGAGCGTGCTCCACCGCGACCTCAAGCCGGCGAATGTCATGCTCGGTCCGTACGGCGAGACGATGGTGGTCGACTGGGGGCTGGCGATGCTGCTGGCGGCCCCCCCGGCCGACGCGTCCTCTCCCGAAGGGCCGGTGCGGGTCTCGAAGGCCGACAGCGGTGCCCTTCCCAGCGAACGTGGTGCCGCCATCGGCTCGCCGCTCTACATGCCCCCCGAACAGGCCGAAGGGGCGATCGATCGGCTCGGCCCGGCGAGCGACGTCTACGGCCTCGGGGCAATCCTCTATGAGGTGCTCACGGGCCGGCCGCCGGTGGCCGGCGCGCGGATCGACGAGGTCCTCGAGAGGGTTCGGCGGGGGGAGATCGTGCCGCCGCGGCGGATCGAGCCACGGGTGCCGGCCGGCCTCGAGGCGGTCTGTCTCAAGGCGTTGGCGCTGCGCCCCGAAGACCGCTATCCCTCCGCACTCCGCTTGGCAGCGGACATCAAGGCCTGGCTCGCGGACGAGCCGGTGTCGGCTCGGCCGGAGCCCCTCGGCGACAGGATCCGTCGCTGGGCACGGCGGCACCGGTCTGTGGCGGCAGCATTCGCCGCGGCGCTCCTCGTAGGGCTCGTCGGGCTCGGTGCCGTGGCGATCGTGCAGACGCGGGCCCGCACGGCCCTCGCCACGCTCAATGAAGACCTCGACCGCAACAACACGGCGCTTGCCAGCGCCAACGAGGCCCTCGACGCCCAGCGTCACCGCGCCGACATCCGGAGGCAGCGCGCGATCGATGGGGTGCGGCGGTTCCGTGATGTCGTTGCCGGGGATCCGGAGCTCAAGAACGACCCGGCGCTCGATCTCCTCCGCCGCCGCCTGCTCAACGAGCCGCTCGTGTTCTTCCGGCAATTCCGCGACTCGCTCGTGGCCGATGGCGACGACACGCCCGACGTCCTCGGCCAACTCGCCGTGGCGAATGCCGAATTGGGGGCCCTCGCCGCCGAGATCGGCGATGTCGGCGACGCCCTCACCGCCCGCCGCGAGGAGGTGACCGTGCGCGAGCGGCTGCTGGCGATCAAGCCGGGCCAGCCGGAGGCACGGCGTGATCTCGCCAGCGCCCTGGCGGAGGAGGCGGATCTGCTGGCGGCGGCCGGCCGGGCCGACGATGCCCTCGGCGGGTATCGGACCGCCCTCGACATCCGAACCGAGCTCGCCGCGGAACGCCCCGACGACGCCGCATGCCGAAAGGATCTCGCCGACAGCCACTACAGCCTCGGCGTCTTCGCGGCCACGACCGGGCGGTCGGAGGACGCTCGTCGTGAGTTCCAGCAGGGGCACAACATCCTCCAGCAGATGGTCGATGCCGGTGCCGCCGACGCCGCGGTGCGCCGCTCCCTGGCCCTTCACGACAACGGACTGGGGAACACCCTCTCCGACCTGGGGCTGACCGCCGACGCGCTGCGGGCCTACGACGCCGCCCTGGCCGGCCGGCGCGAGCTTGCCTCCGGAACCGATGCGACCGCCTCCCATCGGCACGATCTGGCGATGACCGAGCTCAACCGTGGGCGCTTGTTGGCTGCGATCGGCCGCACGAAAGAAGCCGCCGGGGCCTACCGGGCGGCACGGATGACGCTCGCCGATCTCGTGGCGACGTATCCGACGACCACCCTCTATGCCGCGAACCTCGCCCAGGTCGAGGCGCGGCTCGGCAACCTGCTCCTCGATCAGGGGAATGCCGCCGAGGCGGCTGAGGCGTTCGACGCGGCCCTCGAGGTGCGCCGGAGGATCGCCGCGGGGAATCTGACCGTCACCGTGCTTCAGAACGATGCCGCCGTCGGTCTGCGTCAGGGGGCCTCGGTCGACGCCCCGACCGGCCGGATGGAGGAGGCAATCGACGCCGTGCGCGAGGCCTTGACGATCGACGAGGGGCTCGCTGCAAAGAATCCTGCCGATCCGGTGCTCGTGGCGAGCGTCGCCGGTGATCGACGGGCGCTGGCCAGGCTGCTTGAGGATGCCGGGCTGGCCGACGAGGCCCTGACCGCCCTCGGGGCCGCCCGGGCCGATCTCGAGCGTGCGGCGACGGCCGCTGCCGACGTGGTGGCCTTCCGAGCCGATTTGGCAACGGTCGAAAGCGACATCGGTGCCCTCCACGTCCGCCGCAAGCGCGCCGCGGAATCGCTCGATCCGCTCGATCGGGCGCTCGCGGCGCTGGGGCGCTTGGTGGAGGAGCATCCCGAGGAGCCGACCTACCGCAGCCGACTCGCCCACGTGCACGACAACCGCGGCGTTGCCCTCACCGCCCTCGGCCGTCGCGACGCCGCGCTCGAGTTGATCCGGGCTGCCCTCGCCGTTCGACGGGATCTCGCCGCCGATCAGCCCGAGAGGGTGGAATATCAGCTCGATCTCGCCGCCAACGGCACCACCCTCGCGGCCTCCCTCCTGGCCATGGATCGTGCCGACGAGGCGCTCCCAACTCAGGCAGAGGCGCTGGCGATCCAGCAACGGCTCGCCACGGCCCACCCAGAGGTGGCCCGCTACCGGGCGGAGGTCGCCCGGTGCCTTCAGGGCCTCGGAGCCTGTCTGTCGGCCGTCCACCGGCCGGCCGACGCGATCAAGGCGATGGCGGAGGGGACGGAGCTCCAAGGCGCGCTGGTGGAGGAGCAGCCGGCGGTCCCCCAGTACCGGATCGATTTGGTTCTCATGCTCCAGGGACTGGCCCGGCTCCGAGAGGACGCGCGGCAACCGGCCGAGGCGGCCAGAGCTCTCGAGCAGGCGGCGATCCACGGCCGATCGCTGCTTGCGGAGGCGATGAACGACCTCGGGCGACGCGAGACGATGAAGGCGATTCTGATAGCCCTGCGGGAAGCGCTCGCGGAGGCCGGCGAGCCGACGGTGGAGATCGATGACGAGATCTTGGCCCTCGATCGCCCGCCGCCGTCGGCGGTCAAGAATCTTGGCCTGCCGCAGACTCCGTGACCGGGGTGGGTCACTCCACCAGGGAATCGCCCTGGCGTTCGCCACAGTCGGGCTCAAGGGCCTCGATCTTCGCCAGTCTCCGGGCGTGACGGCCCCCTTCGAAGGGCGTCTCCAGCCAGGTCTGGATCATCTTGTCTTGGAGCTCCTGCCCGAGCATCTCGGCCGACAGGCAAAGGACATTGAGGTCGTTGTGGCGCCGGCTCATCTCGGCGGTCACCTCGTCATGGCAGGTGGCCGCCCGGACGCCGTGGACCTTGTTGGCGGCGATCGCCATCCCGACGCCGGTGCAGCAGAGGAGGACCCCACGGTCGACCGTCCCGTGACTGACGCGGTGGGCGACGTCGGCGGCGATGTCGGGGTAGTCGACGGCTTCGGTGCCGTGACTGCCGCAGTCGACGACCTCATGGCCCAACCGCTCGAGCAACCCGATCAGCCGCAGCCGCGCCGCGACGCCCCGATGGTCACTGCCAATGGCGATGCGCATCGATCATCCACTCCTGCGTGCCCTGCCGGCACTCCTGGAAACGACTCGAAAAGATCCCCGTTCAACCCGTCCCCACGAACCGAGCAAACAAGCCTAAGCCCGGGGGATCGAGTCCACCAGTGTATCGATCCGGGCGGCCAAATGCCCGCGGATTTGCTCGGCACAGCGCCGGTAGGTGGGAAGAGGGGCGCCGATCGGGTCGAGAACGTCCTGCCGGTCGGGGGAGAGCATCGAAACCCGCCCCCCGGCCTCAGGAAACTGGGCCAGAACACCGGCTCGGTGGGAGGAAGTCATCGTCAGGATCACGTCGGCCTGGCGAACGAGATTTTCGGTCACCGGCTGGCTCTCGTGGCCGGTGAGGTCGGCGCCGATCTCGGACATCGCCTCGAGGGCCCCGGGGCTCGCCTTCCCCCCTCCCCAAGCGGAGAGGCCGGCGCTGGCGATCACCACGCCACGGCTCTCGACCTCGTCCGGCCGGCACTCCAGGCGATCGGCGACCATGAGACGGAACTGCGCCTCGGCCATCGGGCTGCGGCACGTGTTGCCGGTGCAGACGAAGAGGACCATCAGGCTCGAGAGGCGTCGGATCGTTTCCTCGGAGACGATCCCCGGGCGGACGACACGGACTGAATTGGCTTCGATGGCGACGGTGGTGGCGGGCTGGGCATAGCGGGTGCGGCCGTCGTCGAGGATGAGCGACAGCCCCGGCCCCGCGCAGGCCAGAAGTTCCTCGGCCGATATTGGCGACTGATCGCCGGTGATCGGCTCGAGCAGACCGATCGGACCGGCCAGCATCCGCATGCAGTCGGCGAGCATCGGGTGCCCCGGCACGCGCAGCCGCAACTGCCCGGCGCCCGTCACGGCATCGCGGGCCGCCGCGGGCAACTGATGGACGAGGCTGTCTGGGTGATCCCCTTCGACCAGCGCGACCACCGGCCCCGGCCAGCAGCGCCGCGTCAAACGCCGGCCGACCGGGCTCAAGCAGGGAGCCCAGTCGAACGATTCATCCGCCCCCTTGAGCGCCAGCGACAGTCGCGGCTCGCCGGGGCGCCCCGGGGCGAGGGCAAGGAGGTGACCGACGGTGGCCGGGTGGCGGAGCGAACCGGCGATGCAGTAGTCGGTCTCGGTGGGGAAACCGACGCAGCGCCCCTCCGCCAGTGCTTGCACCGCTCGGTGGACGACGTCGCGGGCGTCATCAGAGCGGCGCAGGTCGATGACCGTTGGCGGCATGGGCAAGGCCGGGGGATCTGGGGGGGCGCCAAGCCCGGAGCGGGCCGGATGCGCATCAGGCCTGAAGGACAACCCTACCGGGGCCCGGAGTGGCCAGTCAAGGATCGGCCAGCCCGGGGAGGAACGCGGATCCGGCGTTCGGGACCGATTGGCTGCAGCGGCGCACGACTGGAGGAAAAAGGATTTCGCCTTGTGGTGATCCCGTCGGCTCCGCTATCAGTCCCCGGCTTCCGTTGCCACACCGTGGCCAGAGAGTCGCCGCACCGAGTCGCCGCACCGAGTCGCCACCCCATGCCCGTCGACCCACGGATGTCAGATTTCCGCGGTTTGCAGCCGGCCACCGGCCCGCGGCCGCTCCGTGCGCCGCGCGGCGGACATGTCTGGAGGTTCGCGGTTGTCCTCGGGATTCTCCTCGGCCTGTCGCCCGATCGGGTGACGGTCGGCCAGGCCCCGGGGGAACTCCTTCCACCCCCCGCCTCTCCCGGCCTCCCGGCCCCGGCAGCCCTCCCCCCCGGGGGCGTGTCGCCGGGGGTCGTCTCCCCATCGGTCCCGCCCCCCCTCTCTGGCCCCGAGCCGTCCCGCTCCCAGGCCCCCGCCCCCGCGGGGGCGCTGTCGGCCGTCGACGAATCGAACCGGATCGTCGAGGTTCGGATCGAGGGGAATCATGCCACCGAGGTCTCGAAGCTCCCCAAGCTCGTCACCCGGGCCGGCCAGATCTTCGACGTGCAAACGGTCGAGGAGGACGTCCGCACCCTCCACCGGAGCCGGAAGTTCGTCGATGTCCGCCCGAAGACGGTGCGGGTCGCCGAGGGAGTCGTGGTGATCTTCCAGGTCGTCGAGCGGCCGATGCTCCGCTACGTGAAGTATGTCGGCAACGAGCGGGTCACCACCCGGACGCTGCGGAAGAAGGCGGAAATCGACGTCGGCGACGCGATGGATCCGTATGTCGTCGAGGAGGCCCGCCGTCGGCTCGAAGCCCATTACCACGAGAAGGGCTTTGACAGCGCGAAGGTGACGACGGTCGAGGGGAGCAAGCCCGGCGACAAGGGGGCCGTGTTCCTCGTCGACGAGGGGAAGAGCAAGAAATCGCTGTGGACGAACTTCGTCGGCAACACGATTGCCAGCGACGCCCGGCTGATGACGCAGATCAAGTCGAAGCCAGGCATCTTCTGGCTCATTGGCGGCGAGATCGACCGCGACAAGATTGACCAGGACGTCGATCTGATCACGGCTTACTACCGGAGCCTCGGGTTCTTCCAGGCGAAGGTCGGCCGCGAGCTCCAGGTGGTTCACGGTGGCGGCCGCGACTGGACGCTGCTGACGTTCGTGATCAACGAGGGGCCGCGCTACAACATCCGCAACATCTCGTTCATTGGAAACAGCAAGTTCAAGAGCGAGTTCCTCTCCCGCGACCTCAAGCTGAAGAGCGGCGAGCCCTTTAATCAGTCGAAGATGGATGCCGATCTCGGGCTGATCCGCGACATCTATGGCGGCCGCGGGTTTGTGTTCGCCGACATCCGCGCCGATCCCCGATTCCTCGAGCAGCCGGGCGAGCTCGACCTCGTCTACAACGTCGCCGAGGGGCAGCGCTACCGAGTCGGGAAGATCAACGTCCGCATCCGCGGCGAGCATCCCCACACGCGCCACAGCACGATTCTCAACCGGCTCTCGCTCCGGCCGGGGGACATTCTCGACATCCGCAAGCTCCGCGAGGACGAACGGCGGCTGAAGTCGAGCAGCCTGTTCGCCGCCGATGCCGCCAAGGGGGACGGTCCGCGGATCGTCTTCAGCAAGCCCGACGATGACGATCAGCAACTGGCCCGCGATCCGAAGCGCCCCGGCTTCCGTGGGCAGAGCCCCGACGGCGCGGAGCCCGGGGATGCTGTCATCGATCTGATCCTCGACGGAGAGCTTCCGCCCGACACGGACGCGGCGAGCGATGGCCAGTTCGTCGCCCCCGCACCTGCTACGCAGTCACCGGCACCCCCGGCCCGGGGCACGGGCTCGGTGTGGCGCGGGCAGAGCCCGCCGCCGGTCTACGCCCAGCCGGTGCAGCCGTTCGGCCAGCAGGCTCCCCAGCAGCCCGGTCAAGCGGTTGTGCCGGGCTCGGTCCCTCCGCGCTATGCCAGTCAGCCGGGCTATGCCCCCCAGCCTGCCGCGGCCCCACCCGGGGCGACTCCCTGGGGCGGGACGGCGCTGGCGCCGACCGGACCGGAAGCGGTCGACTACGGCCGCACCGCCGCGCCGCCGCAGCCGGCCTACGTTGCCCAGCAACCTGTGGCGCCAGGCTATCCTGCGAACCCTTCGGCGGCCTTCCAGCCCGGAGCCGTGGCCCCGGCGCCCTGGCAGCCGCAGGCTCAGGTCCTTCCGCCTCCGCAGGGCGCGTTCCCCGGCCAGCCGCTCCCCCCGGGCTTCCAGCCAGGGGTTGTCGGGTTTGCCGAGCCGCCGCAGGTGTTCCCCGGCCAAGAGCCGTATGTGGTCGTCGATGTCGACGCCGAGGAGACGCAGACCGGCCGCCTCATGATCGGTGCCGGCGTTAACTCCAATGCCGGTCTCGTCGGCAACATCGTCGTTGACGAGCAAAACTTCGACATCACCCGCCTGCCGCGGAGCTGGGACGACATCCGCAACGGCACGGCCTTCCGCGGCGCCGGTCAGCGATTCCGGCTCGAGGCCGCCCCCGGCACGCAGCTGCAGCGGTACACGGCCACCTTCCAGGAGCCCTACCTCTTCGACACCCGGATCGGGCTGTCGACGAGCGCGTCCTACTACACCCGGGCGTTCTATGATTGGGCCGAATCTCGGGCGGGGGGTCGTGTCGGCCTCGGCTACCAGTTCGCCTTTGCCCCCGATCTCTCCGTCAACGCCGGCTTCCGCGGTGAGAGCGTCAACGTCTTCAATCCGCGCGTCTCCGCGCCGAAGATCCAGGAGATGCTTGGCACGAACTCCGTCTACGGTTTCAGCACGGGTATCGTCCACGACACCCGCGACAGCCCCTTCCTCCCCACCCAGGGGCATCTGGTGACGTTTGAGTTCGAGCAGGTCATCGGCACGTTCGTCTATCCCCGTGGGATCCTCGAGGGGCGGCAGTACTTCCTCTTGAACGAGCGCCCCGACGGCTCGGGCCGCCATGTCCTCTCGATCGGCTCGGTGCTCGGGATGTCGGGCCCCAACACTCCTGCCTACGACAACTTCTATGCCGGTGGCTACAACACCCTCCGCGGCTTCGTGTTCCGCGGGGCAAGCCCGCGGCAAAACGGCGCGATCATCGGCGGTCCGTTCGAGTGGCTCAACACGGTCGAGTACCTCTTTCCGATCACCGCCGACGACACCCTGCGGGGCGTCGTGTTCACCGACTTCGGTACCGTCGAGTCGAACGTCAGCATCAACCAGATGCGCGTCTCGCCCGGTTTCGGCTTGAGGATCACACTGCCGGCGATGGGCCCGGCTCCGATCGCGCTCGACTTCGCCGTCCCGGTCGTCTACGCCCAGGACGACAGCCAGCAGCTGTTCAGCTTCTTCGTCGGCTTTGCCCGGTGACGACGCGGCCCATTGACCCGGTCGACCACCGACATGCCCGACGCAAAAACCCGAGCCGGCGCTGCCCCGCAACGGATCCTCGTCGTCCGCACCCGCTATGTCGGTGACACGGTGCTGGCGATTCCGTTCCTGCGGAATCTGCGCCGGCATTTTCCGGCCGCACGGATCGACGTCCTCGTCGAGAAGGGGGCGGGGAGTGTCCTCGCCGACTGCCCCCACATCAACGAGCTGATCGTTGCCCCGGCAGCCCCTCGCTCGCGGGCTCCACTGGCGGGCCCGCGGGCCAACGCCGCCTGGCTGCGGGCCCGGCGGTATGACCGGGCCTACGTCCTGAAGCGGTCGGTGTCGAGCCTCCTCCCGGTGTGGTTGGCCGGGATCCCGCATCGTGTCGGCTTCGCCGAGCAGGGAGGGGGCTTGCTCCTCTCGCGCGCGGTCAGAATCCGCGAACACCGGCACGAGGTGGAGGTGTTCCTCGACCTCCTCCGGGCCGATTCGATCCCGGTCGACGACGGCCGCAACGAGAACTGGGTGGCCGACGATGCCGGGCGAAAGGTCGACGCGATCCTCCGCGATCGCTCCCCCGGACGGGCCAGGGTGTTCGTGGCTCCCCGTTCGACGGCGGTGGAGAAGGAATGGCCGGTGGAGCGGATGGCCCGGGTCGTGGCTTGGCTCGTGGTCAACCGTGGCTGCGACATCTTCTTCTGTGGCGCACCGCGCGACATGGCCATGCACGCCCGGATCGCCGAACTCGCCGGGCACGCCGAGACGGGCCGGGTGCACGATCTCACGAAAGACCTCGATCTCCGCCACACCGGAGCGCTCCTTTCGCGGATGGATCTCTGCCTCGGGATCGATACCGGGCTCCTCCACGTCGCAGCATCGCACGGCGTGCCGGTGGTAGCGCTCTTCGGGCCGACCGATCCGAACCAATGGTGCCCGTGGGGAACGGAGGTCGAGGTGCTCCGCTCATCACGGACGGTGAAGCCGCTCTCCCAGCAGCTCCACGAAGCGCTCTTCCCCGCCACGGTCGCTGGGCTCCGCTGGCCGACCGGCGTTGCCGACATTCACGACATCGATGTCGACGACGTGATCACGGCGGTCGACCGATTGCTCGCCGGACGCAGTCGCGCGGCGGGGTGAGCCGGGTCAGCGGCAGCGGGCCGCGGTAGCGGAACGACCTTCTACCAGATGTCGGCGAGGCGGATGCTCAGGCCGCCGGAGAGCGTCGTGACTGGATCAATCTGCGGCTCGAGACGGTAGACGCCGTCGCTGAGTCGATAGCATTCCAGCCGCTGGTTGTCGGGATCGGCAATCCAGTATTCCGCCACCCCGGTTCGTTCGTAGAGCTGTTTCTTCAGCGAGGTGTCGGTGGCAGCCGTTGATGGGGAGAGGATCTCGACGACGAGATCGGGAACACCGTTGATCTTCGTGGGAGTGATCATGGGCGTGCGGTTCTTGAGCACGATCACGAGATCGGGCTGCACGATGTCGTGCTCCGTAAGTTGCACATCGACCGGCGCGTTGAAGACGAGGCCGAGACCGGCCAACTCGACCTGCGTGTAAAATTGATGCTGGAGCCGCTTGGAGACCGTCTGGTGGCTCGTGGACGGAGCCGGCGTCATGAGGTGGTCTCCGGCGATGATTTCGTGCCGCCATCCGTCGTCGGGAAAGCAGCAGTACTCCCGGTAGCCGAGCTTGGCCCGCGGAGGGCGGGCCGGCGTCGACGGGCTCATGTCGGTGGCCACAACGAAACTCCTCGCACCGAGTTCTCTTCTGCCGACGATTCCATGACGAACTGGATTGTATACGTCGGTTCAGGTACGGTCAATTTCGTCGAGTCCACCCCGACGAGGGGGGTGTTCAGCGCGCCGCCGCCGTGCCGGCGGCGAAGGCGCTGGCCCAGGCCCACTGAAAATTGAAGCCGCCGATCCGGCCGTCGACGTCGAGGATCTCACCGGCGAAGTGGAGGCCGGGGCAGATCCGGCTCTCCATCGTGTCGAGGCGCACTTCGGAGAGGGGCACGCCGCCGGCCGTAGCCTCGGCGATCGTGAAGCCGCGGTCGCCGACCACCGGCAGCTCCATTCCCTTGATCACCGCCACGAGCCGGCGCCGTGCCTCGCGGGGGAGGTCTCCCGTCGGCGGCGCGGCGGCCGCGGTGCACAGCTGCCGCGCGAGGCGTTCGGTGAGATGCTGGCGGAGAACCGGGAGCGCGCCTTTGGCGCCGCTGCCGAGGAGCATCTGCTCGACTCCGTCGGCGGGGGTGTCGGGGAGCCAGTCGAGGAGGAGCCGCGCCCCCGGATCGGTGTCCCTTGAGACCAGCCAGTATCGGCTGATGTCGAGCGTGGCGGGGCCCGACAGACCGGTGTGGGTGCAGAGCGTGCTCCCCAGGCTCGTCGCCACCGGCTTCCCCTTCGATGAGAGGAGCGTGAACCGACAGGGGAGCGCGAGGCCGGTGAGCGCGCGGATGAAGTGGTCGGCCGGGAGCACCAGTGGCACCAGGGCCGGGACGACCGGCGCGGTGATCGAGTGACCGAGCATCGTCGCCAGGGCGAAGCCGGAGCCATCCGACCCCGACTTCGGCAGCGATTTCCCGCCGGTGCAGAGGATGACCTTCCGGGCGCTGATCGGGCCAGCAGTGGTGTCGAGCCGGAGGGCTTCGCCCTGGCGCTCGATGAGCGTCACCTTCGCCGGATGATGGAGCGCCACCCCCGCCGCCCTCGCTTCCCGGAGGAGCGCATCGAGGATCGAACGGGCCGAATCGGATTCGGGGAAGAGCTTGCCGGTGTCGGCCTCCCGGTAGAACGCGACCCCAGCCGAAGCAAAGAAGGCAATCGTCTTTTCGACGGTGAACCGGCCCAGCACCTTGCGGATCGCCGGGGAGGTGCTCCCGGCGAAGTCGCGCTCGTCGACCCGCCAGTGGGTGACGTTACAGCGTCCCCCCCCCGATACGAGGATCTTCGCCCCGATCTTCCGGGCGCCGTCGATGCCGACGACGGCCGGCGTCGTTCCCGCGGTCGCTTGAGCCCGCCCGGCCCAGGTCGCGGCGAAGAGTCCGGCGGCCCCGACCCCGACCACGGCGACGTCGGTTTGCGTCGGAATCCGGAGGGGCTCCGGGGGAGCCGACTCCGGGGCGGTTTCGCGGGGTAGAATCATGGTGCTAGAGTTTGACGGCTGCGCAGGGTTTGCAAGGGGTCGGCATAGGGCCGGCCCGTGGGGAATCGACACGTTCAGGCGCCATAATGACGCGTCCGCACTCCACCACCACCACCACCACCGCGATCGACCGGGTACCCCTGGGCCCTGGGGCGGTTCCCCATGGGTCGGGAGCGGCCCGGCCGGGAGCTCGTCGCTGGCTGGAAGGTTCGTGGGGAATCGCGGCCTGGGTCGGGGGAGTGGTGGCGGTCACGATCGGCCTGGCCGGTTCCTCTTCGCCCGCCGCCGACGCCCCGATCGATTTCAACCGTGACATCCGGCCGATCCTCTCGGAAAACTGCTTCTACTGCCATGGGCAAGATGGCAACAAGCGGCAGGCCGATCTGCGGCTCGATGACCGCGAGGCGGCGCTGGCCGCCCGGGCGATCGTCCCTGGCGATCCCGGCGCGAGTTCAATCCTCGAGCGGATCCATTCCTCCGACGCCGACGTCGTCATGCCCCCGCCGTCGTCCAATCGCACGCTCTCCGCCGAGCAGAAGGCCCTCCTCGCCCGGTGGGTCGCCTCCGGAGCCGAGTACCGCAAGCACTGGGCCTTCGAGCCACCGGCCCGCCCCCAGCCACCGGCCGTGAATCGAGGCGGCTGGGTCCGCAACGGGATCGATGTCTTCGTCCTTGCCGGTCTCGAGGGGACGGGCATGAAACCCTCCCCCGAAGCCGACCGGACGACCCTCATCCGCCGCCTCTCGGCCGATCTGATCGGCATCCCGCCGACGCCCGCGGAGGTTGACGCCTTCGTCACCGACCCCGCTCCCGATGCCTATGAGAAACTCGTCGACCGGCTTCTGGCCAGCCCGCATTATGGCGAGCGGATGGCGCTGCCGTGGCTCGATGCCGCCCGGTACGCCGATTCCAACGGCTTCCAGCAGGACGGCGACACCTGGCAGTGGATGTGGCGCGACTGGGTCGTCAGGGCCCTCAACGCCGACATGCCGTTCGACCGCTTTTCGACCGAGCAACTTGCCGGAGATCTCCTCCCCGATGCGACGGTCGAGCAGAGAATAGCCAGCGGCTTCAACAGGAATCATCTCCTCAATGGCGAGGGGGGGGCGATTGCCGAGGAGCAGAGGTTCAACAACCTCTTCGACCGGGTCGACACGACAAGCACGACCTGGCTCGGCCTCACACTCGCCTGCTGCCAGTGCCACGACCACAAGTACGATCCGCTCACCCAGGTCGACTACTACCGCTTCCTCGATGCCTTCAACCGGCTCTCCGAGAACGGAACACCGCAGTATTTCTCGAGCCGGATCCGGGTAGCTCCGCCGCTGATCGAGCTTCCGACCGAGGAGAACAACGCCCGGATCGCCGACTTCGAAAAACAGATCGCCGCCGCCGACACCGAGGCCTCCCCGATCATCGAGGCCGGCTTTGCCGGCTGGCGGAAGGGGTTGTTGGCGTCGGGGGTGCCCGGCGATTCGGCCGGGCTTCCGGGGGGGCTCCTCGAAAAGCTCAACAAGCCCGAGGGAGAGCGGACGGCCGAGGAGCGGCAGGCGATCGATGCCGACCTGCGGAAGCACTTCGACGAGAAGGTGCGGAACGATCTCGTCGGCAAGGTGGCGCCGGTCGAGCGCGCCGCGACGCTGCGGCGCCAGTTGGGCGACTACCGGGCCGACCAGATCCCGCGCGTGATGGTGATGGCCGACGACAAGCCGCGCGAGACGAGGCTCCTCGACCGGGGTGAATATCTGAACCCGACGGGGGAGCCCCTCGGATTCCTCCCGCCGGCCTCCTTCCCACCGCTCCCCGAGGGGGCAGCCGCGAACCGGCTCGGGCTCGCCCAATGGCTCTTCCGCCCCGATCATCCACTCACGGCGCGGGTTCAGGTCAACCGGATGTGGCAGCACTTTTTCGGGCTGGGGCTCGTGAAGACCGTCGAGGACATGGGGGTGCAAGGGGAATACCCGCTCCACCTCCCGCTCCTCGACTGGCTGGCGCTGGAGTTCCGTGACCGGGGCTGGAGCCAGAAGCAAATCCACCGCCTGATCGTCACCAGCGCCGCCTACCGGCAGTCAAGTAGGGTCCGCCCAGACGATCTCGCCAAGGATCCGGAAAACCGCCACTTCGGCCGTGCCGCCCGGTTCCGGATGCCCGCCCCGGTGCTCCGCGACGTGGCACTCGCCACCAGCGGCCTTCTCGACCGGCGGATCGGAGGCCGGCCGGTCTATCCTTACCAGCCCGATGAGATCTGGGAGGCGCTGGCGATCACGAAGGAACGCGACTTCACCTACCCGCAGTCGCAGGGGAGCGATCTCAACCGGCGCAGTCTCTACACCTTTTGGCGCCGAACGGTGAGCCCGGCGAACATGTTCGACGCCGCCAACCGGCAGACCTGCCGCGTCCGCACCGCCACCACCTCCACCCCGCTCCACGCCCTCACGACGCTCAACGATCCGACCTGGGTGGAGGCGGCGCGGGTCCTGGCGGCGGCCGCGATGAAGGCCTCCCCCGATCCCGACGGCCGGCTCGCCCATGCCTTCCGAAGCGTCGTCTCACGCGTGCCGACCGATTTCGACCTCGCCGCCCTGCGGCGGATGCATCAGCGGCAGCGCGAGTTCTATGCCGCCGACACCGACGCGGCGAGGGCGCTGGTGTCGGTCGGCGCGAGCCCGAAGGAGGAGTCACTCGATCCGGTTGATCATGCGGCTCTGGCGGCGGTCTGTCTGGCAATTCTGAACCTCGACGAGGCCCTCACCCGTGAGTGATCCGCACACCGCCAGTCTCCCCTCGAGCCCCGAACTCTCGGCCGCCATCGCCGAGAACATGGCCCGTGTCTCGCGCCGGCGCCTGTTCGGATCGGCCGGCATGGGGATCGGCGGCGTGGCTCTGGCGGCGCTGCTTGGCCGGGAGGGGGCTGCGGCCGGGCCGGTGATCGCCGGGCTCCCGGATCTCCCCCATCATCCGCCGAAGGCGAAGCGGGTTGTCATGCTCTGGCAGGGGGGGGGACCGTCGCACGTCGATCTCTACGACCCCAAGCCGGTGATGCGCGAGCTTGCCGGCCAGGACATCCCCGAGAGTGTCCGCGGCACAACGCGGCTCTCGACGATGTCCAGCGGCAACGCGAAGTGGCCGATCCAGCCGGCCATAAAGCCCTTCAAGCGCTACGGCAATTCCGGGATCGAGCTTTCGGAGATGCTGCCGAACATCGGTGGGATCGCCGATGAGATTTGCGTCGTTCGCAGCATGCACACCGAGGCGGTCAACCACGCCCCGGGGGTGACGCTGTTCATGACCGGAGCGCAGGTGCCGGGGAGGCCGAGCATGGGGGCCTGGCTCACCTATGGCCTGGGTTGCGACACCGACGAGCTGCCGGCGTTTGTCGTCATGACCTCCTCTGACAAGGCGAAGACCTGCGGGCAGCTGTTTTTCGACTACTACTGGGGGAGCGGATTTCTGCCGAGCCGTTACCAGGGGGTGCGGTTCCGCAACACCGGCGACCCGGTTCCCTATCTGGCCAATCCGCCGGGCGTCAGCCGGGCGGCGCGGCGCGCGCTGCTCGACGACGTGGCAGCGATGAATGCGGCGCATCTGGCCGACTATGGCGATCCGGAGATCGACACACGGATCTCGCAGTACGAGATGGCCTTTCGGATGCAAGCGAGCGTCCCGGACCTGACGGACTTCTCCTCCGAGTCGCAGCGCGTCCTCGATCGCTACGGGCCCGATGTCCATGTGAAGGGGAGCTTCGCCGCCAACTGCCTGATCGCGCGACGACTCCTCGAACGAGGCACCCGGTTTGTGCAGCTCATGCACGCCGGCTGGGACCAGCACGGCAACCTCTTCACGCAGCTCGAGGAGCAGTGCCGTGACACCGAGGGGCCGTCGGCGGCGCTCGTCCTCGATCTCAAGGAGCGCGGGCTCCTCGACGACACGCTCGTCGCCTGGGGGGGGGAGTTCGGTCGCACTCCGTTTGGCCAGGGTGATCCGACGAACCCGAAGGGGCGCGACCACTTCGGCCGGGCCTATTCGTGGTGGCTCGCCGGCGGCGGGGTTCGCGGTGGCCATGTCCATGGGTCGACCGACGACTTCGCCTGGAACATCACCGCCGACCCGGTCCACGTCCACGACATGCAGGCGACGATCCTCCACCTGCTGGGGATCGACCACACCCGCCTCCTCTTCCGCTACCAGGGGAGGCAGTTCCGGCTCACCGACGTCCACGGGCATGTCGTGAAGGGGATTCTCGCCTGACCGTCCGCCGATGCCCCGGAGGAGGGGCTGGCGGAGCGTGGACCGGCCGCAATCTCCCCCCACCCTGCCCCAGCTGACAGTTGACGCCCCCCGGCGGTCCGATCGTTCCACAAAGGGGGCGGCCCAGGCAATCCAGGGAGGTACGGCCGGCGGCGGAAAGTCGATCGCTCGTGCCGGTCATGCCGACCAGCCCCCGGGAAAACAACGAGAAAACCGGGCTCCGGTTCGTTGAACCGGGCGGCCGCGTTGGTATCGTCGATCTCAGGACAGCGGATGGCGCCGGGTCGCCCCGGCCGCCGCTGGAAAAACTCCTGGGATTAAGCCCGGCATGGCCATCGCCCGTTACCCCGAACCGGAAGAGATCGACTGCCTGCTCCGCAATGCGGAGTTGCGCGACGAGATCGAGCCCTACCTCGACGAGTCGATCTTCGAGATCGACTTCCGCACGCTCCCCACCGAAGCGGAGAATCGCTTCCTGGAGTCGATGATCGCCTGGGAGAAGGCGGCGCTGGAACCGATCGCCCGCTGGTTCGATCCGCCGCTGGCCCTCCAACCCGCCTGCACGCTCGACGAGGATCAACTCCGCGAGAGACTCTGGGAGACGATCGACCGGTTGTTCGAGAAGCGGATCGTCCTCGACCTCACCGATCATCTCTCGGATCGTGATCTCTATGTCCTGATCCGCCGAGACATCCTCCCCGCCTCCGTGAAGCGCGTCGAACTCCCCGACAACTTCGTCCACTGGGATTGCAGCGCGGTCGAGACCGAGGAGCCGACGACCTGGCTGACCTACTACGCGACCGATGCCGAACGGGAGCAGTGGAGCCTCGAGGAGGGGCGCGATCCCCCGGCCCGCCAGGTTCCCCCCCACCCCCGCGCCCTGCCGACCGCGCCGGTGTGAGCGACGGCGGGTTTTCCCCCGCAGTGGCATACCCATTCGCCGCGCTGCGGTGCCGGTTTCGTCGCCGGGGCGGTTTCTCCCGCCGTGGCCGGGGCGTATTCTTTGCAGAGGACCTGCGGTCCCTCCATCGGTCTTCGCCCTTCAGGGAGTTCCTCCTCATGCCTTCCCCCCTCCACCGCCGTCGATTCCTCTCGATCCAACTCGGCTGCAGTGCCCTGGCAGCGCTTGGCCTCGTGATCGCTCCTGCCGGCCCGGGCTTGGCCGCCGACGCCGCTGCGGTCAGGGAATCGATCGCTCGGGGGGAGAAGTTCCTCGCCGACAAGGGGCAGGCTGCCGACGGCAGTTTCTCACCGGCTGCCGGCCCGGCAGTGACGGCGCTGGTGATCGCGGGGCTGGCCAAGAGCGGCACGCCGGTCGATGCCCCGGTGCTCCGCAAGGGGCTCGATTATCTGCTGGGATTCCGCCGCGACACCGGCGGGATCCATACGCCCGAGTCGGCGATCGGCAACTACGAGACGGCGATCGCGCTGTTGGCGCTGGCCGCCTGCAACAAGGATGGCCGTTTCGACAAAGAGATCGAGGGAGCCGAGGCCTTCCTCAAGGGACTGCAGTGGGACGAATCGGAAGGGCTCACCCCCGCTGACGTCAATTACGGTGGCGCGGGCTATGGCAGCAAGGGACGTCCCGACCTCTCCAACACCGCCTTCCTCATCGAGGCGCTGCGGAACGCCGGCGCCGACGCCGACGACCCCGCCATCCAACGCGCCCTCCTGTTCGTGTCGCGGACGCAGAATCTCCCCGGGCAGCACAACGATCAGCCCCATCCTGAGAAGAACCCCGATGGCGGCTTCTACTACACCCCCGCCAACGGTGGCGACAGCATGGCCGGCAAGACGCCCGAAGGGGGCCTGCGGAGCTATGCGTCGATGACGTACGCCGGCCTCAAGAGCATGATCTTCGCTGGGCTCGACAAGGACGATCCGCGCGTCAAAGCGGCGCTGGAATGGCTCGCGAAGCACTACACCTTCGAAGAGAACCCCGGCATGGGGGACAGCGGCCTCTATTACTACTACCACACGATGGCCAAGGCCCTCGATGTCCTCGGCGACGAGACCTTCACCGACGCCAAGGGCACGGTCCATCGGTGGCGTGAGGAGCTCGCCGACGCCGTCGTTGCCCGCCAGCAGCCGGACGGCTCGTGGGTCAATGCGAACGCCCGGTGGATGGAGAACGACCCCAATCTCGTCACCGCCTACGCGTTAATGGCCCTGGCTTACACAAAAGCCGAGCCGGGCGCGGCACGCTGACGAGCAAACGACACCTCGCCCTCACGCTGACGCGACTTCTCCACGCGACTTCTCCAACGGAGAGGAAGAGGTGGGGATCGGCGAACGCTCGAGGAGGGAGGAGGTGCCTCCGACGAACGACGAGACTTTTGCCGGCCCCGCCGACGGAATCCCGCAAGCGATCGACACCGTCAGGCCAGCGAATTGAGACGGCTTGCGTCAGTCTTTCAGGTCGAAGAGCCGCCGGAGGGCGTCGAGGAGGCCGTGCGGGGGGCCGGAGTGGCTCTCGTTCCGCAGGCTCGTCAGGGGGGAATGGAGGAGCTTGGCGGCGTAGCGCTGGAACGACTGGCGGATCTCGGCGCGGGCCGTGTCGTCGAGCCCGGGGAGGCGGCGGAAGAGACGGTCGAGCTCGCTCTCCCCCGTCTCCGTCCAGCCGGCCCGCAGCTGCTCGATCACCGGGGCCGACGAGCGGTGGTGGAGATCCCCCATGAAACGAAGCGTCTCCTCCTCCACGATCGCCAGGGCCCCCGGCATCTCCCGCTGCCGTGTCTTCCGGTTGGCGTCGCAGGCGGCACCGAGATCGTCGATCGAGTAGAGCCACACGCCGGGGCGGGCGCCGATCCGCGGGTCGAAATCACGGGGCATCGCCAGATCGAGGACGAGGAGGGGGCGACCGCCGCGCCGCCGCTCCGCGCCGGTGAACATATCGAGCGTCACGACCGGTTCGGTGGCGCCGGTCGTGCTGACGATCAGATCGGCGCGCACGAGCTCGTCGAGGAGATCGGTGAACCGGGCGGCCCGGGCCCCCAGCCGGGCGGCGAGATCCTCGCCGCGGGCCATCGAACGATTGACGATGACGATGTCGCGGGCGCCGGCGTCGCGAAGGTACCGGAGCGTCTCGTGGGCCATCTTGCCGGCGCCGACGAGGAGCACCCGCTTGTCGTCGAAACGTTCGAACA
>CALQRA010000059.1 GCA_943332855.1 Candidatus Kuenenia stuttgartensis
AGCCGCGGCGCCATCGAAGAGGCCCTGCGGGCCTACCACCGCATCAACCGCGTCGCGGTCGATCTCCTCGAGCCGGGGGGGATCCTCGTCAGCTGTTCCTGCTCGGGGAGCGTCTCGCGCGACGACTTCCTCGAGATGCTCTCCGCGGTGGCCCAGCGGAGCGGTCGCCAGATCGCGATGCTCGAATGCCGCGGCGCCGCCCCTGATCACCCCGTCAGTGCCAGCTGCCTCGAGGGGGAATACCTCAAGTGCGTCATCGCCCGCGTGGCGTGACGGGGTCCGGCCGCGCTGCACGGTGATCCCGGCCCGCGGTCCAGAGCTCCTGCCGACGCGGCCCTTAAGCCAGCGGTCGGCGTCGCCGCTCGACCAGGGCGATCACCCCGGCGACGATCGCCATCACCCTGCCCGCGCCGCCTGGATCAATCTCAGGGACGCCCAACGCGGCCGGGCCTGCGAGACGAATACCGACGGCACCGAAGTAGTCCTCGTTTTCGTGCGACGGGTCGTACCAATACCGCCCCGCGGCAGACAGATAAAAAGGGTCGTAGGAGCAGTTCCAATGACCCCCTCGAAGCCCGCGTAACGGGCCAGGCAATCCATCGAGGTCATTCCATTGGGTGACGTTCCCACTCTGATCGAACGTCCCGTAGAAACTTGCGCTTCCCGTGAATGCCCCGACGTCGGTGAGATAATTCTGCCAGTACGAATACGTGCCGCCCCCGGTCGTGTACTCCCCGTTCGGGTACGACCCCACGTACGGGCCGAAGTAATAGTTTGCCTGATTCGGTGCATCTCCGATTTCGTGCCCCGGAGCCGTGTCACTTTGGGTGGCGAAAGACCAATAACCGGATAAACCCGCGCCGCCCTTCATCGGCGAGTAATACGCGGCCTTGTACCACTCGTTTTCGCTGGGAATCCAAAAAGTTGGGGCGACATTCGCATTCGGATTGATGGTATTTCTGGCCGGTGCATCGCCACCCAAGGCGCCATTGAGACTGTAGGCGCCGTCCTCTGTCGTCGTTTTGACCTGCGCCCCGACCGGCTGGCCGTTTGCCATCCAATTTGCGAACCGAGCCGCATCGAACCAACTCACCCACGTTATCGGGCGATTCTCGCTCGACCCAGAATTATCTATCACACTGTACGCATAAGAGCCTGAAGAACCGGACCGAGCAATCCCTGCCGTATTTGGATAATCGCTCATTTGTGTATTGTAAAGACCGTACGTGTCGTCCGCCGCTACGGCGTTCAGGAAGGCAGCATACTGGCCGACGGTCACGTCATATTTTCCGATACGGTACTCGTAATCAACCGCACCGTACCCGGTGGTGTCCGGCGCATTGCCTTCATCGGCGACGGTCACCATCTCGTAGTTCACGAGACCAGCCCGCCCCGCACCGGCACACAAGCCCAACCAAGCGGCGGCAGAAATCATCGCCGTGAACACCATCGTCACACTTCCGGGGAATCGTTTCATCGCTCTGCGGATCCTCTGCATGGCCTGGAATGATCGTTCCGGCGACCGCATCGCGGATGCCAACCTTGGCATCGCGACGCGAGGTGTCGATCGGGCATCGCACGACGCCCGCATGGAGCCCTGCGATCGCGAAATGAGAAATGGGCCAATGGACAAAAAACGCCGTGGCGATGGCCCACTGCCCCGCCGGCTTTCGCATTGCTGATTGGGAAGCGGTGTGGCGGGCCGGTCACCGCGGTATGATGATCGCCCTCAGCCACTCCCCTTGCGAGAACGGTTTAATGCCCTTGCCGTGGGGTCATGTCGGAGACAACCAACTCCGGGCGATGATTGAAGAAGCGGCGCTGGTCGATCCTCAGGCCCGCGCGGCCCTCGTCGCCCATGCCTCAGGCAGGCTGCTCCTCCTCACGCGGAAGATGTTCCAAGACTTCCCCGGGCTACGGCGCTGGGAGGAAACCGACGACGTCTTCCAGAGCGCCATGATCCGGTTCCACCGGGCCCTCGGCGGGGTCGAGGTAGCCTCGGTAGACCATTTCTTCCACTTGGCAGCGGTTCAGGTGCGACGTGAATTGCTTGACCTCGTTAAACACCACTTCGGCCCCGAGGGAGCGGGCAGGTGGCACCATACCGATGGCATGGCGCCTGACGAACGCGGCGGCTCGCTCCATGTCCGTGCCGGCGAACCCGAGAACCTCAGCGATTGGAGCGACTTCCATGCGGCGATCGACGGTCTACCTTCCGACGAGCGGGCCATTTTCGACCTCGTCTACTATCAGGGCCTTTCGCAGGAGGAGGCAGCGCGAGTCCTCGGCCTCTCCTTCCGCACGCTCAAGCGCCGCTGGCAGTCGGCCAAGCTGCGTCTCCACGGGATCCTGAGCGATGACAGCCAACGACGAGGCGATCCTGGCTGATCTGCTCCTCCGCTGGGAGGAACTGCGCAGCGGCCAACAGCCACCCACGGTCGACGAACTCTGCCGGGAGCATCCACACCTCACGAGAGAGCTCGCCCACCGTATCGACGTCCTGACGACGATGGGCTGGCTCGACGAGCCGATCGGCAGCGGATGCGCCGGGAACGAACCGCCCCCGACGGAGTTGGCCCCGTGCCCTCTCGCCGGACGCTACCGCCTCGACACGATCGTGGCAGAAGGGGGCTTCGCCCGGGTGTGGCGCGGCTGGGACATGGAACTCGAACGGGACGTGGCGGTGAAGTGCCCGCGGCGTGTCCGGGCGGACTCGGCCGAGTCGTTTCTCATCGAGGCCCGCCGCGTCGCCAGACTCACCCACCCAGGTATCGTGCCGGTGTTCGACGTCGGCCGGGATGGGGACATCTGCTTCATCGTCTCGCAGTTCGTCGCGGGAGGGAGCCTCGCGGACCTGCTCGAGCACGGCGAGGTGGGTCTCCCGCGAATCGTCCGCTGGACGGCGGAGGTGGCCGACGCGGTCGAATTCGCGCATCGAGAGGGGGTGATCCACCGCGATATCAAGCCGGCAAACATCCTCGTCGATCGCCACGACCGGGCGCTGCTGGCTGATTTCGGCATCGCCGTGCAGGCCGACGCCCCTCCCACTCTCGCTCGCGGCACGTTCCGCTACATGTCGCCCCAGCAGCGCGAGGGACACGCCTCCGGGCCGCGCGACGACGTCTACAGCCTGGGCATCGTGCTCGAGGAAGCGCTCGCCCGCCTGCCGGCCGGGTCACCGGACAGCCGGCAGGGGCGCGGCGACGACGCGACACTCGCCGCGGCCATGGCGCGCGTCGTGCGCCGGGCCACTGCCAGCGACCCCGCCGCCCGCCATGCATCAGCCGCCGAGTTGGCGGCTGATTTGCGTCAGAGCCTGCCACGGCGAGGTTCATCGTGGGCCATCCCCGCGGCACTGGCCGGTGTCCTGCTTGCCGCAGTCGCCGGCCTCCTGCTCCTTCCCAAGGGGGCCCCTGCTCCCAAGGAGCAGACGCGGGCCATCGTCGACCGGGACTGGATCGAGCGGATCGCGGCGCTCCCCGCGGAGGCGCAGCTGACGGAAGTGTCGGCGAAGCTCCGAGCGCTCAACGAGGGCTTCAACGGCGACCTGAAGCCCACGATCGAGGATGGCGTCGTTGTCGGCATTGAGCTACTCACCGACCGGGTCACCGATATCTCCCCCCTGATGGCCTTCCGCCGCCTTCGCTCGCTCCTCTGTGACGGCACGTTCACCAGCCGCTCCCACGGCCGGCTCTCCGACCTCTCGCCCCTGCGGGGAATGGCGCTCGAGAAACTCGAGCTCCCCTACAACGAGATGCTCCGTGATCTCTCGCCGCTGGAAAGGATGCCGCTGAAGCATTTCCACTGCGGGCGGACCGGGATCTCCGATCTCCGGCCACTCACAGGCATGACGCTCGAGTCGTTCGTCTGCGGTGCCTCCGGCGTGACCGACCTCGGGCCGCTCCGAGGGATGCCACTGGCAACCATCTATTGCAATCAAACCCGCGTCGCCGATCTCGCGCCGCTCGCCGGCATGCCCCTGAAGCGGGTCTTTTGCCAGGATACCCCCGTGGCGAGCCTCGAACCCCTGCGTGGAGCGCCGCTTGAGGTCCTCGAATGTCACCGGACAGACGTCGCCGACATCGAACCGCTGCGCGGCATGGGCGGGCTGTGGGCGCTCAACGTGCTCTCCACGAAAGTCACCGATTTCTCTCCGATCGATGATCTGCCCGGCCTGAAGGTGCTGTTCTGCGACTTCGTCGAGCAACGCGATGCCAGGACGTTGCGCCAGGCGAAATGGCTTGAGTCAATCAACGGCAATTCAGTCGTCGGCTTCTGGAAGCTCCTCGACAGCAGGAGGACCGAGGATCTGCCCGCCAAGGAATGACGACACGCGGCGAGAGACAGAACTCTCTTGGCTCTGCGGATTCAACGAGGGGCCTCCGGCCCTGGCGCCGCTCTTACAGCTTCCGAAGCTTCGTGTACTCGGGAGCTGCGCGCGAACCACGAGCGTCCGGCTCGTGTTCGCTTGGCGGGCATCCGCCCGCTGGCAAGTGACACGGGCCTCCGGCCCTGGGCGTTGCTCCTACAGCTTCCGAAGCTTCGTGTACTCGGGAGCTGCACGCGAACCACGAGCGTCCGGCTCGTGTTCGCTTGGCGGGCATCCGCCCGCTGGCAAGACACCCGGGCCTCCGGCCCTGAAGCCGCTCTTACAGCTTCCGAAGCTTCGTGTACTCGGGAGCTTCACGCGAACCACGAGCGTCCGGCTCGTGTTCGCTTGGCGGGCATCCGCCCGCTGGCAAGTGACACGGGCCTCCGGCCCTGAAGCCGCTCTTACAGCTTCCGAAGCTTCGTGTACTCGTCGATCGTCACGGTGGTCAACTCGCCGTCGTCGCGGGAGAGGATCAGAACGTCGCTGAACACCTTGTCGTCGGGATTGCGGCGGAAGTGGAGGCCGTGCCGACGACGCTCGCGCCGCAACACCTTTCCCACCGTCGTCGTGCTCCAAGCAGCGCTCGAGCCGATCTGGACGCCATGAATCACCTCGACCCGGTCCCCCGGAGCGAGTTGGTCGTAGAGTGTCCGCGACTGGCGTTCTTCGGGGGTCATATCGGCTCTCCCGGTTCTCTTCTGGCCACACACATACGACGACTCGAGACTCGATTCATATGGCACGGTCCGTGCCGACCCGGGGAACCCTCGGCGTTCCCTCGGCGTTCCCTCGGGTCACGGACAAGAAAGTCCTCAGACTTCCTTCGCCTCGATCCACTTCATCATCTTGCGGAGATTGCGGCCGGTCTCGGTGAGCTTGTGCTCGCGCTCGCGGCGGCGGGTGCTCTTGAACATCGCCGCTCCGCCACGGTTCTCGAGGATCCAGTCGCGGGCGAACTCGCCGGAGCGGATCTCTTCGAGGATCTTCTTCATCTCCGCACGGGTCTCGTCGGTGATGATCCGCTTGCCGCGGGTGTAGTCACCGTATTCGGCGGTGTTCGAGATGCTGTAGCGCATGTACTCGAGCCCGCCCTGGTAGAGGAGGTCGACGATGAGCTTCATCTCGTGGAGGCACTCGAAGTAGGCCATCTCCGGCTGGTAGCCGGCGTCGACGAGCGTGTCGAAGCCCGCCTTGATGAGCTCCGAGACACCGCCACAGAGGACGACCTGCTCACCGAAGAGATCGGTCTCGGTCTCTTCCGCGATCGTCGTCTCGATGACGCCGCCACGCGTGCCGCCGATCCCCTTGGCATAAGCCAGCCCGAGCTTCTTGGTCTCAGGCGAGGCTCCAGCCCCGAGCGCGATCAGGCAGGGGACGCCCCCCCCCTTCACATACTCGCTGCGGACAAGATGCCCCGGGCCCTTCGGGGCGACCAGCATCACGTCGTGACCGGCGGGGGCCTCGATCTGCCCGAAGTGGAAGTTGAAACCGTGGCTGGCCATCAGCACGGCGCCCTTCTTGAGATTCGGCTTGATCGACGCTTTGTAGACGTCGGCGGCGAGCTCGTCGGGGAGGAGGATGTTGATCAGATCGGCCTGCTTGACCGCATCCTCGACGCTCATCGGCTCGAAGCCGTGCTTCTTGGCGAGATCGTAGTTCGGACCACCCGGCCGCTGGGCGACGACGACCTTGAGCCCGCTGTCCCGGAGATTCTGGGCCTGAGCGTGCCCCTGGCTGCCGTAGCCAATGACGGCGATGGTCTTCCCATCGAGGGCCTTGAGATCGGCATCAGCGTCGTAATAGATCGTAGCGGGCAAGGGATCACTCCTCGGATCAGGCTGAAGGAAAGGGGGTCGGGCTGAAAGGGGAAAGGGGGGTCAAAGGCGTGGGGCGGGCCCCACGGCGATCAGGAGAGCTATTTTATTCGCAAGCGATTTAGGCCAGCGATTCGCGGACCGATGCCTCGTCGGTGGGGCGGGCGCCGTCGGCCGCCTCGGTGAGCTCGCGGGTCGGCGGGCTTCCCCGCACCATCGCAATCCGGCCGGTGCGGACGAGCTCCAGAATCCCGAGGGGGCGGATCAGCTCGATGAAGCCCTCGATCTTCTTTTCGGTCCCAGAGATCTCGACGACGATACTGTCGGCGGCGACGTCGACCACCCGCCCACGGAACACCTCGGCAAGCTCCTTGACCTCCGTCCGCGTGGCACCGGCCGTGGCAGCGATCTTGATGAGCATCAAGTCGCGCTCGACGTAATTGCGCGAGCTGATGTCGTCGACGCGGACAACCGTGACGATCTTCTCGAGCTGGCGGCGGACCTGGTCGAGCACCCGGTCGTCACCCCGGAGCACGAAGGTCATGCGGGAGAAACGCCGGTCCTCCGTCTCGCCGACGGCGAGGCTGTCGATGTTGTAGCCCCGGGAGGCGAGCATGCCCGAGACATGGGCCAGCACGCCAGGAACATTCTGGACCGTGGCCGAAAGGACGTGTCGCATGGGGGGAGACCGGAGGAAAGGAGTGGAAGCGAGACCAGGACCGAGGCGGAATCGAGGGCTGACGATCAGGAAGATAGGGTAGTTTCGGGGGGGCAGGGAGGAGGCAGTCTGGAGCCAGGAATGGGATGCCAACGGGAAAAACGCCCGCCGGGCCGGGGGTCACCCGGCCCTGCAAAGCGCGCATTGCCACAGCTCTGGCCCCGAGGAAACGGCGAAAACCGGCCGAAAACGGCATCCAGAAGGTATCTCAAGTGTAGTTCGGCCCGCCGGGACGATTCAAGCGGTGCCCCTGGGGATGCCCCGTCACGCCCGGTCCTGGCAGGTAAGCGTTGACATGGGCCGGAAAATACGAATAGTTTGCGGGACTGCCCCCGCGATCGCGGCGGTCTGTCAAGGCACTTTCCGCCAGCTCCCTTTCTCCCCACCCCACGAGTGATGAGCGTGTCGAACGTCCTGGCCCAGGAACTGATCGAAGCCGGCGTGCACTTTGGCCATCGTGCCAGCCGCTGGAACCCGAAGATGCGGCCCTATATCCATGGGCGCCGGAATCTCATCCACATCATCGACGTCCGCGAGACGATCCGCGGCCTGCTCCGGGCCCGGAAGTATCTCAAGCAGGTCGCGTCGACCGGCAGCCTGATCCTGTTTGTCGGGACGAAGCGGCAGGGGGCCGAGGCGGTCGCCCGCGAGGCGTTGCGCTGCGGCATGCCCTACGTTTCCGACCGCTGGCTCGGTGGCACGCTGACCAATTTTCGCACGATCCGCAACCGGCTGGCGCGGCTGGAGCAACTCGAGAAACTCATGCCGTCGGACGAGTTCGGCGCTTACTCCAAAAAGATGCAGTCGTCGCTGCGGCGCGAGTTTCGCAAGATGGAGCGGAATCTCGGCGGCATCCGCACCCTGTCGCGGCTCCCCGAGTGCCTCGTGGTGTTCGATCCCAAGAAGGAAAAGAACGCCATCAGCGAAGCCCGAAAGATGGGGATCACGACGGTCGCGCTGATCGATACCGACTGCGACCCCGATCTGGTCGATCTTCCGATCCCGGGCAACGACGACTCGATCCGCTCGATCGAATTGGTCGCCTCCCGGCTCGCCGATGCGATCCTCGAGGGGAAGGTGAACACCTCGACCGACGCCCAGGCTGCTGCCGAAGGGGCCGACGTCGACGGCAAGTCGTCTCCGAAGGCCCGGTCGAATGTTGGCAAGCGGGTAGCGCCCCGTCCGCCGAAGACCTGATCGACCGCGGGCCGACTGCCCGGCATGGTGCGGGGGGATGGCCGCCCTCACTGTCTTTTGTCTTTCGACGGCCGGCAGGAGCGCCCGCAACAGGGCGCTTCGCCGGTTGTCTTGTTCTGGTCTGGGGCGGGGCTTTGGGCTCTTGAACCGATCAGGAATCACCCCATTTTCCACGTTCATTTCTGGAAGGAGCTTTTTCCATGGCAGAGATCACGGCCGCAGCGGTGATGGCACTCCGGGATAAGACCGGACTGCCGATGATGGAATGCAAGAAGGCCCTCCTGGAGTGCGGCGGCAACACGGAGCAGGCGGTGGAATGGCTCCGCAAGCAGGGGGTCAAAACACAGGCGATGCGCGCCGACCGTGAAACCTCGACGGGGCGTCTGGCGGTCTACGCCGATCCCGCCAAGAACGTCGGCACGATCATCGAGCTGAAGTGCGAGAGCGCTCCGGTGGCCAACAGCCAAGACTTCAAGGCCCTCGCCGAGGACATCGCCACGACGCTGGCCCTCGGGCCCGGCGCGAAGACCCCGGCCGAGCTCCTCGCCCAGAAGAGCCACGCCCACCCCGACAAGACCCTGGCGGAGATCAAGGACGATCTCTTCAACCGGATGCGCGAGGTGTTCGACCTGGCGCGGATCTGCCGCATCGACGCCCCCTGTGGCGGCTACGCGCACCACGACGGCTCGAAGGGAGCGATCGTCGAGATCGCGGGGAAGACGACCGGCCCCGACGCCGCCACCGTCGCCAAGGACATCTCGATGCACGTCGTCGCCCTCGCGCCGCAGGCGATCACGAAGGAAGACCTCGATCCCGCGGCGGTGGCCAAGGAACGCGAGATCCTCACCGAGGCGGCCCGCGGCGAAGGGAAGCCGGAAAACATCATCGCCAAGATGATCGAGGGACGGCTGCGCAACTTCTTCAGCCAGTGTGTCCTCCTCGAGCAGCCGTTTGTGAAGGACGACAAGCAGACCGTCGGCCAACTGGCCAAGTCGGCCGGGCTCGAAGTGAAGCGTGTCGAGAACTGGAAACTCGGCGGCTGACATCTGCCCGTGCGGGAGACTCTTCCGATGGAGGCCAGACAGAGTGGCGTGAAGGGACCGGACGCCGGGCCGGCCGGACTTCCGGGCCAGGCAAACGGGGCCGTTGAAGGGGCTGCGGTGGTCTACCGTCGCGTGCTCCTGAAGCTCTCGGGGGAGAGCTTCGTCCGCCCCGGCGAGCGCGGGATCTCAATGGACGAAGTCCTCCTCGTCGCCCGGCAGGTCTTCCTGGCGGCCTCCCGGGGGGTCGAACTGGCGATCGTGATCGGGGGTGGCAACATCCTCCGCGGAGCCTCATTCACCGCCGGAAACTCCGGTGTCCACGAGGCGACGGCCCACTCGATGGGGATGCTCGCCACCGTGATCAATGGCCTGGCGCTCCAGGATGCCCTCGAGAGCCTGGGGGCCCAGACGCGGCTGATGACGGCGATCCGCATGGACGGCGTCGCCGAGCCCTACATCCGCCGTCGCGCCCGCCGCCATCTGGAGAAGGGGCGGATCGTGATCCTCGCGGCGGGCACCGGCAGCCCGTTTGTGACCACCGACACCGCCGCCGCCCAACGGGCCCTTGAGCTCGAGGCGGATGTTCTCATGAAGGCGACCCGGGTCGACGGCGTCTACTCCGACGATCCGGAGAAAAATCCCCACGCGATCCTCTATCGCGATCTCTCCTACCAGCAGATCCGCGACCAGAACCTCCGGGTCATGGATGTGACGGCGATCTCCCAGTGCATGGAGCACGACATGCCGATCCTGGTGTTCAACTACCGGCGCGAAGGGAACATCGTCCGGGCGATCGCGGGGGAGCGGATCGGGAGTCGGGTCTCGCGCCCGGGCTGACGGTCGTCGGAAAAGTCACTCTCAAAAGGGGGTTCGGATCTGGCCCCGGGGGTTTTTTTAGCCCCCTCCTCGGTCGAATCTTCCCCACTTCACCCCCCACAAAGGGTGAATCACGGCCTCCTTTTCGACGCAGGCTACCGATCCCCCCAGAGCCTGGGCGGCCCTGGTAGCTTGCGGGTTTTGAGGCGACCTTGAGCCCCCAGTCTTCCTTGACTGACCCTCCCCGCCGCTCGACAATGGCTCTTTTGGCGGTCACCTCCTGCCCCCTGCCTCGTCGGCTCTGGGTGGGTTGCGGCCGGGAGAGTTCACCATGGTTGGCACGCTAAAGAGTCGTCTGAACAACGGTTGGAAGAGTCGTGGGGCTGCAACGAAGTTGATCGCCAGGGGCGTCCGGCGCGGCTTCACGCTCGTCGAACTCCTCGTGGTGATCGCCATCATCGGCACCCTGGTCGGGCTCCTCCTTCCGGCGGTCCAGGCGGCCCGTGAGGCAGCCAATCGGATGGCCTGCAGCAACAATCTCAAGCAGCAGGGGCTGGCCGTCACACTCCACCACGACGCCAAGAAAACCTTCCCTTCCGGCCGCAATACCCGCGAGCAGATCGGGACTTCCTGGGCTTTCCGCATGCTCCCCTACATGGAAGAGACGGCGATCGCCAATGCCTACGTGCCGACGGCCCGGGCCGATGACACCCTCAATTCGCAGTCGATGCGAACGGCCGTCGCCGCGTTCTTCTGCCCCAGCCGGCGGCCCCCGAACAACACCCGCAACTTTGACAACAACAATGATGTCCCTGTCGTCATGGCGGCCGCGGCCGGCGGCGACTATTCCGCCAATGCCGGGACATACTTCAACTACAGCGCCGAGAATGGGGCGGGTGTCGACGGTCGACAGGCCGGCCCGATCTTCACCTTCTCGGCGGTGAAGGCGTCGTGGGTGACCGACGGCTTGAGCCAGACGATTGCCATCGGCGAGCGGCATATGATCCCGATCGATCCGGCATGGCCCCAGAACATGGTTCAGTACTGGCAGGGGGACACTTCGATGTTCGCCGCCGACACCCCCCACTGCCTGTTCCGCGACACGGCCCGGGGGCTCGCCAGCGGTCCGAAAGACACCAACAGCCGGAAGTTCGGCAGCCAGCATGCCGGCGGGATCTCGCTCTTCTTGTTCCTCGACGGCCATGTCGAGGGGCTCACACCCGACACCGATCTCGACGTGCTGCGGTGGTATTCCACGATCAGCGACGGCAACGATCCGACCAAGCCGACCGACGGCGCTGCAGGCACGGGAACCTGACGCGGCCACCTTAGCCCCGAAACCCGGCCCCTCGCCCGACGCGAGGCTTCGCCGACCGTGAACGCCTCCGCCACCCGTTGAGGGGCGGGCCGTTTCCATGATTCGTGCCGTGGAACGATGCCAAGGACGGCTTTTTCCACTGCCTGTCAGCCTTCGGAGGAGATCACCATGGCCCGTCAGTTGAGCCCCGAAGCCCAGGCCCGCCTCGCGGCGGCTCGGGCGGTTGCCCAGGGAAAGCCGCTTCCCACCCCCGCCGCAGCCCCGGGCCAGAAGGCCAAAGCGGCTCCGCGCCAGGGCTCGGCTCCGGGGGCCACGCCCGCTCCGCAGGCTTCCCCCGCGCCCGCATCGAAGGGGAGCGGCATCGTGATCCTCGCCCTCCTCGGCGTCATCGGGATGGGAACGATTGCCGGGGGGGCCTGGATGACCCTCGGCCGTCGGCCTAATCTTGTCGGCGCGACCGCCACGATCCAAAAGGGGCTGCTGACCGGTTCGATGCGCGGGGCGGAGGGGAAGAAGGCGGTCGCCGAGGTGATCCGCAACGCCGATCAGATGACCAAGGCCGAGCTCGAGACCGCCCGTAAGGCCCTCGACGAGGAGTGGAAGCAGTGCCGCGACGAGGCGATCGACGCCTTCTTGGCCGCCCCGGAGTCGGAGAGGCCGCGGCTCGCCGACGAGGGGATCGACCGGACGATCGCTTACCGGAAGCTCCGCTTCGGGCTCTCCCCGCAGGCGCAAGAAGAGAAAGGCCGGCGCCAGAAGCCGCCGAAGGAGGACGACCGCCGCAAGCTCTTCGACCGCTACGCCGAGGCCCTCAAGGCCCAGTCGAAGAAGCGGGGCGTCGATCTTCCGGAATGGCAGTGAGCGGGGCGGCCCTCCCGACGACCAGCATGACGGTTAGACTGCGAGCGTCGTCCGATCCCCCAGCAGGAGCGATGCGCCCCCGTGAGTGAGTCTTCCCACGGTCAGCACCACCACTACGCGTGGTGGCTGATCATGTGCCTGTGTGGCGTCGACTACTTCAGCACCCTCGGCTACCAACCGTCGATCGCCTTCGAAGGGGCCGGCACGCTCGCCCCGCTCGCCACGCTCGTCCTCGTCCTCGTGACACTCTTCGGGGCCTACCCCGTCTACAGCTACGTCGCCGGCCAGACCCCCGACGGCGTCGGCTCGATCGGGATGATCGAGCGGCTCGTGAGCGGCTGGAAGGGAAAGATCGGGGTCCTCGTCCTGATTGGCTTCGCCGCCACCGACTTCGTGATCACGAAGACGCTCTCCGCCGCCGACGCCGCCGCGCACCTCATCAGCAATTCGCTCTTCGCAGGGAGCGCCCCGCCCTGGGCCCACAATCAGATCGTCATAGCGGCGGTGCTCCTCCTGCTCCTCGGGGCGATGTTCCTCAAGGGCTACTCCGAGGTCGTGGGCATCGCCACGGTCCTCGTCATCGTCTTCCTCGGGCTGTCGTTCCTGATCATCGCCAGCGGGCTGTGGCACCTCCTCACCCACCCCGCGCTGCTCCAACAGTGGTTCGCGGAGATCGCCTCGGGCACCTACCACCTCCACGAGGCGCCGCTCGAGGGGCACGGCCTGTGGGTGGCCCTGGGGATCTCGCTGTTGATCTTCCCCAAGCTCGCCCTCGGCCTCTCCGGCTTCGAGACGGGCGTGCTCCTCATCCACCTCGTCCGCGGCAGTGATGAAAACCCAGACGACGAACAGGCGCGGATCGCCAATACGCGTCGGCTCATGCTCACCGCCGCCCTGATCATGTCGTTTTTCCTCATCGGCTCCTCGCTCGTTACCGGCACCAACACGATCATCCCGGCCGACGAGCTGCGGATGGACAAAGACGACGCCGGCGAGATCACCTTCAAGGGGAAGGCCCTCGACCGGGCACTCGCCTATGTCGCCCATGGCGAGAGCCCGCTCAACATCAGCCCGCTCTTCGGCCCGATCTTCGGCACGGTCTACGACATCTCGACGATCCTCATCCTTTGGTTCGCCGGGGCCTCGGCGATGGCCGGCCTCCTCAACATGGTGCCGCGCTACCTGCCGCGCTACGGCATGGCGCCAGAGTGGGCCTCCGCCTACCGCCCCCTCGTGATCGCCTTCACCGTCATCAATCTCCTCGTGACGTGGGCCTTCAAGGCCGATGTCACGGCGCAGGGGGGCGCCTATGCCACCGGTGTGCTCGTCCTCATGACCAGCGCCTGCATCGCGTCGCTGGTGCACATGCAGCACGAGGCCTCGGCGGGGGCCGATCACCACCTGCTCAAGCGGGTTGCCTTCGCGCTGATCACGCTCGTCTTCATCTACACGACGATCACGAACATCTCCGAGCGCCCCGACGGCATCATCATCGCCTCGATGTTCATCGCGTCAGTGCTCGTGATCTCGATCGTGTCGCGCGTGTGGCGGAGTCAGGAGCTGCGGCACAAGGAATTCCGCTTCGCTGACGACTCCGCGCGCATGCTGTGGACCGACATCTGCGCCGAGGGGGCCTTCCGTGTCCTCGTGCCGCACCGCCCCGGCCACCGCTCGCTCGACGAGAAGGAGGCGGAGATCCGCCAGCGCCACCGGATCCCCGCCGAGGTGCCGATCGTGTTCCTCGAGGTTCACTACGGTGACACCAGCGAGTTCGCCAACGCCCCGATCCTCTCCGCCAAGCAGGAGGGGGAGCGGTTCGTGATCGTCGCCCGCGACGTCGTCAGCGTGTCGCACACGATCGCCCAGATCGCCATCGAGATGTGCAAGTTGGGCAGGCCGCTCGACGTCGTCTTCGGCTGGAGCCAGGGGAGCAGCCTCAAGCTCGCGCTCGAGTTCCTCCTCTTCGGCCAAGGGGACGTCCCGAACGTCGTCTACGACCTCGTCGAGAAGGCCGTGCCCGACACCGGGCGGCGGCCGACGGTCCTGGTGGGGTGAGCGGCGGGACTGGTGGGTTTGAGCGACTCGCCTCACTCCCGCGGCTTCACCCCCCAAGCCTCGTCGAAGAAGTCGGCGGCGACGATTCCCCCCGGATCGCGGCCATCGGGGGGCACGGCGAGATCGATCACCGCCCAGTCGGGGAGGCGGCGATTTTGCAGGGCGTTGTTGACGTCGTGCTCCTCGCGGAAGGTGAAGCCGGAATTCAGCACGAGATAGCGATGATCGGCGTCGGGAGGGGAGAGCGGATTGGGGTGGATGAGCACCGGGACCTGGCCGGCCCCGGGAAAGCGGCGTTCGCCCGCGGTGCCCGGACCGAGCACGATCCCCTCAGGCGTCCAGCGCAGCGGCAATCCCGGCAGGGCGCGGGCGACGAGCGGATTGGAAGACTCGTCGCCGAACAGAACGAGGTGCTTCGTGCGGAGGATCTCGTCAGTGACGTCATTTGCCTCCACGACCGGCAACTCACCGCGGTAGAGGTCGTGCCAGCGGCGCTTCAGATGGGCAAACTCCTCCGCCACAAAGCGGTCGACCGCGGGTGACAGGCCTGGCCCGACCGGCGGCACGACGACAAACGGCGCCTCAAAGGCCTCGTCAATCGGGCCGGTGAGCCCGGGACGCTTGCGCTTCGTCGGCAGCGCGGAAAAGTCGACGATGCCCCACGCGCCGTCGGGAGCGAGCCCCGCGCGGGCCAGGACCACCGCACCGGTGTCGCCCTCCGGATCGGGCGCCTCGTACGCGATCGGGGTGCCGTCGATCTCGATCCGGCAGGGCGCGGGAATGTCGCGAAGATGCACGGCGGTGACGTTGGCCGTCTCGACACGGAGAGTCGATCCCTTCAAAGAGCGCACCGCGTCGATCCGCGCGGGCGCACAGTGCTCGCCGAGGCCGAGCGGCTCGACCCACCACGCCCCGCCATCGGCGAGCGTCGTGCCGGCCCAGTGGACGGTGTCGGGGGACAGGGGCCGGCCGGCAGCGATGGCGGGCCTGAGGAAGGCGGCGATGGCCGCGCGCGAAGGATCGTCGTAGCGGTGCTCCATCCCGGCGCCAATTTGGTGCGGGATCTCGCGCCCCTCGGCAGCCAGCGTCGCCACCATGATTTCGCTGGCGGCCCGCTGGCCGTCTTTCTCGCCGGAGTAGGCGATCACCGGGAGGTTGAGGAGGTTCCGGGCCACCGGCGGCACGTCGGTGAGGAGCCAGAGCCGCGACTCCCACGGGGGCACGTCGCCCGGATCGATGCCAATGAAGCGCGAGGTGTCGACGAAGCCGGCGCCGCCGTGAACCGCGCAGAACCGGTCGGTGCGCCGGGCACCGATCTCCCACGCCCCCGCTCCTCCCATGGAGAAGCCGGCGAGCACCACCCGATCGCGGTCGACAGGGATGACGCGATCGAGGGCGTCGAGGGCCTCGAAGACGTCGATCATTCCGGGCCCCTTCCAGCCGTTGCAGTAGCGTCCGAAGGGATGGAGGACGATGGCGTCGTTGGGAAAGAACTCGCCGGTCTTGCGTGCCTTTTGCCAGAGGAAGTGGAGATCGGTGTCGCGCTCGCCGCGGCCATGGAGCCAGATCCACACCGGCACCGGCTGGGAGCGGTCGAGCCCCTCAGGCACCACGATCCCAAAGGGCTGCGACGATCCGTCGATCCGGGACCGGTAGGCCAGGGGCACGAATGCCCCCTCGCGCCAGCTTGTCTGTCCAGCGGCGAGTCCGTCGAGCCGACGCTCGGCCTCGTCGAGCGCCCAGGTCGCCCGCTCTAAGTGCTGCGGATCCCACCACTCGCCGCATTCCAGGGCATACGCCACCGCCTTGGGAAACACATCGATCTCCGCCCGGAGCCCGTCGTCGGGGAAGGAAATCTGGGCGATCCTCGTCCGCACGGCTGCCAGCCGCTGGGGCACCTGCTCCCAGGCGGCGCGTTGTCCGTCGTCGAGCTTGGCGACGAGTTCGGCGATCGGGGGTGCCGGAGGGGGAAGACGGCGTTCGATCGCGTCGGCTCCCGTGGCGGCGGCCGTCGCCATGACCGAAAGGAGGAGAATCCTCAAGCGGGGGGCGAGCGGGGCGCGGGGGGGAGGGATGATCATGGAAGCCTCAGGGCGTGCGTGTCGGCGGGGATCCCACTGCCGGGATGGGAGTCGGGAACGCTCTGGCCGCAGGACGCTTGCGTGCCAACTTCCCCCCCGTGAGAATTGTGACGTGGTCGCGGCGGAGGGACAATTCCGCACCCTCGGGCCGGGGCAGCCGGCCCGACGACTTGGTTTATGGCCCGACGACAGCCCCACGAAGGAGTGTGCCCGCATGCCGGTCGACGTGATCCTCTTGGATGCCGAGGAGCGGATGGAGAAGGCGGTCGACGTGTTCCGTCACCAGCTCACCGGCATCCGCACCGGACGGGCCAACCCCGGGCTCGTCGATTCGCTGCGCGTGGAGGTCTACGGCTCGCCGACGCCGATCAAGGCCCTCGCCAGCGTCGGCGCCCCTGAACCGAACCAGATCGTTGTCCGCCCCTTCGACCCCGGCACGATCAAGGACATTGAGAAGGCGATCCAGGCCTCTGACCTCGGCTTCAACCCGCAGAGCGACGGCCGAGTGATCCGGATCACGATCCCCGCCCTGTCGACTGACGTCCGCAAGAAGATGTCGTCGCGCATCAGGGAGCTCGCCGAGGAGGCGAAGGTGGCGATCCGCAACGTCCGCCGCGATGCCAACAAGGCGTCCGACACCGAGAAGACCGACGGCACCCTGACGGAGGACGACTGCGACTCCACCAAGGAGGAGGTGCAGGAGCTCACGAAGACCTACGAGGCGAAGGTCGCGGATCTGGCGCGGGTCAAGGAAGCGGAAGTGATGGACGGATGAGCCCCTCCGGGCCGGTCGTCGGGAATGGGATCGAATCGAGAGGGCCCGGGCACCAGGCACGCATGATCGGATCGCCACCCGTGGAAGAGCCGGTGCAGGCCACGGGGGTCGTGAAGCGCTACGGGCAGCGCACCGTGCTCGACCGCGTTTCGCTGCGCGTGAAACCGGGGATCACCGGGCTCGTGGGGCCCAACGGGGCCGGCAAAAGCACGCTCGTGAAGGCGATCCTCGGGCTGGTGCGCCTCGCCGAGGGGAGCGTGCGCGTGTTCGGGATCGACCCGCGCCGCGAGCCCCGAGCCGTGCGCCGATTCGTCGGCGTTGTCCCGGAGGACGAATGCGCCGTACCGGGGCTTTCGGGGGTGGAAATGGTCCGCTACGCCGCCCGCCTCTCGGGGATCCCCGGGATCGAGTCGCTCCGTCGGGCGCACGAGGTGCTCGATTGGTGCAATGCCGGCCAAGAGCGCTACCGGCCGGTGGAAACCCTGTCGGTGGGGATGCGGCAGAAGATCTCGTTCGCTGCGGCCATCGTCCACGACCCACGGCTGGTGATCCTCGACGAACCGACCAACGGCCTCGATCCGATCGAACGGCGGGCGATGCTCGGCCGGCTCACCACCCTCGCCCGCGAGCACGGCAAGACGATCCTGATCTCGACCCATGTGCTCCCTGACGTCCAGGCGATCTGCGATTCGGTCATCGTTCTCGCCGCCGGCCGCGTCCGGCTGACGGGATCGATCCGCGCGCTGACGCACCCGCCGACCCCGGAGGAGCGGCTCGAGGTGGCCGGCCCGGTCGACGAACTCGTCCGCCGCCTCGTGGCCCGCGGGATCCCCGCCCGCCGCCCCCACTCCACCGATCTGTTCCCCGCTGCGGCCGGTTCCGAAGGTCGCTTCTCCGCCGCCGTCGGCACGATGGCGCCGGGGGATGGCGCGCAGGAAGGGGTGGTTCTCCTCCAGCTCTCCACCCCGGACGCCCTCGCCGGAATGTGGGCGGAGGTACGCGATCTGGGGATCCGTGTCCGATCGCTGCAGGCAGCCTGCCGCCCCTTTGAGGAGGTGTTTCTCGAAGCGCTCCAGGCCCCCCCATCGGAGTCCCTCCATGCCGCTCCATGACGTCGGCTACCGCCCCTGGCAGGGCCGGCGCTCCGGCTCGCTCGCCGCGATCTTCGTCATCGCCACCACCGGCCTCACCCTGGCGTGGACGAGCCGCTGGCTGCGCCGCGCCGTCTTCTTCGCCTGGAGCCCGGCGCTGGTCTTCGCCGGGAGTTTCTTCGTCTTCGAGCAGGCGATCGACGAGGGGCGACTCGACTCGATCCGTGAATCGGCTCGCCTCGGCCGAAATGTCGACGGCGTGGGGATCCTCGGGCGGGTGATTGCCGAGTCGCTCGGCCCGATCGACGCCCCTGCCGATCGGCACCTCGGCCCCGAGGAGCAAGCCAACCGGACGCGCCGCATGGTCTGGGCGCGGCTGATGCTCGCCTTCATGCGCTCCCCCCAGGCGATCCTCTTGGCGATCGTGGTGGGGCTGGTGGCGCCGACGCTGGTGTCGCGCGATCTGCGCGTCAAGGCCTGGCTGATCTACTTCACGCGCCCCGTGGGCAAGTTCGAGTACGTCGCCGGGAAACTGCTCATCCTCGGCCTCCTCGTCGCCTCGATCACGATGCTCCCGGCCTTGAGCCTGTGGGTGGCGGGGGTGGCGGTGAGCCCGAGCCTGTGGGTCGCGGTGACGACCTGGGATCTGCCCCTGCGGATCATCGTGGCCAGCCTCGCCCTGGCCATCCCCACGGTGCTCATGGCGCTGGCCTATTCGTCGGTCACCGCCGAGAGCCGGATCGCGAGCTTTGCGTGGTTTGCCACCTGGGCTGCCTGCTGGATCGCCCACACGTCGCTGTCCACTGCCGATATGGTCCAGCGGGTGAGCGACGATTCGGTCGTCTCCCAACCGTCGGTTCCGGGGGAGTTTTCGGTCGAGGAGGGGTCGGTGCGGCCGCGCCGGGCGAATGTCCGCCCCCGAGCGCCGGCAGGGGATCTCGGCGAGACCATCGTCGACTTCATCGAGGGACGCGCGCCGGGCGACGGCCGACGGCCCAACGCGCGACGGGTTCGCTGGTTCTCCCGAGTCACCGGGGTCGACGCCACCATCGATCGCTGGGCCTGGCTCTCCCCCTATCATGCCCTCGGGGTGATCCAGGCCTGGGTGTTCGGCATTGAGCACCGCTGGCAGGCGATCCTCCCCCCGCTGCTGTCGCTCGGAATCGTGTCGGTCGTCTCGGCCGTCGTTCTCTGGTGGCGCGTCGACGCCCCCGCCCGTGCCTGACGCCCCCCCGCAAGAAGTCCCCCGCACCAAGCCCCCCAGCATGATCTCCCTGTCCCACGTCACAAAGCTCTACGGCTCCGTCATCGGCGTCAACGATGTCACGGTCGAACTTGGCGCAGGCGCCTACGGCCTGCTCGGCCCCAACGGCGCCGGAAAAACGACGTTCCTCGGTCTCGTCACCGGCCAGCTTCGCCCTTCGATCGGCCAGGTCCGCGTCTTCGGCGAGCGCCCCTTCTTCAACGCCCGGGTGCTGCGGCGGATCGGTTACTGCCCGGCATCTGATCTCACCGAGCGCTCCGCGACGCCGCGGGAGTGGGTCCGCTACCTCGTGCAGCTGTCGGGCTTCACTCCGGCCGCGGCCCGGCGGCTGGCCGAAGAAACCCTCGAACAGGTGGGGCTCGGTGAGGCGGCCGGGCGCCCCCTCTCGACGCTCTCCAAGGGGATGCGGCAACGAGCCAAGCTCGCCGGGGCCATGGCCCACGATCCCGATCTCCTCGTTCTCGACGAGCCGTTCGACGGCCTCGATCCGGTGGCCCGCCATGAGCTCGTGACGCTCGTGCGGACCTGGGCGCGCTCGCGCAGCCTCCTCATTGCCAGCCATCTCCTCCACGAGGTGGAGGCCCTCCAGGCGGGGCTGGCGGTGATCCTCGGCGGTCGGCTGGTCGCCAGCGGCAGCGTTCACGAGATCAGCCAACTCGTCGACACCCTCCCCTCGGAAGTGCGTGTCGTCTCGACCGCGCCCCGCAGGCTCGCGGAGCTGGCCTGCCGATGCCCCGAGGCGGAGGGGGTGCGGTTCGTCGGTGCCGACGCCTTCATCGTCGACACCCGGGCCCCGCGGCTGCTGGCCGATTGGGTCGTCGAGGCAGCCAACGCCGAGGGGATTCTGATCCGCGAGCTCGTCCCGGGAGACCGGTCGCTCGAGGGGATCTTCGGCCGGCTCGTGCAGGTGCACCGTGGGGTGGCACCATGACCGGCCAGACGCCCCCACCGGCCAGGGCACCGGACCAATTGCCTTCCCTTCCTGCCCTGGCTCCCCTTCCTGCCCTGGCTCCCCTTCCTGCCCTGGCGTCCATCGTGGCGGTGGCCCGCTTCCAGATCAATCGCCTCCTCACCCCTCCTCGGCTCGCCCTGGCGGCGATCGGGGCCGCCTTCCCCACCGCCGTGCTCTTGGCGGCCACGAAGGCCCGGGGGAGTGCCCTCGACACCGACCTGGGAGCGATCCTCCTCTACGCTCTGGTGCCGGAGGCGGTCTGCATGCTGGGGCTGCTGGTGACGATCTGCCCGGTGGTTGCCGACGAGCTCGAGCGCGGCACCTGGGTACACATCGCCGTCAGACCCGGGGGCCGGCGGGCGCTCCTCCTGGGCACCTGGCTCGCCGCCGTGCTCTGGACCGGGGCCGTAGCGCTCTTCGCGCTCCTCCTCGCCCTGTCGGTTGGGGTGATCGAGAATGGCTTGATCCTGCTCGGCCCCTTCTCGCTGCTCGTCTGTCTGTCCTGCATCGGCCGCGCGGCGCTCTTCTCACTCCCGGCGGTGATCATTCCCAAGCGGGCGCTGGTCGCCAGCGTCGGCGTGGCCCTCGTCGTGGAGTATCTCGCCGGGCTGATCCCGGCCGTGGTCAACCAGCTCACCGTCTCCCTCCGCCTGCGGACACTCCTGGTGCGCTTCATGGATTGGCGCCAGAACATGCCGATCGAGCTCCAACTGCTCGTCGACGACCGCCCACCGTGGGCCCAGGTCGCCGCGGTGCTGATCCTCACGGTGGTGTTTCTCGCCGTCGCGGTGGCGATCGTCGAATGGCGACAGTTCCCCCCGAGCGAGGAGAGCTGACATGATCGAGGTGGAGGATCTGGTCAAACATTACCGCGCCTCGTCGGGGGGGATCGTCCGGGCCGTCGACGGAGTCTCGTTCACGGTCAATCCCGGCGAGATGGTCGGGCTCCTGGGCGCTAATGGGGCCGGCAAGACGACCACCCTGCGGATGCTCGCCACGCTCCTCAGCCCGACCTCCGGCACGGCCCGCGTCGGCGGCTGTGATGTCGCCACCGACCCGGTCGGAGCGCGCCGTCGGCTCGGCTACGTCTCGGCCACCACCGGTGTCCCCGATCGGCTTTCGGCCCGCGAGATCCTTCACTCCTTCGGCGCCCTCCACGGCCTCCGCGGAGACGCGCTCGAAGCCCGGGTCGACCGGCTCATCGATGTCCTCGACCTCGGCACGTGCGCCGATCGCCCCGCCGGCCGGCTCTCCTCCGGGCAGCGGCAGCGCGTCAGCGTCGGCCGGGCCCTCGTCCACGATCCGCCGAGCTTGGTCCTCGACGAACCGACCAACGCCCTCGACGTCCTCGGGGCCCGCGACCTGCTCGCCTTCCTCACCGATCTCCGCAGCAGCGGACGGGCGATCCTCCTCTCCTCCCATCGCCTCCACGAGATCGAGAATCGCTGCAACCGGTTCGTCGTCATCCATGGCGGCCGGGTGGTGGCGAAGGGGACGCGCGAGGCATTCGTGGGGGAGGCCGGCGGTCTCGAGGAGGCGTTCTTCGCGGCCATCGCAGGGGCTCGCGCCGAATGACCGCCCCTTCCGCCCTCCCCGACGCCGCCATGAACACGTCCTTCGGCGCGGCGGTGTCGATCGCCCGGCGCGACCTGCTGGAGTTCGTCCGCGACCGAAGAACGCTGTTTGTCACGCTCCTCCTCCCGATGGTCACCTACCCGCTCGTCGCCCTCTCCAGCGCCCTCGGGCTGCGGACCGCCGTCAGTGATCTCGAGGCCCGCGCCGCGCCAACGCCCCTGACGGTGGCGATGAGCGGCCCCGAGGCCGGGGCACTCGCCGCGCGGATCGATGGCGTGGTGAAACGGGGGAAGCCGGTGACCACGGGCGAAATCCCTTGGCCCTCCGCGATGTCGTTCCTCCATGGTGATCCGGAGTCGGCCATCGCTGCCGTCGAGGACGGCGCGGCGGATGTCTGGATCGATGCCCCGGAGGGGATCGTGTCGGCCCTCGATGCCGAAGGGACGGTCGACCTCGATGTCCGCTTCCCCTCGCGGCGCACCATCGGCCGCTCGCGGGAGCAGTTCGAGGGGGTGATCCGCGGCGTTGCCGAGGCGATCCGCACCAGCCGGGTGAACCGGGCCGGATTGCCCGAGAGCATCCTCCAGCCGATCCGCCTCCGCGTGCTCGGGGAGACAGCCGGGGGTACGGCGGTGGCCTCCGAGACGATCCTCCCGGCGCTGACCGCGTCGATCCTCGTCCTCCTCTCGGTCCTGACGATGACGGGCGCCTTCTACCCGGCCATCGACGCGATCGCCGGCGAGAAGGAGCGCGGGACGATTGAAACCCTGCTCATGGCCCCCTGCAGCACCGGCAGCATCGTGTTCGGGAAGTTCCTCGCTGTCTACGCCGTCACCCTGGCAACGCTCGCCGCCAACTGCCTCTCGATCGCCCTGACCGGGGCGGTCGGCCTGCGCTTCCTCCCCGCCGTGCAGCTGCCGGCGCTCGGCGCCGGGGCGGCGGTGACGGTGATCGCGTTCGTCGGCCTGGCAGCGCTCGCCGCCGCCACCTGCCTGGCGGTGACGACGGCATCGAGGAGTGGCAAGGAGGCCCAGAACACGCTCA
>CALQRA010000060.1 GCA_943332855.1 Candidatus Kuenenia stuttgartensis
CCTCGGCAGCCTTGGCGATCTAAAACTCGCCGAGAAGCCAAAGCTCACCGTGGCGATCCTCGACGCCGACGGCAAGGGGCCGACGGTGCCGGGGGAGCCGCTGATGTTCAGGATCCGTCCTGGCGAAACGATCCCCGCCCGAGTGAAGGCCGACCGCCACGACTTCGCCGACCGGATCGAGCTCGGCGGCGACGACTCCGGCCGCAACCTCCCCTTCGGCTGCTATGTCGACAACATCGGGCTCAACGGCCTGTTGATCGTCGAGGGGCAATCGGAGCGGGAGTTCGTCATCACGGCCTCCCCCGTCGCCAAGCCCGGCCGCAGGCTCTTTCATCTCCGCGCCACCGCCGACGGCGGGCAGTGCTCGGCGCCGGTGATCCTCGAGGTGCTGCCGGCTGAGTGAACGACGGCTACTCTGACGTATCCGCCGCGAGTATCTCTCTTCATCGAATCGAGTACGTCAGATCCGAGAATCCACTCGGTGACATGCCGTGACCACGATGCGTCGCCACACGAAAAACCAACCAAGCGCGCCTGGTCGGCCTCTAGGCCGGTGGATACGCCGGCTGCGTGTCAGGGCGGTCACGTTCACAACACTGCCGTACGTAACACCCGCGGGCATTGTGACCGAATGCGCGGCCAGATTTCTCTTGTCGATCACCTCCACGGTGCCGGTATCGAGCGGGCTGATCGCTGGCGAATCGCTGATGGGCGTGACGATCATCCTCACGCTCGAAATCATGAAGGCCGGAGGCCTGTGGGCGGGGTGCAGGAACCGGCTGCCATGCGTTTCAGCCTATGCCGATCGATGGTCGTCAGTCACCCGCGAGGGCTTTCAGGAAGTCTTCCACCGTAAGGCCCGCTTGCGAAATGATCTTTCGCAAGGTACCGACACGGACTTGCTTGTGGTCAGGCACGACGACTCGGCCTGCCGGCTCGGAACGGCCCAGGATCATGTGGCTTCCTTTTTGCCGGCGAAACTCGAACTGACGTCTCTCGAGCGCCGTCCGCACATCCTGGCCACTCAAATCCGTTGGCAGCTTTGGCATGTCGGTTCGCGGTCACGCGGCCTCGATCTCGACAAACTCTCTTCCGGATTCCGACGGAATTGGGTCGCCCGATTCTCGGCAGTCCTCCAGGTACAGTTCAATCGCCTCACGAATATTTCGCAGTGCCTGTTCGCGGGTATCTCCCTGGCTGACGCATCCGGGAAGCGCCGGAACTGACGCCACGAACCCTTCGTCGGGCTCCTGCTCAAGCACTACCGTAAACCGCATTGAATGGCTCCCAAGAAGCAGGTTGACCAACCGCCCAAGCCGGCACGAAACATCGGTGCGCTCTTTACCTCTCCGTGCTGAACGCTTCAACGTTCGTGAGCGAGCTCGTTTTACCCCGGCACAACCATCCCCTTGGAAAACACAAGCCTGCCGGAGAGGATAGAGGATAGCCCGGTCAATGGCATATCCGCCAGCATTGCCCGACTGATGAGCGACTCGTGAGCTGAGCGCGCGGACTTCCTTGCCCAAAAAGTCGCTCCAGGAACGCCTGGCTTACCCCTTGAAGTGGCGTTTTTCTTACCGTCGGCGCGGAGTCTCTCCGAGTCGGGCGGCTTGTGGTGCCCTGGCGTCCTGCACCGCTCAGAGCCTGTGGATGTCGATCACGGGCGGCTCGTCTAGCTGCCCGTGGAAAAAGTCATCCATGTCCTTTTTCCACTTGGAAAACCTCCGGTTTTCTCGAGTGCTACGCACTCGCGACCGCCTCGTGCGGTCGGGCCGGCGCTTTATCCACAGCCTGCTATCCGTCGCTTGGAAGAATGCCCGGTCGAAAGTGGGCTTGCACGATGTCGCTCCAGGCGGTGGGCGGGCCGCGCGCCGGAGGCCCGGGTACTGAGGCCCGCCCGGCGCTGTTCCTGCCCTCCGATCACGCCACGGCGTAGAGCGGCTCCGAGACCGGCGTCTGGGCATTCACCGAGACCGCGAGGTCGCTGACATCGGTCCGGCCGGCCCGTCGCATCTTCGGTAGTTCACCGATCAGGATCCGCCTCACGGCCGCCAATGCCTCGGCCACATCGTCCATCTTGCTCTTGATGCCTGGGGCCTCGTCGGACTTCGCCCGCATCGCATCCGCGATGGCCTCTCCGAGAACGCTCATTGCCGCATCCCTCTCGACCCCGAGCCGTCGCGGTGCTCACGAAGATCTTCCTGACGGAGATCGAACGGCTCCTGCTCGCGGCGGCAGGCGAAACCCCTGATGCCGAGATGCCGAGAGCCGCCAGTTCACGGCTCGGGGGCATCTCCTTTCTGCACCGCTTCGGCTCGGCGCTCAACCACCACGTGCGTCTCCACGCATGCGTGACCGACGGTGTCTTCGAGCCGGCTGCTGCCGAAGTAGGGCGCGACTCCCCGCCGGCGTTCCTACCGGCCAGACCGAACACCCAGGCCGATCTGGCCGCACTCACCGAGCGCGTCCGGCGCCGCGTGATCCGCTGGTTCCGGCTCACTCGCCTGCTCGACGCCGCTGCCGCCGCCAACATGCTCGCGTGAAGGCTTTGAAGGCCCGGTGCGCGTGACGATTGAAAACCTCCCGGCGGGCTTCACGTTCCATGGGCCTGTCGAGATCGAGGCTGGGCAAGAGCGGGCGATCGGCCTGCTCTCGGCCTCCGCCCATGTAATCTCGCCCGACGAAGCGGCCGACGGTGCCTGGCGAGCCGCTGATGTTCAAGATCCGCCCCGGCGAAACGATCCCCGCTCGCGTGAAGGCCGACCGCCACGACTTCGCCGATCGGATCGAGCTCGGCGGCGACGACTCCGGCCGCAATCTTCCCTTCGGTTGCTATGTCGACAACATCGGGCTCAACGGCCTCTTGATCGTCGAGGGGCAGACCGAGCGCGAGTTCTTCATCACGGCTTCCCCGGTGGCAAAGCCCGGCCGGCGCCTCTTCCATCTCCGCGCCACCGCCGACGGCGGGCAGTGCTCGGCGCCGGTGCCCCTCGAGGTAGTTCCGGTCGAGTGAACGGCGGCTCCTCTGACGTATTCACCGACTGAAAAGCATAGCGAAGAGAGAAGGCAGCCGCCTTACAGACCGTGGCCCAAGTCGCAACCTACGTGGCTGAGGCACGAGCTCCTGTCATTCGCCGATCCAGAGCTTCATCACCACGTGATTGCTTCGCCGCTCGACACCGGGGATTTGTTCAAAGCCGCACTGTTCGTAGAATCGAATGGCTCGCGCATTGTCACGATGCACCATCAACACGAGCCACTCCGGCTCACTGGCTTCTGCCTCACGCCCAACGCGAGCGAGTTTCTGCGATTCGGCAATCAAGTGCCCGATGATCTGCCGTGAATACCGCCATTGCGAGTCCGGCGGTTGTCCATGAAACCGCTCTGCGATTCCCAGCATCGGGATCAGCGCGATCGTTACTTTTGACCCGTCGGGAGGTGGCCAGCTCCACCTTGATGTACCGAGGGAGCCAAAACCAACGATTTCGTTTTCCGCATTCTCAAACAGCCAGACGCGAGTATTTCTCTTCATCGAATCGAGTACGTCAGATCCGAGAATCCACTCGGTGACATGTCGTGACCACGATGCGTCACCACACGAAAAACCAACCAAGCGAGCCTGGTCGGCTTCCGTGAATGGAGTTGCATGCAACTGATAAGGATTCGTTGCCATCGACGCTCTCAATTACGGTCGGGGCGGGAGCGAATTCACCCGAACCTTTGGTCGATTTTTCGTCGCCTTATCCGTGAGCGCGTGAGCCTCCGCAGCCGTCATCGTGTAGTCATCCTGCTGAAAGCTCGCGACGGCATCGAGCATGTCAGCCACGTCGATGTCTTGCCAGAGTTCGCACGGAGGCACGCTCAGAGCCTCCGCTAGCTTCAAGATCGTCCGTTTCTGAGGTCGGCACCTGCGGTTGAGCATCTGGGAGATCGCCGGCTGGGAGCACTTGATGCGATCCGCGAGCTCCTGCTGAGATATCTGCTTCACGTTCATCAGTTCCTTGAGGCGAGCTGCGAACGATTCCTCCTGAGCGTTCGTCTTCCGTCCATCACGATCCAATGGTTTGCTGGTGGCGGCGGCGACCTGTTCCGACGTGGCCAGATCCTGGCCGTACTGCCCGTCCTCCGCACAAGGGTTGAGCGACAGCGCGTCCGCGATCGTCATCAACGCCCGCTGCCGTTCAGCCGTCGTAGTCTGTGGATCCTTCACTGCTTTCAGCAGCGAGACGACGACCTGCTGCACATCCTCGCTGCACTCGATCAGCGATCCCAGAAACCGCTTCCGGTCCGCTCCGGACATCGATCGCATCCATTCGAAGATGCACGCCACGGAGTCGAGCCGTGTCACCGTCTGAGGATCGTCGGGGAGGAAAGTATCAGCCATCGTCATACTCCGTTTGGGCGATTGCAGTTCCGAATGAGCGATAAGCCACGTAGGCTCACGGGCGATACGCTCGCACTCCCGAAGGACTTCGGGAGTGGACGCTGTCCTAGGCTCGTCCGCTCTCATCACAGCCACAACGCAGATCGTTCCGTCGGGCTCGGGGTTCGGCTGGAACGCAGGCCGGCAGACCCGAACCCGTCGAGACGAATCGGTCAAACAAATAACATATCTATAACTTTTCGTAGAATCAGATCAAGAGCGGAAGATCCACTTTCCGACGAGAATCCGACGAAAGCCTTTGGCCACAACATGTTGCGCGCAGCTGAAGGGTGCTCTGTCGAGAAGCTCCTGAGCCTCGATGAGGCAGTTCTTGCCGTTGTGTTTCAGCTTCCGCGTCGGCCGTGAAGCTCGCCTCGGCCGAATTCATGCCTTCATGGGCCTAGCAGCGCCCCGCCCCGTCCGATAGCGCTCCGCGCCCTCGGGAGACTGCACCGCCACAAGCCCCAGCCTGAACGGGCGTTGCAAGATCACGACGATTCAGGGGCCGCTTCGCTATCCCCATACGGCCCGCATACCCCGAAACATTGGCCGTGCTCCAGATGCTCGCCCACCAAGTGTCCCGTCGCCAACGACACTTCTTTCGGACTGATTCCTTCTTCCGAACATGAACGCCATCTGAATCGACGATGAACGGCGGATGAACGCCGCCAGTGACGACCCCCGTTTTCTCGGATGAAAACCGCTCCCCCTCTGTCGCCCGGGCGGTCGCCGAAAACGGTCAGCGAATCGCACCGCTGTTCAGCGTTCCTGTCCGCGCCGTACAGATTGGAGCGGCGGGGGCAACCGCAGAACGCGAAAGAGACATCCCATGAATGGCAGCACCGTCAGCGACTTCTTCAACCTCGACTGGTTTCGCTTCTCCTCGCGGCAGCTTCGCCGCGGCTTCCAGCGACGAGTGGCCGCCGCCCGCAAAAAGACCGGCCTCTGCCTGTCGTCAGAAACCCTCGAGCCGCGGTTCATGATGGCGATCACTCCGCCGTCGATCTCGATCGATGACGTCACGATCACCGAAGGTGACGCCGGCACCCAGAACGCGGCCATCACCCTGCGGCTCTCACAGCCCGCGTCAAACACGGTAAGCGTGCGATTTGCGACGGCCGGCGGCACCGCCACGGCCGGCAGCGACTTCGTGGCAAAGGCCGGCAGCGTCTCGTTTGCTGCTGGGACGACCACCAAGCAGGTACTGATCGCGATCAAGGGGGACCGTGCCTACGAGCCGAACGAGACCTTCTCGATCAACCTCTCGTCGCCGACGCGGGCAACGATCGCCGACCAAAGCGGCATCGTCACGATCCTCGACAATGACCCGGCTCCCTCAACCCCGCCGGTGCCTGTTTCCACCCCCACGCCATCCACGGCGGTCCAATTCGCTGTCACGAGCGACTGGGGCAGCGGCTTCAATGGCGATGTGACGATTCGCAACACCACCGGGCTCGCGTATGGAAGTTGGACGGTCGAGTTCGACTTCGACGGCCAGATCACCACCCTCTGGAATGGGGTGATCGCGAGTCGGTCGGGCAGCCGCTACACCGTTGGCAACGAGAGCTGGAATGGCTCGCTCGCGGCCGGTGGCTCGACGACCTTCGGCTTCAGCGCCACCCCCGGCGGCAGCGCGGCGGTGCTCCGAAACATCACGCTCGTCGGCAGCGGGGCGGCCACCCCGACCCCGACCCCGACCCCGACCCCGACCCCGACCCCAATCGACGGCACCACGGGCCGCGTGTTCCTCGTCAACCCGGCGGCCGCCGATATCGTCGGGTTCGATCCCTCCCGCGACCGCCTCGACTTCGCCGACGTGTCGGTCCACAACCTGATCATCGCCAAGACGGAGAGCGGCGAAGTGGCGATCGTCAATCCGTGGGCATCGACCCCCGAGTTCCAGGTGCTGCGCGGCATCGGCTACCGCGATCTCACGATGGCCAACTTCGGCGTCGTCCAGAACGAGCACCTGCGTCAGGACATCGGCGGGGTGGTCTCCTGGGAACAGGGCATCGGCCCCCGGGATGGCAGCACGGTCTACGTGCGGTCGCACGAATATGGAGTCCGGCAGCGGATCGAAGGATTCAATCCGGCCACGATGAAGCTCAGCTTCCTCTACTTCGGCACCCGCGAGCGGCTCTCGGTAACAGACACAGCAGAGGGCCTGTCGATCTCCGTCCTGCCCACCAACCAGAGCATCCTGCTCGTGGGCCTGACCAAGGCCCAACTCGTAACGGGGAACGTCGAATTCCATCACGACCAGATCGTGGAGGATCAACTGGAGATACCTTTCGGCCACCCTGCCGAGCACTTCACGCTTGTCAGCCGCTCATCGCTGCTGACGCCGACCGCCCCGGTGGGCCAGGTCACCGACGGCTCCCAGACATCGATCGGCCAGCCCCAGCCCGGTGGCCACGATCACGGCACGATGCCCATGCCCATGCCGACGCCGACCCCCGGCATCACGGTCGGCGATCTTTCCATCACCGAGGGCAATCCTCAGGCCGTCTCGGGAACGGGCAGTGCGGTCACGACCACGCCACTCACCTTTACCGTTACGCTCTCGGCCGCGAGCGCGCAGCCGGTGACGGTCCAATATGCCACGGCCAACGGCACTGCGGTCGTCGGCAGCGACTATGCGGCCGCTTCCGGCACGCTCACGTTCGCCCCCGGCGAAACCCAGAAACCGGTGACGGTGCTCGTCAGCCGTGATACCACGGCCGAATCGAGTGAGACCCTTTCGCTGCTCCTCCTCAGCGCGACGAATGCCACGCTCACCAAGGCGGCCGCCACCGGCACGATCGTGGACGATGACACGCTCGCTCCGAATCCAAGTCCGAATCCAAGTCCGACCCCAAATCCGCCCCTGACCAGTGGCATCGCCGTGACCTACTCGCAGACAAGCGACTGGGGCACGGGCTTCAACGGTGACCTGAAGATCACCAACGGCGGCACGACGCCGATCAGCGGCTGGACGATGGAGTTCGACCTGGCGGCGAACATCGTCAGCATCTGGAACGCCGAGATCGTCAGTCATGTCGGCACCCGCTACGTGATTCGAAATGCAGCCTGGAACGGCACCCTCGCCGCCGGGGCGGAGATCTCGTTCGGCTTCCAGGCCGACGGCATCTCAGGCGAACTGCCGACGCGGAAAAAGTTCAACGGCCAACTCGTCGCGTAGACCCGCAGCCCTGTCCGTCGGCGTTCACAACCGGCCAACAATCGGCGTGTGATGAGCGGGGCGATCGACGCCAAAGCGTCGGCGCCGCTAGCCCCGATCCCGTCAGCCAGCCTTGCCATTTGTACACTGGTCATGTACAGTGGTCACATGGAAATCACCGCCAGTGCCTTCAAGGCCCAATGCCTTCGTCTCCTCGATCAGGTCAGCCAGACCGGTGAGGAGATTGTCATCCTGAAGCGGGGTCGGCCTGTGGCCCGAGTCGTGGCCGCCCGCGATGAGAAACCATGGCTCGCGCTCCGCGGCCGAGGGGAGCTGTGTGGCGACCCGTTCGCCCCGGTCATCAACGACGCCGATATCGAAGCGCTGCGATGACGAAGCCTCCGCTTCTCGACACCCACGTCTGGATCTGGTGGATGATCGGGGATCTCAGGCTCCCGGCCCGGGAACGGAAGGCCCTCGACGATCTGCCGAGCGGCCACCGCCCAAAGCTCTGCGACATCAGTCTCTGGGAAGTTGCCCTGCTTGTTCAGTTGGAGCGATTGCGGCTCGATGAGAGGTTGGAGGACTGGCTGCGGATCGCCGCCTCCCCTGCCGCCGTCGAAGTCCTGCCGATCACACCGGCGGTGGTCGCGGAGATGAACCGGCTCCCCCGGTCGTTCCATCAGGATCCGGCCGATCGCCTGATCGCGGCGACGGCCCGGGCAGCAGGGCTTTCGCTCGCGACCCACGATGCCCGCATCCGCCGCTCCCGGTTGGCGTCGCTCTGGGCCGGTTCGCCTCGTCCCTCGGCAGCTTCCCCCCGCGGGAGGCGGCGGACTTGAGACGCGGTGAACCTGTGATAGGCTCAGTGAACAACGTTGTTTTCGGCTCGCAGTCATTTCCCGAGGTTTTCATGTCATCGCGTTCGCGCAGTCTCGGTCACCTCTCCCGAGTCCTGGCTGTCATGGCCGCGATCGCTGTTGCGGCCGGCCCTCGGGCTGAGGCCGGCATCGTCCAGATCACCGACTTCACGCTCAGTGGGGGAACCTCCTCTATCACGGCGTTTGGTGGGCTCTGGCTATGGGACCAGGCCAACCGCGAACTCGGAGTCGGCTCCAATGCTGCATCCGACTACCTGTTCGGGACGATCTTCCCAGGCTCGGCCCCCAACATCCAAGGCGTCACCACCGTCAGCCTGACTGCGGCTTGGACGCCACTGCCATCGACCCCTGACGGCGAGTTCATCCTCGCCCTTTTGAATCAAGGGGCCGCGAGGGCCTCTGCCGTGTACAACTACGGCGATTTTGCCGGCGGCCAGACCGTCATCAAGTCGCTGACCTGGGCCACCAACCCTGCCAACACGATCGTCGATCAGTGGCAGATCATCGGCAACGGCAACTCGGACCAAGCCTTCGGGGATTTGGTGCTAACAAACATGTCGGTCTCGACCTCTGCTGCCGTTCCCGAAATCGATCCCGGCTCCGCGAGCGCCGCTCTGGCGGTGCTCTTCGGCTCGCTCGGCCTCGTCGAGCGGAATCGCCGCCGGCTGCCGATCGCCCGCAGCGGGGCGACGGCCGCGGCCTGACGCGGGGCTGATGCCGGCCGGCCCCCCAGGCATGGTAAGCTCGGTCGCATGTCCCGCGCGCTTGCCCACACCCTCGTCGTCGCGATCCTCGCCGCCCTCCTCGCCGTCGCCTTCTGGCGGAGCGGCTATGCCTTCCAGTGGGAAGGGGTGTGGGCCTACCGGCAGAAGTTCGTATCAGGCTGGCTGACGACCGTCGCCATGAGCCTTTTCAGCCTCGTGCTCTCGGCGCTCGTCGGCCTCGTCACGGCCGTCGGACTGCGGTCGCGATGGCCGCTCGTCGAAGCGGCGGCGCGGGTCTATGTCGAGCTGATCCGCGGCACGCCGTTGCTCGTGCAGCTCCTCATCGGCTTTTATGTCGTCGCCAATGCGGTCGGCCTCGAAAACCGCTACGTCGTCGGGGCCCTCGTCCTCGCGCTGTTTAGCGGCGCCTACATGGCGGAGATTTTTCGCGGCGGCCTGGCCGCGATTCCCGCCGGGCAGCGCGACGCCGCCCGGGCGATCGGCCTCACTCCGTGGCAGAGCATGCGGCTCGTGATCCTGCCGCAGGCGATCCGCCTCGTCCTCCCCGCCGTCGCCGGGCAACTCGTCTCGCTCATCAAGGATTCGTCGCTCCTTTCGGTGATCGCCGTCAGCGAGCTGACCCTCGCCGCTCAGGAGGTCAACTCCTTCACTTACTCCACCCTCGAAAGCTACCTGCCACTCGCCGCCGGCTATCTCCTCCTCACGCTCCCCCTCTCGGCGCTGTCGCGCTGGCTCGAGCGGCACTTCGCCTACGAGGCCGGCTGATGGAGCTTGTCGTCAAGGGACTCACGCAGGCGTTCGGGACAACGACCGTCCTCGATCGGCTCGATCTCACCACGGGCGACATCCGGGCGCTGGTCCTCGTCGGCCCCTCCGGCGGCGGCAAGACGACGCTCCTGCGGATCCTCGCCGGGCTCGATCTCGCAAAAGAAGGGAGCGTGAGCTTCGCCGGGGTGACGGTGCCGCGCGACGAGCCGGGGCTCCTCGCCTACCGGCGCAAAGTGGGGACCGTCTTCCAGGCCTACAACCTCTTCCCCCACCTCTCGGCGCTCGACAACCTCACCCTGCCGCTGGTTCATGTCCATGGCCTCTCCCCCGCGGCGGCGCGCGAGCGGGTCGCTGAGCCGCTCGAGCGCTTCAAGCTCGCGGAGCATGCCCACAAGCGCCCTGCCCAGCTCTCCGGCGGGCAGAAGCAGCGGATCGCCATCCTCCGGGCTCTCGCCAGCCAGCCGGAGCGGCTGTTTCTCGACGAACCAACCTCCGCCCTCGATCCGGAGATGACCGCCGAGGTCCTCGAGATGATCGGCGAGCTCAAAGAGATCGGCACCCGGTTCGTGCTCGTGACCCACGAGATGGGCTTTGCCCGCCGGGTGGCCGACGAGGTGGCGTTTGTCGGCGGCGGCAAGGTCGTCGCCAGCGGCCCGGCGGCTACGATGTTCGAGCATTGCCCCGAGCCCCGCGTCCGCGAGTTCTTCGCGAGGATTCTCCCATGACCGATCGTGGTGCCTCCCCGCCCGCGCCGCTCCCCCTCGATCGACCGTCCGACACCGACCGTTTCGCCTGGGCCGACGATCCGGCCGTGCGGGCCTTCGTCGGGGCATTGGTCGCCGATGCGGTGGCGATGCCGGTCCACTGGTACTACGACCGGGCCGCCCTCGACCGCGACCATCCCGGGCTGTCGGGCTACGCCGCGCCGAAGCAGGTTCATCCCGACAGCATCCTGTGGCGGAGCCGCTACGAGCCGGCCGGCCCGGAGGGGGAGATCCTCCACGATCAGGCCCAATACTGGGGGCAGCGCGGGATTCATTACCACCAGCGCCTCGAGGCGGGGGAGAACACGCTCAACTTCAAGCTGGCCGTGGAGCTAGCGGCGCTGGTAAGGCGCAACCGGCACTGGGACGCCGAACGCTGGCTGGGGGAGTACGTCGCCTTCATGCGCCGCCCGGGGAGCCATCGCGATACCTACGTCGAGGAATACCACCGCCACTTCTTCACGAACCTCGCCCACGGCCGCAAGCCGATCAACTGCGGCGTCCGCGACGAACACATCGGCGGGCTCGTGCCGGTGGCGGCGCTCGTGGCGGCCCTCGGCGACCGCCACCCCGACCTGCGACGAATCGTCCGCGAGCATGTGAACCTGACGCACAAAGACCGCGACGTTCTCGCCGCCGCCGATGCCCTCGTGCGGATCCTCGTCCGCGTCTGCCGTGGCGGCCACCTGCGGGAGGCGATCCTCGAGGAGGCGACCGACTGGATCTCGGCGGCCAAGCTTGCCGATTGGGCCGATCTTCCCGATCGTACGGTCGTCGGCACCCGCCTCTCCACCGCCTGTTACATCCCCGACGCCTTCCCCGCCGCCCTCGTCCTCGCTTGGCGGCACCACGACAATTTCGCTGCCGGTGTCCTCGCCAATGCCCTCTGCGGCGGCGACAACTGCCATCGCGGGGCGGTCGTCGGGGCCCTGCTGGGGGCCGCCAATCCGATCCCCCGCCGGTTCCTGGAAGGACTGCGGGCCGGTGCTACAGTTGGGGATATCTTCAGCCGATCCCCTCAGGGTGAGTCCGCATGAGCTCCGTGGCCACGTCCGCCGGTTCCCGTCATGAACCGCTCCGAGACGACGCCCCCCTGCCGTTTGCCGCGATCGACGGCCTCGTCCCCACCAAGACCATCCTCCTCACGGCCGATCCGGCGGCGGCTGATCCGGTGGCCGCGAAGCGGGCGGAGATCCTCGCCTACTTCCACCGCACCTGCGAGCTCGACGATCGGCTCTTCGACCTGATCCGCAATGAGGCGGCGTTTTTCGTCCGCCACGAGCCGCTGCGGCACCCGCCGATCTTCTATCTCGCCCATCCGGCGACGTTCTACGTCAACAAGCTGTACGTCGCCCGGCTCTTCAAGACCCGCATCGATCCCCGCATGGAGGCGATGATGGCGGTGGGGGTCGACGAGATGTCCTGGGACGATCTCAATGCTGCCCACTACGACTGGCCGAGCGTCGCTGCCGTCCGCTCCTACCGGCGCGAGGTTCGCCGCCGCGTCGATGCCTTCATCCGTTCGATGCCGCTGGAACTGCCGATCCGCCAGGATTCGCCGGCGTGGATGATTTTGATGGGGATCGAACATGAGCGGATTCATCTGGAGACCTCGTCGGCGATTCTCCGCCAGATGCCGCTGGCCGATCTGCGGCGCGAAGAGGAGCTCAGCGCCGATGAACGGCGGCTGTGGCGCACCTGCCGCGAGCAGGGGCCAACGCCGGAGAACCCGTGGGTGGAAGTGCCGGCGCGGTCGGTGCTCCTCGGGAAGCGCGACGACGACCAGACCTACGGCTGGGACAACGAATACGGCACCGAGGAGGTCCATCTCCCTTCCTTCAGCGCCGCCCGGCAGCTCATCTCGAATGGTGAGTTCCTCGAGTTCATCGCGGCCGGGGGCTACCGGGACGAATCGTTTTGGACCGACGAGGGGCGCGGTTGGCTGCGTTACACGAAGGCGGAGCATCCGCGCTTCTGGCGGCATGAGGGGGGCGCGTGGAAGCAGCGCAACCTCCTCGATGAGATCCCCCTGCCGCTCGACTGGCCGGTGGAGGTCAATGGCCTCGAGGCCCAGGCGTGGTGCGCCTGGAAGCGGCAGGAGACCGGGCTCAACATCCAGCTCCCCACCGAGGCCCACTGGCAGGCGCTGCGGGCGGGAATCGACACCGACCAACCGCACTGGGAGAAGGCCCCCGGCAACGTGAACCTCGAGTGGTTTGCGTCGAGCTGCCCGGTGACGATGTTCCCGCAAAGGTCACAAGGGTCGCAAGGGCCACTGGGCCCACAAGGCACCGAAGGGGAGTTCTGCGACGTCATCGGCAACGTCTGGCAGTGGACGCGGACGCCGATCATGCCCTTCAAGGGCTTCGAGGTCCATCCGCTCTACGACGACTTCTCCGTGCCGACCTTCGACGGCCGCCACAACCTCATCAAGGGGGGCGCGTGGATCTCGACGGGGAACGAGGCGCTGGCGAGCGCCCGCTACGCCTTCCGCCGGCATTTCTACCAGCACGCCGGCTTCCGGCCGATCATCGATGCCCCCGGCCACGACTGCGTCACGGAGGGCTCGAAGCTCTACGAGACCGACGTCCTCGTGACGCAGTATCTGGAGTTTCATTACGGCCCCGAGGCCCTCGGCGTGCCGAACTTCCCCCGGGCCTGCGCTGAGGAAACCCTCCGACTGGTCCCGAAGGATCGGCGCCGGCGCTGCCTCGACATCGGTTGCTCGGTGGGGCGGTCGGCCTTCGAGCTTGCCCGGGCCTTCGACCATGTCGACGCCATCGACTTCTCGGCCCGCTTCATCCAGTCGGGCGTTCGGCTCCAGGAGGGGGGCGAACTGCACTACGAAGTGCCGATCGAGGGGGAATTGACCGTCGCCCGGAGCGTGTCGCTGGAGCGCCTCGGCCTCGGTGACTTGCGCGGGAAGGTGGCGTTCATGCAGGGGGATGCCTGCAACCTGAAAAGCCTCTACACCGGCTACGACCTCGTCTTCGCCGGCAACCTCGTCGATCGGCTCTACGACCCGGGGATGTTTCTCGATCTGATCGCCGGAAGGGTGCTCCCCGGCGGCCTGCTCGTCATCACCTCCCCCTACACCTGGCTCGAGGAATACACGCCGAAAGCAAAGTGGATCGGTGGGCGGCGCGAGCATGGCGAAGCCCTCACGACCTTCACGGGGATCGGCCGGGCGCTGGAGGCCGATTTCGAATTGATCCACCGGTCCGACGTGCCGCTGGTGATCCGGGAAACCGCCCGCAAACACCAGCACTCGATCGCCGATCTGACGGCTTGGCGGCGGCGCGGCGCCGGCTGAGGGCCCCCCTCCTCCGATCCATTCCGGGTGACAGGGACCACGTCGATCGGCTAAAATCTCGGTTCCCTCCGGACACGCCGACCGTGGCAACTACCCCCCCCGACCGATTCGATCCCTGCCGAGCCTGGCTCGGGATCGACCGTGCCGACCTCGCCGATCCGCGGCGGGTGCTGGGGCTCGTTCCCGGCGAGACCGACCCGATCGTCGTCCTCCAGGCGGCCGAGACCAGGCTCAAGGCCCTGAAAGGTCTCGCCGCGGGTCAGCATCACGCCGCGCGCGAAGGCTTGATCCTCCAGGTGGAGCAGGCCCGGGAGAAGGTCCTCTCGCAGATCGCCGCGGCGGGGGGAACCGGGAACTCGGGAAAGCCGGCAGCCGGCGGCGGATACGCGATGCCCCCCCCGCCCCGCCGGCCCGACACACCGGAGCCCGACGGCCCGGCCACGGTCCTCTTCCCTTCCCCGGTCCATGCGGAGGATCCCGGGCACGCCCGCCCCGCGGCGGACGGCACGCCGCTGGTGCGGGTCCGCCCCCGCCGCCCCGTCCGACGGCAGGGCAACGCCGCGATCTGGCTGTCGCTCCTGGCGATCCTGGCAAGCGTCGCCGCCGGAGCCGGTTTCATCTGGTGGCAGTCGAAGCAGGAGGGGCTCCGCCAGGCCGCACGGCAACAGGTGGCCAAACGCTCCCCGGAGGAAGGGGAAGCGACCGACGATCGCCGTGGCGCTGGGGCCAAGCCGCTCCCGGCGGATGTCGCGATCTCGTCGAGCCCCCCGCCGCCGGTGAAAAAGACGGTCGCATCACCGCTGATCAAGCCGTCGATGCCAGCCAAGTCCCCCAGCCCGACGACGGTGGCCGCCGTCGAATCAGGCACGCCGGCCGACACCGGCATGGGCAACGATCGCGCCCCGACTGCCCCGACTTCGGCCCCCATGAAAGACGAAGCGGACCCTGAATCCGAGCCCCCCACCGATGACGTCGCCGCCAGGGAAGCCGGCGCCGAAGCGATGGCAGACGAAGCGATGGCAGACGAAGCGATGGCAGACGAAGCGATGGCAGACGATGCGATGGCAGACGATGCGATGGCAGACGATGCGACGGCAGACGATCTGGCGGCCGAAGACCCTCCGGCCGAGGATGCCGAGGGGGAGGGCGAGATCGAAGGCGCGGTGACCGGGGCACTGGCCGCCCTCCGGCAGGGAGACTTCGACACGGCCGATGCCATCCTCGCTTCGGCCCTCGAAGGGGGGCGGAATCTTCCGGCCAAGCGGCGCGTCTCTGATTGGCAGACACTCGCCCAGTATGCCCGGGAGTTTGCCGACTTCCGCGACAAGGCGATCGCGGATGTGAAGGCGGGAAACGAGTTCGACGTCAACGGCAAGAAGGTGGCCGTCGTCGAGATCGACGACAAGAAGTTCATCTACCGCTTCCAGGGGCGCAACAAGACGACTCCCCGCAACAAGATCCCCTCCGGCATCACCATGGCGATCGTGACGACCTGGTTCGACCATCGCGCCGCCAACCATCTCTACCTCGGGGCCTATCACGCCACGAAACATGAGCCCGATCTGGCCAAGGCGCTCAGCCACTGGGAACGGGCCGAGAAGGGGGGGATTAGCGCCGAACCGCTGCTGCGGCTTCTCGATGATCCCGCGCTCCAGGAGGGAGCGAAGGCCTCCGAGCCGACCGACGAATGACCCTCCGGCCGCCTCACCAGATCCGCGTGAGGATGTCGACCAGCGCCCCCTGATCGAGCTCGAGCGGATTGCCCCGTAGGCTCGCGCCGCCGGAGTTGTCGGCGAGCCAGCCGATCCGCTCCCGGTCGAGCCCCACCTCCGACAGCCGGCGCGGGAGGCCGGCCAGGGCACACAGGCCTTCGATCCTCGCCACAAAGGCCGCGGCCGCGGCGGTGTCGGTGGCAGCGGCCGCCGGATCGATGGCCCGCTCGAGCCGGGCGTAATCCGCCGCCGCGACCGACGCGTTGACCGCCAGCGCCACCGGAAGGAGGAGCCCGCAGGCCAGGCCGTGCGGCGTGTTGCACTCCACCCCGAGCGCCGCCGCCACGCCGTGGGCCATGCCGAGGCCGGAGTTGGTCAGGGCCATCCCCGAGAGAAGCGCCGCATGGCTCATCGCGCTCCGCGCCGCTCCATCGGAGGGATCCACGAGCACCCGTGGCAGGGCGCGCACGGCCCGCGGCAGCGCCTCGAGCACGAGGGCCCGGGGGAGCGGCCGACGGACGCGGCAGATGAACGACTCGATGAGCTGCGTGATGCAGTCGAGCCCGGCGGCCGCCACCGTCGCCCGGTCGCAGCCGGCGGTCAGGTCAGGATCGATGACGACGGCGCGCGGCACCATGAGGGGACTGCGGAGGCTCTTCTTGAAGCGCCGCCGCGGGCAGGAGATGACGGCATTCCGCGTCGCCTCGGCGCCGGTGCCGGCCGTCGTCGGCACGGCGAGCAGCGGCAGCGGCGCGACCTCGATCGGGATCCCCCGCCCCACCCCCTCGAGCCGGTCGACGACGAGCGGATCGTAGGCCTCGGCGCTGAGACCGGCGGGGAGATTCGTGGCGAGGGCCGCGACGGCCTTGGCCAGATCGATCGCCGATCCCCCCCCGACGGCGATGACGACGACCCCATCTCGCCCCCCCGCCGGGAGCGAGGCGAGGGCCCGGGCGACGTCGGCCACGGTCGGCTCGCCGGTGCTAACGGCGACAAGCTCGGTGGCAAGGCCGGCGCACCCGAGGCTCGCCTCGATCGCTGAGCGATGGGGCCCGTCGACGAGGCTCCGACGCCCCCCGACGAGCCACACGTGCCTCCCGAGGAGCGCCGCCACCTCCCCCAATTCGGCGATCCGGCCGGCCCCGAACCGGATCACCGGCGGCGCGACGAAGTCCCACGCCCCGGGATCGATCGCCGCGCCGTCGATTACACTGGTCCCGTTGCCGTGCATGCCCTGCCGTTCCTTTCCTACTCCGCTCTCGTTCCAAAACCGCTTCCAGAGGACGCTGCCACGAGGATGACGATCGACGCCCTGGAGATCCCCCCCTGCCGCCGGCCGGTGGTGGGATCGATCCGTCCCCCCGGTTCCAAGAGCATCACCAACCGGGCCCTCGTCTGCGCGGCGCTGGCCCGGGGAACCTCGACGCTCTTCGGCGCCCTCGACAGTCAGGATACCCGCGTCATGGTCGATGGGCTTGTCGCCCTCGGCATCAGTGTCGAGCCCGACTGGCCGGCCGACCAGATCGTCGTCCACGGCTCGGGTGGCCGGATCCCCGCCACGGCCGCCACGCTCGACTGCGCCGCCAGCGGCACGACGATCCGCTTCCTCGCCGCGGTCTGTGGCCTGGGCCAGGGGACCTACCGGCTCGACGGCACGGCACGGATGCGGAAGCGGCCGATCGGTGATCTGCTCGACGCCCTCCGCGCCCTTGGGGTCGAGGCGAGCGCCGAAAGCCCGGGCGGCTGCCCGCCGGTGGTGATCCGGTCCGCCGGCATGCCGGGGGGCGCCACCACCGTCCGCGGCGCGACGTCGAGCCAGTTCGCCAGTGCCCTGGCGATGGTCGCCCCCTGCACCCCGGCGGGGATGACGATCGACTTCGAGGGGCGCCTCGTCTCGCTCCCCTACCTCGAGATGACCCGGCGCGTGATGGCTGATTTCGGCGCCGCCTGTCGGGTCGACACCCCGACGCGTTGGTCGATCCCGGCCGGCTCGTATCTGGGCCAGACGTACGCCATCGAGCCCGATGCGTCGGCCGCGAGCTACTTCCTCGCTGCAGCGGCAATCACCGGCGGGAGCGTGACCGTCGAGGGGCTGTCGCGGCGGAGCATGCAGGGGGACGTGGCCTTCGCCGCGGCACTCGAGCGGATGGGGTGTGCGCTTGAGTGGCACGAGTCGGGTGATCATCCGGCCGACGATGCCGTGACCGTCTCGGGCCGGGCCACGCGCGGCATCGACATCGACATGAACGCCATCAGCGACACGGTGCCGACGCTCGGCGTCGTCGCGCTGTTTGCCGACGGGCCGACGACGATCCGCCATGTCGCCCACATCCGCGACAAGGAGACCGACCGAATCGGCGATCTGGCCCGAGAGCTCTCTCGTCTCGGCGCCCGGATCGAGGAGCGGCCCGACGGGCTGACGATCCATCCCGGTGCGCTCGTGCCGGCGGAACTGGCGACCTACGACGACCACCGCATGGCGATGAGCCTGGCCCTCGCCGGGCTCGTCGTCCCCGGCGTGCGGATCCTCGATCCGCTCTGCACAGGGAAGACGTTTCCGGGGTATTGGCAGGAACTGGCCACGATCGCCGCCCTCGACACGCGGGCGTGGCCCGAGGGGCTGCGATCCTGACGACCCGGCGTCGGGCCGGCGTCAGTCCGAGCCGAAGGTGCCGTCGCACCCGGTGGTGCTCCCCGCGCCCGACTGAGCGAGAACGAGCGAGGCCCGAGCGAGGAGCAGATCGACACGCTCCTCCAAGGAAGGTTCAGCGGCGGGCTTGGAGAGGCTCGTGCCGCGAATGGCCGCTCCCACCCCGGCAGACCCGTGGCGGGCAGGAAATCCTCCGCCGCAATGGCGGCAGAAAACCTTCTTGCCGAGGAGCGTGACCCGGATGCGAAGCGACCGGCCGCAGATTGGACAGGACTGGAAGAAATGCACGGGAGATCTCCTCCGCACACGCGTGCGATGACGGGAACGATACCCCTCAACCCCCAGCCGGCAAGTCTACCGGCGGCGCCCGCCAACACCAAGATCGCCCCGGCGCGGGAAAGCTCGCCTGCGTCTGTGCCGATCGATTACATTGCGGGGGTCCTTCCAACCCGTTCCTGCCGAGCGGCAGCCGATGAACCGTCCGTGGTACGCCCCTCTCGTGGTCGTCTTTTGGCTGGTGACCACCGGCTGGCTGTTCCATTCGAAGATCCTCCCCACAATCCTCCCCGGTGCCCCACCGGGCCATCAGGCCCACTACACGGCCGATGGGCAGGTCGTTCCCGTGGCCTGGAGCGTGATCCTCGACGACAAACCGCTCGGCTGGTCGATCAGCCGGGCCGAGCGGCTCGCCGGCGGGGCGATGCGGGTCGAGAGCCTCCTCCATTTCGACCATCTCCCCATCGGGCAGCTCCTCCCCGCCTGGACGCGGCTTCTCGTCCGCCAAGCGGTGCCTGCGTCCGCGGTGCTCACGCTCGAGGCGACAGGGCGGATGGAGATCGACCGGGCCGGCCGGCTGACATCCTTCAGCTCGGCGATCGATCTGCCGGGGAGCGACGGCCGGATCCTCCTCACGGGGACGGTCAACGACGGGGAGGTGACGATCGTCATCCGCTCTGGCGAGATGGTCTACGAGACGAAGCGGTTCCTCCCCGAGACGATGGTCCTCGGCGACGAACTCTCCCCCCATGCGACCCTTCCCGGCCTCGTGCCCGGACGGCAGTGGACCGTTCCGGTCTACAGCCCGCTCCGCCCCGCCCAATCGCCGATCGAGATCCTCCACGCCGAGGTCGACGGGAGCGAGACGATCTTCTGGGATGACCATCTCGTCACCGTCGACGTCGTCTCCTACCGTGACGATCCGTCATCCCACCGGGAGCCGCGGGCCCGGCTGCTGGTCGACCGCACCGGCCGCGTGCTCCGTCAGGAGGCGACGACGATGGGGCGGAAGCTCGTCTTCGTGCGCCGCACCGACGCGGCGGCCGAGACGCTGGCGGCAAATCTCGCGAAGCTGGCCGATTCGCCAGCCGCCCGCTCCCTCCCGGCCGCCGCCGACAGCCGGGAGTCACCATGATCGCCTTCGAAGGGGTGACGCGCACGTACGGCGAGAAGCTCGCCGTGGCGGGCCTCGATCTGACGATTCCGCGCGGGGAGCTGTTCGCTCTCCTCGGCCCCAATGGCGCCGGGAAGACGACGACGATCAAGATGCTCGTCGGCCTGCTGCGGCCATCGCGCGGCACCGTACGCGTCGCCGGGCACGACCTCGTCCGGGATCCGCGGGCCGCCCATCTCCACCTCGGCTACGTCCCCGACGAGCCGTGCCTTTACGAGAAGCTGACGGGCCGTGAGTTCCTGTGGTTCATCGCCGACATGTTCGGGATGCCGAAAGCCGCCGCCGAGAAACGGATCACCGCGGAGATCAGCAATTTCGAACTCGGGGAATTCGCCGACGACCTCGCCGAGAGCTACTCCCTCGGGATGCGTCAACGGCTCGTGTTCGCCTCCTCGCTCCTCCACGACCCCGATGTCCTCGTGCTCGACGAGCCGATGGTCGGTCTCGATCCGCGCAGCGTGCGGATCGTCAAGGATCTTCTGCGCGAAAGGACCCGCGGCGGAATGACCGTCTTCATGTCGACCCACACGCTGGCGATGGCCGAGGAACTGGCCGATCGGGTCGGGATCATGGTCCGTGGCCGGCTCCAGTTCCTCGGCACCGTCGCCGATCTCCGCGCCCGGGGCAGCGGCCCGGTCGAGGGTGCCGGGGGGAGCGAGTCGCGGAGCCTCGAACAGCTCTACCTCGAGATCACGTCGACCGACGGCCCCGGGTCGTCCCCATGATGCCTCCTCCCGCCCCCGACGCCGTTCCCAGGCCGATCAGCAGCGGCGAGGAATCGGGAATTTTTCTCCGCCTCCGCTGGCTCATCGCCCGCTCGACGGTGCGCGAGATGCTCCGCACGTCGCGCTTGCGGGTGTCGCTGGTGATCCTGTTGAGTGCTCTCTTCTGGGGATCGCTCTTCGGGCTGTTCCACGAGGCCTTCACCTTCGTCGATTCGCTCCACGCGGAGGTGATCTCGCTCCTCTTCAACGCCTTCTTCTCGTCGCTCATGGTGATGCTCGTCTTCTCCACCGGCATCCTCCTCTACAGTGGGCTCTACACGACACCAGAGGCGCGGCTGCTGCTGACGCTGCCGGTCCGGTCGGAGACGATCTTCGCCCACAAGTTCCAGGAGGCGTTTTGGTTCTCGAGCTGGGGATTCATCCTCCTCGGCAGCCCGATGCTCACCGCCTACGGCGTGGTCCGTCACGCCCCCTGGCCGTTCTTCGTGTTCATCATCCCCTTCATGGTGGCGTTCGTCGCCATCCCCGCGACGCTCGGGGGGATCGTTTGCATGGCGATGGTCGCCTGGATGCCGCGGCTGCGTCTCCACGCCCTCACGATCGCCGTTGGTGCCGCCCTCGTGGCGATGATCGGCCTCGCCTGGATGGCGTTCGCCTCCCCCCGTGCCGACGCGATGTCAGCAGCCTGGTTCGAGCAGGCCTTCTCCCGGCTCTCGATCACCGAGCAGCGGATGCTGCCGAGCTGGTGGCTCTCCAGCGGGCTCATCGAGGCCGCTGCCCGCGCCAAGGACGGCACGGTGGCCCGCCACCAGACCGAGGCCCTCCGCTTCCTCGCCGTCCTCGTCTCCAACGCACTGATGCTCCAACTGGTGGGCCGCCAGGTCGCCGCCCGCCTCCACCGCCTCGGCGCCAGCCAACTCGTCAGCGAGATCCCCACCCGCCGGCAGCGTCGGATGAGCTGGTTTGACGAGCTTCTCTCCCGCGCCGGCACGGATCGTGGCCGGCCGCTCCGGCTCCTGATCGTCAAGGATCTGCGGATCTTCCGCCGCGACATTTCGCAGTGGTCGCAGTTCGTGATTTTTTTCGGCCTCCTCGGCCTCTATTTCTGGAACGTCCGGATCTTCAATTACCAGCATGCCTACGCGGCGATGATCGGATTTTTGAATCTCGCCGTGGTCGGGCTGATCCTCTCGACGTTCACCACCCGCTTCGTGTTCCCGATGATCAGCCTCGAGGGGCGCCGGTTCTGGATCCTCGGCCTCCTCCCGGTAAACCGCGACCAGATCGTGTGGTCGAAATTCATCTTCTCCTTTGTCGGCGGCATCGTTCCCTGCTGCCTCCTCGTGGCGTTGAGCGACACGATGCTCGGCATCGAGCCGTGGCTGATCGCCATCCACGAGGTCTGCTGTGTGGTGCTCTGCGCGGGGCTCTCCGGGATCGCCGTCGGGATTGGCGCCCGGATGCCAGATCTGCGCGAGGTTTCCCCGTCGAAGATCGCGTCGGGTTTCGGGGGGACGTTGAGCCTCGTCTTCAGTTCGCTGTTCATCATCGCGGTCGTGCTCGTGACGGCGCTGCCGGTCCACATCCGCTTCGCCGCCCAGGAGCAGGCCGTCGCCGTGGCGGGCTGGACCAGGGCCGACCGGGGGGTGGCGCTGGGGCTGGCCGCAGCCATCGCCCTGGGACTCCTAGCGACCTTCCTCCCCCTCTTCCTCGGCCTCCGCGCCTTCCGCCGCCTGGAGCCGTGACGGCAACCGCCCCGACGGCTGCAGGACGACTGCCGTCAGCGACGGATCGTCTTCTCGCCCTGGCCAACCGCTGCGACCAAGGCCATGAGGGCAGGCAGAGCTATGACCGAAAGTCGTGTTCGTTGAGCGCATGAAAAAAGGCGGCGTATCCTGCTGGGGCTACTACCCCACCAGCCGCCCCACGTTGGGGCAAAAGGATACGCCACCATGCGAAGTTTTACGGTTCGCGGTTCGGAAAGTCCAGGATCGAAAGCAA
>CALQRA010000061.1 GCA_943332855.1 Candidatus Kuenenia stuttgartensis
ATGCATCCGTCGCTGGTCGTCAACAGCGCCACCGCCGACACGATCGACGCCACGCTCCTCTACGGCTACAGCCCGAGTTGGGGCTTCACCGTCGAGGCTCCGAGCCACCATCTCGTCGGCCGCACCGTCCGGCTGACGTTGACCGACGGTGAATGACGGCGGGCCGGCACGATAGCCGCCCCCTGCCGATGAGGGCAAACCGATCGACGCGTGCCGTAGGATGGCGGGCCTGCACGTTATCGTCCCGTCGTTTTCGGATTCCACCGATGAACGCTCGCGTTCCCCTGTCAGGCACGCCGCAGGCATGAGGCGACTGCTCATGATTCTCGGCGCGGCGATCGTCCTCCGGGTTGTCGCCGGCATCGTGGCGAATTACCCCGGCTATCTCCCCACCCCCGACTTCCACACGGACTTCCTCGCCGGCCGGGAGGAGACGTTTGACGAAGGTGGTTATCGGACGGCGTTCGTGGCCCATATCCTCGCCGGACCGCCAACGCTCCTCCTCGGTCTCCTGCTGGCAGTCCCCGCCCTGCGCCAGCGGGCCCCTCTCTGGCACGCTCTGCTCGGGCGGGTCGTCGTGGCCCTCGCGCTGCTCGTCGTGGCGCCGAGCGGCCTAGTGATGGCCCGGCACCCCCTTCCCTCGCTGCCGGTGCCGGAGCAGGCCGTGGCCGGCCTCGGATTCGCAACCCTCGCGTTCCTCACCGGCGTCACCGCCGCGCTCGGTTTCCTCGCAGCCCGACGCCGTCGCCTCGCCGAGCACGAGCGCTGGATGATGCGCCTTCTCGCCCTGCTCGTCTCGGTGGTGGTCCTGCGGGTCATCGGGGGGGCAGCATCACTGCTGATCCCCAACGCCCCCTGGAGCTATGCGGCGAGCGCTTGGGCCAGTTGGCTCCTGCCGCTGGTCGCCGTTGAGGCCTGGCATCGCGCCTCGCAGCGCAAAACGATTACGGAAGATCAAACGACCCCGGAGGCGTGTCGGCCTCCGGCGTGATCAATGACCGCCGCACGTCGAGCGGCAGGCTGCCGATGTGGAGGAAGTCAATCGAGCCATCGGCAAACAGGGCCATCACACCACCGGGATGGCACCCCTCGTCGCTCCCCATCAGCACCTCCACTCCAGCGTCACCTCCGCCCATCCACGGCACGGCCCTCCCCTCGGGCACCTCAATCACGAGAATCGTGTTCCGATCGGCACTGGCGGCTTCTTCGCGCGTCGCCGATCGATCGGGGCGGACGAGCCCTTCCGGGGAGACGACGAGTTGGTACGTGGTCGTGCCCGCGGGAGCCCGCAGCGACGGGCAGCGGTAGGGCTCGGCCGTCGCCAAGCCTGCCGTGGCGTTGGCTGGATCGTCCCACCGTTTCTCCACATCGATCGCCCCTGCCGCCGCCACGTCGTCGAAGTACGGAAGAAGGAGGACGCGCCAGCTGTGGAGCGGATGCCCGTCGGCATCGACGGAGAACGGCGTCGGGAGGGAGCCATGCTCGCGGGAATAGGCGTCGATCGCCCTGCCGATCGATTTGAGATTGTTGGCGCACTGTGACCGTCGCGCTGCTTCCCTCGCGCCCCGCGAAACGGGAAGTAGGAGGATCACGGCGGCGACGAGGACCGCCGCAACCGCGAGCAGGCGGCCTGTGACCGAGCCGGAACGCACTTCCCAGCCTCGACCCGACCGGGAGGGTTTTCCACGCGCATCCATCGCTTTCTCCTTTCCTTCCCCATCCGCCGCCTGCGAGCCGCGACTATTCTACCGGGGGTCGATTCGCCAGACCGTTGCCAGCAGCCCCAGCCGCCCCGTCGCCGCGGAGATCCGCCATGCACGCTCCCATTCCCCTGCTCCGACACCTCTTTCCCGCTGCCGTGGCGTGGCTCGCACTGGCCGCCTCGGCATCCGTGACGCGCGGCGCCGACGCCGATGCGTTTTTTGCAGGCGATCACATTTCCCGCATCGAGATCCGGCTCGCCGAGGGGGCCGCCGATCGGCTCCGTGACGATCCGCGGAGCTACGTCCCCTGCACGCTCACGATCGATGCCGACGCCGTCTTCGAGGATGTCGCCATCAAGCTCAAAGGCGCGGCGGGAAGCTTCCAGGGGCTCGACGACAAGCCGGGATTTACCGTCAACATCGACCGCTTCCGCCCCGGCGCCCGCTTTCACGGCCTCGACAGATTCCACCTCAACAATGCCGCCCAGGATCCGTCGTTCCTGGCCGAATGGCTCGGCGCGCATCTGTTTCTCGAGGCCGGCGTCCCCGCCGCGCGCGTGACCCACGCCCGCGTCCTCCTCGACGACCGCGATCTCGGGCTCTATGTCTTCAAGGAGGCGATCGACCGTGACTTTCTCCAGCGCCACTTCGACGACTCCAGCGGCAATCTCTACGACGGCGGCACGGGGGTCGATCTCGACGAGCTCGTCGAGCGCGACGAGGGGAAGAACGGCCTTCCCGGCGCCGATCTGAAGGCGCTCGTCGCGGCCTGCCGCTTGGCCGATCCGGCCCAACGGCAGGCCGCGATCAGCGCGCGGCTCGACGTCGACGCGTTTGTGACCTTCATGGCTCTCGAGCTGATGGCCGGCCACTGGGACGGCTCCACGATCGGACACAACAACTACCGCATCTACGTCGATCCCGCCAACGGCGACCGGATCCGCTTCCTCCCTCACGGCATGGATCAGATCTTCGGCGATCCCGGCGCCCCGATCCTCGACAGGCCCCCCACGATCGTCGCCGGAGCCGTGATGGGGGTGCCGGAGTGGCGGGGGGCGTACCGCGATCGCCTCCGGGATCTCCTCCCACTATTCGCCGCGGAGGGGGCGATCTTGCCGCGGCTCGATTCCGTCGCCGAGCGAATCCGCCCCGCCGTGGCGGAGACCGGCGGCGAAGCGCTCGAGGCCTGGGAGGGCGCCTGGGGCGAGCTCCGCGACCGGATCGTTGCCCGCGAAGGGCACCTTCGGGAGCAGGCCGAGGCCCCCGAACCAGAGCCGATTCAGTTCGACGGCGCCCGCCGCGCTGGGCTCGCTGGATGGTCCCCCCGGACCGACGCCGGCGAAGCGACCCACGACGAGACCGCAGGGGACGATGGCCGGAGCGTGTTGCGGATCAACGTCGTCGGCGAGACCCCCGCGATCGCATCGTGGCGCGTGGCGGTGCCGCTGCCGGCGGGGCGCTACCGCTTCGAAGGGCTCGCCTTCGGAGAAGGGATCGAGGCCACGGCGGACGACACCGGCAGCGGGGCGGGACTGCGGATCTCCGGTGGCCAACGTCGCCAAGCGGTCGATCGCGCGGGGGAATGGACGCCGCTTGTGTATGAGTTCTCGCTCGAGGCCGCGGCGACGGTGGAGCTCGTGGCAGAACTACGGGCCACCGCTGGTCAAGTCTCCTTCAACGCCGAGTCGCTCGTGCTCGTGCGGCTTTCGGCGCCGTAGCCCAGGCAAACCGACTTCATTCTTGTTGTATCGACTGACGCGCCGATTTCGAGATCGCCACCACGGCCGGATGCTGCATCCGTTTCTCGATCGAGATCGCGTAGAAGCGTTCGCGGAGCTTCTCGGCGCGGCCGATGACCCCGACCCGGTAGGCCCGCCTCACCTCCTCCTCAACGACGGACGGTGCGGCAAACACCCCCTCCCCCTCCGCCCCGAACACCTTGAGCAGCGCACTGTCGGCGAACTCTCCCCGGATCCTCGGCCGGATACCGTGGTCTTCGAACCATTGCTCGAGCGACCGGCCGAGCACGCTGTCGCCCATCGGCATGAGAAACGGGGCGCCGTCGAGCGACTGGGGAAAACCGCGGCGGTGGAGCTTCATCAGCTCGGCAGTTCCGAAGAAGGTCACCCCGCTCTCCCCGAGGAGGTGATTGAAGGCGCGGAGACCGAGCTGCGGATTGACGGGGCTGTCGCTCAACACGAGGTCAACCTCGTGGAGCGACAACTGCGTCAGGAGCCGGTCCGGAGGCCCGTCGATGCAGGTCACCCGCACATCCCCCTCGACATGAAAGGCGGGGCGGAGCAGACGATGGACTACAAGCTTGGGGAGGGTGTCGGCAACGCCCACGACAAGGCGAATCGCCCCGCCGGCCGGCCGGCCGCGGACGACATCCTCGAGCTCCCGCCCGAGCGAGAAGATCTCGTCGGCATATCGGTAGACGGTCTTGCCCGCTTCGGTGAGCGTCATCGCCCTTCCCCTTCGCTCGAACAGCGGTGTCTTCACTGATTTCTCCAGCACCTTCAGCTGGGCACTGATGGTCGGCTGCGTGAGATGGAGAGCCTGGCAGGCCTTGGTGACGCTCCCCTCGCGGGCAACGGTCCAGAAATAGAGCAGGTGGTGGTAGTTCAACCAGCGCATGACGGGTCTCCATAAATCGATTTTCTAGATCTTTCGAATAGTATTTATCGAATTGCTCAATGAATCCAGAGGCCCTAGAAATGTCGATGAACTCCCCTGCCGCGGCGTGGCGTGGAGACCGCGGCCGATTGGCTGCCGCACTCCACCCGCCGTGAACCCTCCATGGCATCCCCGTTGTCCCACGATCCCCACGGCCCAGCCGACACGTGGCGGCAGCTCGGCAAGCTCCTGGCCAGCGAGCGTCGGGACGTGGGCACGATTCTCGCCTTCGCCCTCGGCGTGGGGCTGCTGTCAGTGGTCACTCCGGCGGCGATCGAAGCCCTCGTCAACACCGTCGCCTTCGGGGTGCTGCTCTGGCCGGTGATCGTCCTCGCGCTGGTGACCCTCGGATTTCTGGCGTTTGCAGCCTGCCTCCGGGCGATGCAATCGGCGGTGGCCGAGTATGTCCAGCGCCGGGTCTTCGTTCGCACCGCCCGGGCCTTCGTGACGGCCTTCCTCCGCTGCGACGCCGACACGCTGGCGCGCAGCAACCCGACCGACATCGTCAATCGCTTCTTCGAGGTGGCCTCGGTGCAGAAATGCGTGGCGACGTTGCTCGTCGACGGCGTCCAGATCGCCACGACGACGATCGTCGGGCTCGTCGTGTTGGCGTTCTACCACCCTTACCTGCTCGTGTTTGCCGTCGTCATGGTGTTCCTCATGGCATTCCTGCTCCTCGTTCTCGGTACCGGCGGCGTGCGCACGAGCATCGCCGAGAGCGCGGCGAAGTATGAGTTTGCGGCCTGGCTCGAGGACTTGGCTCGCTGCCCGCGCTCGCTCCGCAGCCAGAGCGGCCTGACGTTCTCGGCCGAGCGGGCCGAGGAGCGGATCGACGCCTATCTCACGGCGCGACGGCGTCACTACTCGGTGGTCTGGCGGCAGGTCGTCTTCGCCCTGGCAATCGAGGCTCTGGCGAGCACGGCGCTTCTCGGTCTGGGCGGATGGCTGGTGATCCAACGGCAGCTCAACCTCGGCCAGCTCGTGGCCGGGGAATTGATCGTCACCCTCGTGCTTTCGGCGGTGTCGAAGATTGGGAAATATGTCGAGGTGTTCTACGACCTCCACGCCGGCCTCGCGAAGCTGGCGATCGTCGATCAACTCGATGCCGAGGTCGACGGCGGGGAGCAACTCCCCGACAGCCTCGGCCCGATGGCGGTGGCCGTCGATGCCGGAAATGGCGAAGAACCCCATCGGCGCGTCGAGTTGGCTGCCGGCGGCCACGCGGCCATGACCGCCAACGCCGCCAGCACGGCTTGGCTGGAGGCCCTGGCGCTCCTCCGCTCGCCGCCGACGGGGACGTTCGAGCTCGACGGCATTGACGGGCGATCGCTCGACAGGCCCGCCGCCCGCGAGCAGGTGGCCCTCGTCGGCCCCCCTGAGACGTTCGCCGGTACCGTGGCCGAGAATCTCCGCGCTGGCCGGACGGCGATTTCGGCCGCCGATCTCCGCGCGGCGCTCGAGACGGTGGGGCTCGCTTCCCGAATCGCCCGTCTGCCCCTCGGGATGGCAACGCCCTTGGCTGCCGACGGCTTCCCCCTCGATCCCGCCGAGGCAGCCCGGCTCACACTCGCCCGGGCGATCGCCGGCCACCCCCGGCTCCTCCTCATCGACCGCCTCCTCGACGGGTTCGATCTCGACGGGGACGCCGCGCTGACCGACTCACTCTTCGGCCCGTCGTCGCCCTGGACCCTCGTCGTCGCCAGTACCCGCGACGACGTGCGCCGGCGATGCGACTCGACCCTGGAGGCATCGTGATCATGGGATCCGACACAGCCCGCACCGCGCCCCCCCTTCCCGCCAGTGTGGCCACGCCACGGAACGTCCGTCGCTTCGCCACGCTGGCGATCCTGATTTTCCTCGCTTCCCCATTCCTCCTCGCCTTCGTCCCCTGGCAGCAGACCGTCCAGGGGCGGGGAGACATCATGGCTTTTGCGCCGGTCGATCGGATGCAGGTCATCGAGGCGATGGTCTCCGGGCAGATCAACCAGTGGCACGTCGTCGAGGGAAGCCGGGTCAAGAAAAACGATCCGGTAGTCGATATCGAAGATAACGATCACCAGCTTGCGGCAAGATTGGAGGCGCAGCGGAGCTTCCTTGCCGACCGGCTCACGGCCGCCGAGCGGGAGGTGGAGGAGCAACGATCGGCTGCGGAAGCGCAGGTGGCCGCCCGCGAAGCGGCGATCCGAGCGGCCATGGCCAATCGGGATGCCGCCCGGAAGTCGATCGAGGTCGCGCGACATGTCGAGGCCAACGCCACCTTCGCTGAGGAATACGAGCGCAACCGCTTCCAGATGTTCGAGGATCTGTTCACCAACCCGCAGTTCGGTGGGCTGGAGAGCCGGATCTCCCGGGACGAAGCCCGAATGCGGTCCGATCGGGCAGCCACCGACACCGAGAAAGCCGAAGCGGAGATCGAGCGGGCCGAGGCGTTCCTCCTCACCCAGGAATCCCTCCTCGTGCAGGCCGACGCCGCCGGACTCTCGAACATCGCCGTCGCCCGCGGCAATCTCCGCAAAAGCGAACAGAACCTGTTCACGATCCAACGCGATCTCCAGGAAATCGACTCGCGCATCGAGCGCTTCAAAGACCGGATCATGCTCGCTCCCTGCGACGGCACCGTCTACCGCGTGGCGGCCAACGTCAGCCGGGGCGGCCAGTTCGTCAAGGAAGGGGATGAGTTGTGCACGATCGTCCCCGACACCACCGACCGGGTTGTGGAGCTCCTCCTCGACGGCAATGACGCGCCGCTGGTCCTCGCCTACGCCGAACGCACCGGCTCCTTCCCCCATGTCCGCCTCCAGTTCGAGGGCTGGCCGGCGGTGCAGTTCTCCGGCTGGCCGGAGCTTGCCGTCGGCACGTTCGGCGGCAAGATCCGACAGATCGATTCGGCCAGTGGGAGCACGGGGAAATTCCGGGTCCTCGTGGAGCCCGATGCCCAACTCGCCGGCGACACCTGGCCCGATCAGCAGATGCTCCGGCAGGGGAATCAGGCGATCGGGTGGGTGTTCCTCAACAGGGTCCCGCTCGGGTACGAGATCTGGCGCCGGCTCAACGGCTTCCCGCCAGTGCTCGCGCCTCCGCCCAAGGACTCCGAGGGGGAAGAGAACAAGCCACCGAAGGTGAAGGTCGGATGACTCCGAGAGCGGGCGTGGCGAGCTTCACGCCGATCCTTACCGCCGCGGCCCTCGTTCTCCTCCTCGCGGCCTCGGTCGTGGCGAAGGAACCGGGGCGGTTCGTCCCCGCTGGCCGGCCGACCCCCGTCTCCCCGGATCGGGGCGACCTGCCACCGACGGTGATCACGCAGTCGTTCCTCGACCTCGTCGACACGGCGGAGGCCTCCGATTCCCGATCGGCCGGCGACGACCGTCGTGGCACCACCACTCCGGCGCGGGACGATCTCCGCTCCTGGCCCGCCACGGTCTCGGCAGCGCCTCCGGCCGCTGCCGGGCAACCAGGCATCGAGGCGCTCCCGCCCCCCCCGCCGGCGGCCATCGCGGCCACCACCGTCGCCCCCCCGCAACCCTCCGCGGCCCTCGAGCTGCCCGACCTCTCCTTCGACAATCGCGACGAACCGCTCTCGCTCCGGGAGGTGCTTCAGAGCGTCCTCATCCATTATCCGCTCCTTCAGGCGGTGGAGCGGGAGCGCGGGGTCGCCTCGGGCAAGCTGACCAGCGCGATGGGCGCCTTCGACACCAACGTCAACATGGCCGGCAACGCGCTCGCCCCCGGAACCTACGAAAATTACCGATCCGATTTCGGCCTCTCGCAGCAATTCATGACCGGAGGGATCAGCGCCTTCGGCGGATTCCGCACCGGGTACGGCGATTTCCCCACCTACAATCTCGCCCAGAAGACGGCCAACGCCGGCGAGTGGCGGGGCGGCCTCACCGTCCCTTTCGCCAAGAACCGCGACATCGACCGTCCCCGCGCAGCCCGCGCCCAGGCCGAGCTCGACGTCGCCCTCGCCGAGCCGACGATCGAGCGCGGCCGCCTCGACTGGATGCGCGCCGCTGCCCGGGCCTACTGGGCATGGCAGGGGAGCGGGGAACGGTTCGGGGCCGGTGAACAATTGCTCGACCTTGCCGTCCGCCGCGACGGCGAACTGGAGCAAAAGGTGGCGCGGGGCGCGACGGCGAACATCGAGCGGATCGACAACCAGCAGAACATCGCCCTCCGCAACGGTCTGATCGTTCAGGCCGACCGAGCGATGCAGCAGGCCTCCATCGATCTCTCCCTCTATCATCGTGACGCCTCCGGCCGCCCGCTCCTTGCCCGCCGCAGCCGGATGCGACCGGTGCCGGAGCCGGTGCAGCCCACAGTTCCCCTCTACCAGGAGTCGCTTGCCCGAGCGCTGGGATCGCGGCCCGAGTTCCGGAGGCTTTCCCTGCAGCGAGAAAAGCTCCTCGTCGAACGGCGGTTCGCCGCCAACCAAACGCTCCCCAATCTCGATGGCCAGCTGACCGGAAACCAGGATGCAGGCTTCGGCAAAAGCGCCCTTTCCGGTCCCGACGGCCTCGACCGGCAGGTGTTGCAGGCGTCGCTGATCTTTCAACTGCCGGCGCAGCGTCGCGATGCCCGGGGGCGCTTGCAGACGGCCGATTCGCAGCTCATGCAGGTCGACCGGCAATTGAGCTTCGCCGAGGACCAGGTGCGGGCCGAGGTCCAAGACGCCTTCTCCCTGCTCGAGCGGGCGTACGAATTTCACAAGCAGGCCCGCACCCGCCTCGATCTCGCCCGCCTCGTGGCCGGCGCCGAGCGAGAACAGCTGCGGCTCGGTCGCAGCGACGTCCTCCGCGTCACCCTCCGCGAGCAGGCGAAGTTCGATGCCGAGATCTTCGAGATCTCGGCCCGCCAGGAGTTCTGGCGGGCCGAGAGTGATCTGCGTGCCGCCGACACGTCCCTCGGGCCGGAGAGCCGCGGGCTGCTCCGGGAAATGACCGTTCGTCAGGGGCCCATCGACGACTGACGTTCAACACTCGTCATTCGGTTTGGGACTGGAACGACGAGCGCGATCACGGCGTCCCTGCGGGCAGAGCGGGCGGGATTGCCGGTGGGCCGGGGAACGGTTCTGTTGGCGCGGCTGATTCCCGCCTGCCCTGGGCTCCCTCGATGCACGACGTCGATCTCATCCTCACGCTCGCCGGCGGCCTCTCAGCCGCGCTCGTGTTCGGCGCGATCACACATCGGCTCCGACTCTCGCCGATCGTCGGCTATCTGATCGCCGGGATCGTCGTCGGACCGTACACACCCGGCTTCGAGGCCGATGCCAACCTGGCCAGCGAGATGGCCGAGCTCGGGGTTGTTCTCCTTCTCTTCGGCGTCGGCCTCCATTTCCACCTCCGCGAGCTCCTCGAGGTGCGAGCGATCGTCGTTCCAGGAGCCCTCGTCGCCAGCGGCGTCGCGACGGCGATCGGCACCCTCGTCGGGCGCACGGTCGGATGGTCGTGGCCGGCGGCGGCGGTGTTCGGCGGCTGCGTGGCGGTGGCGAGCACCGTCGTCCTTCTCCGGGTCCTCGCCGATCACCGCGCCCTCCACACGCGCCCCGGTCATGTCGCCGTCGGCTGGCTCGTCGTCGAGGATCTCCTCACCGTCGCCGCGCTGGTCGTCCTCCCCACGGTGTTCGGCGGCGGCGAGCCGACGGTCGAGGGGCTGGCGCTATCGCTGCTCCTGGCTGGAGTGAAGATCGCCGCGCTCGTGGCTGTTGTCGTATTCGCCGGCGGCAAGGTCATCCCCTGGATCCTGGGAACGGTCTCCGACACCGGCTCGCGTGAGCTGTTCACGCTCGCGGTGCTCGTGGTCGCCCTGGGGATCGCTGTCGGGGCGGCGCGCGTGTTCGGCGTCTCGATGGCGCTGGGGGCGTTCCTCGCCGGGATGATGGTGGGGCGGAGCGAGTTCAGCCTCCGGGCTGCCTCGGAGGCCCTCCCGATGCGCGACGCCTTCGCCGTGCTGTTCTTCGTCTCGGTGGGAATGCTCTTCGATCCGTCGACGCTCGTCCGCGCTCCCCTGGCGATCCTTGCCACGGTGCTGATCGTGATCCTCATCAAGCCGGCGGTGGCCCTGGCGGTGATGCGGTTCCGCGGGGTGTCGCCGTCGATCGCCATTCCGGTCGCCGCGGCGCTAGCGCAGATCGGGGAGTTTTCCTTCATCCTCGGGAACCTCGGCCGCGACCTGGGGATCGTCCCCGCTGCCGCCCTCGAGATCCTCGTCGCCACCGCAATCGTGACGATCACGCTCAATCCGCTCCTCTACCGGCTCGCCGACCGGGTCGCCGGGTCGCTGGCACGCTCCCGGACCGGGGATGACGATCCGCGGGCTGATGTCGGCCCCGCCGCCTCCACCCCAAGCCACCGGGCGATCGTCGTCGGCTACGGACCGGTGGGGAGCACGGTCACCGAACTGCTCCTCGACAATTCGCTCGATCCGACCGTCATCGAGCTCAACCTCGAGACGGTCCGCCGCCTCCTCGCCTTCGGCGTCCGTGCCATCTATGGCGATGCCAGCCGACCGGAGGTTCTCGAGCGCGCCGGGATCGCCCGGGCCGACAATCTCATCCTCACCTCCGGCTCCGGCCGGATCGACGAGGAGATCATCCGCCACGCCAAGCAACTCAATCCCCACGTTCGTATTCTCGCCCGGACGCACACCACCCTCGAGGTGCCGCGCCTCCGCCGAGCCGGAGCCGAGGAGGCATTCTCGGGGGAAGGGGAAGTCGCCCTGGCGCTCACCGTGCGGATCCTCGAAGGCCTCGGCGCGACCCCGGAGCAGATCGACCGCGAGCGGGAACGCGTCGAGGCGCGCTTCCGCGGCGACTGACGCCGCCGCAAGACCGCGCCGTGCGGCCTGGTTTCATCGAGCAGGGCGCTATACTGGGCGACTTTCGACCGATCCTGTCCACGATCATCTCGAGGGAAACACACCCGATGCACCGCACCCGAACGGTCAGATATCTTGCGGCCTGGATGGCGCTTGCCTGCCTGATGATGGCAATCCCGGTATCCGCATCGGCTGACGATGGCGAGAAGACGCCCGGCCTCACCACCTGGGATGGCCGCCACTCGATCGACACGATCCGTGCCACGGTCGTTTACTTTGTTCCCTCCGATCGCCAACCCCTTCCCGACTGGCGGGAGCGCGTCGAATGGCTCTGCGAACGCGTGCGCCGCTTCCACCACCGCGAGCTCGCGGGCCGATCTCAGCTCGTGACCACGATCCACCCGGAGCCCTACCGCTCCGCCGCTTCGACCGGCGCGCTCCGCGCCGGCGACGGCGACGCCACGTTTTTTCGGACCCTCACCGAGGTCGACCGGACGCTCGACGTTGGCCGCGATGCGGAGGGTGCCTTTCCTGTTCTCCTCGTCTTGAGCGACATCAATTGGCGGCCTCTCGATGACTTCTCCCGACAGTCACCCGTCGCCGATGGCTGGAAGTTCGACGGCGCTCTTGCCGACGGAGGACTGCACGTGCCGGGCGCTTCCGCCGGGGGCTCACGCGCGGTCTACCTCGCCGACCGCGGGCGTGGCTGGGGACTGGTCAGCGGCGACGGCTGGCGCGTCCCCTGTCGGGGGAGTGACTGCGTCGTCTATCACGAGGGGATCGGCCATGCCATCGGCCTGCCCCATCCCGAGCCCGCCGATGGCTCGGTGATGAGCGAGGGGCAGTACCGCAGCGCCCTGGCCCAATCGTGGGTCGACGCCGGGCAGAAGAAGCAATTGGGGTTCACGGCCGAAGCCGCCGCAAAAGCGCCGCGGCCCGATCCGGTCTTCGACACGTTCACCGCCACGCCCGAGCCGGCTGCCCCAAGGCCTGGCCAACCGGTGGCACTGCGACTTTTTCCCCTGGAGCACATTCCACCGGGGCTGCGGGTCGAGGTGCAGACGAGCCTCCGCGGCCCGTGGACAAGCGTGCCGCTTGAGGCCGAGGCGCTCCAGAAGGGCCTGGTCTCCCTGGGGCGATTCGACCGCCCCTGCGGCGTCGGCTGGCGCGTCACCGGGCCAACGCCGAAAATCGACACGGAAGCTGGCGACGACGCGAAACTCGCGGCTGTCGATGGGCCTTCCGCCGCCACCGCCTGGGGCTACTTCCAGGTCCGGATCGCCCCCGATGCGCCCCCTCTCCCAGTCGACGTCGATCCTACCGATCGGCTCCCGGCAACCGCGCGCGGCGCGGCGACCACCACCGTCGATCTCCTGGCACTGGTCGATCCGCGCCGCGATGGCGTGGCGGGGGAGTGGACCGACCACGAAGTCGACGGCCGCCGCGAGCTCCTCGCCCCGAAGGCCCTCGGGGCGAGGATCGAGCTTCCCTACGCGCCGCCAGAGGCCTACCGACTGACCCTCATCGTCGAACCGCTCGACGAGCCCAACGGGCTGACGATCGGCCTGCGATCGGGGGAACACCGCTTTCTCGCGCTCCTCGGTTTCGGTGCTGCCGGCGGGCGCGTCAGCGCCCTGGAGAACGTCGACGGCCGGAACGTCGCCGACAACCCGACGCGGATCGACGGAGATGTGTTCCAAAAAAACCGCCCGGCCGAGATTGTCGCCACCGTCGGGCCAGCCGGAGTGACGGTGACCGTCGATGGACGGCCGTGGATCGATTGGCAGGGAAAGCCGGAGCGGCTGTCGCTCTCCGATTACTGGCAGACGCCGCGGCAGGAAGCCCTCTTCCTCGGCGCCTACGACTGCCGCTACCGGATCCTCCGGGCCACGCTCGAACCGCTCTCTGGCCAGGGCCGATCCCTCGTCGAGGACGACGCCGCCAACGCTCGTTGACGATCACCGCGCCGGCCGGCAGAGACCGGTGGGGATCGTTTGATGAGAATTGAGCGTGGAACGGTCGCCGCTGCCGGGTGGAGGGGGTACAACGTCGGCTCCCTTCCACCCGCGCGAGGTTTACCATGCGATTCCCGAGGGTCACCGTCCCCCGCGTTTTCCCCTTCCTCGTCGCGGCCACGCTCCTGGCACCGGCGTTCGCTTTCCGGGCGCCGGCCGAGGAGCCGATCCGCCGCACCCCCGGGCCGCAGCCCGATGGCTCGGTCGTCCTCCCCAACCAATGGTCGCTGCGACCGGCAGGCAAGCAGGTCGAGGTGGGAGATTTCCCGGTCAACATCGCCCTCCACCCCGATGGCCGCCATGCCGTCGTCCTCCACTGCGGCTTCGGTCCCCACGAACTGGCCGTGATCGATCTAGAGACGCGGAAGGTGCTGTCACGAACCCGGATCGAGGAGGCCTTCCAGGGGCTCGCCTTCGACGGCACGGGCGATCGACTCTACGTCTCGGGCGGCGCGGCCGAGACGATCCTCCCCTTCCGGTTCGAGTCGGGGGCGCTTGTGCCGCTCGAGGCCGTGCCGCTCCGCGACGAGAAACTGCGGGGCATCCCCGCCGGGATCACCATCGACTCGACCGCGACCACCCTCTACGCCGCCAATGTGTGGGGGCATTCGGTCTCACGCGTGCGACTGGCCGTGGCTGATGGCGCTGCGATCATCGATGAGCTTCTCCTCGGCGCCGAGGCCCCGGCGTCGGCGCCGGCGCCCGCGCCGACGACCGACGACGCATCGATCACGAAGCGCGCCGACGTGCTCCTCGAGCGGGTCGTCGCCGATGCTCCCCATCCCTGGACCTGCCTCCTCGACGAAGCGCGGGAGCGGCTCTATGTCTCCCTCTGGGCGCAGGCGGCTGTAGCGGTGATCGACACCACGCAATGGCGCGTTGTCGGCCGGATCGAGGTCGAGGAACACCCCAACGAGATGGTGATGTCGCCCGATGGCCAGCGGCTGTTCGTCGCCAACGCCAACCGCAACAGCGTGTCGGTGATCGACCTCGCCGCGGGGAAGGTGAGTGAGACCCTCGTCGCCACGCTCACCCCCGACGCCCCCCCTGGCAACACGCCGAACTCGCTGGCCATCTCCGCCGACGGCGAGCGGCTCTTCGTTTCCAACGCCAACATCAATGCCGTGACGGTGTGGGAGGTCGAGACTCCGGGAGCCGCCCGCAGCCTCGGCTTCATCCCCGTCGGCTGGTATCCGACCTGCGTCCGCCTCACCGCCGACGGCCGCCGGCTCCTCGTCGCCAACGGCAAGGGGATGATCTCCGACTCCAACCGCAACGGCCCCCGGCCGGGATTCAATCCCGACGCCCCTACCCCCGACTACATCGGCGGTCTGTTTGACGGGACGATGTCGTTCATTGAGATCCCCGAAGAAGGCGAGGCGCTGACGGCGCAGCTGGCGACCTGGACGGAACGGGCCTTCGCCTGCCAGCCCCCTACCGCTGACGACCTGTTTTCGGCGGACGAGCTCAACGGCCATCCGATCCCGCTCCTCCCCGGCGCCACGAGCCCGATTGAGCACGTGATCTACATCGTCAAGGAGAACCGGACCTACGATCAGGTCCTCGGCGACATGCCGGAGGGGCACGGCGACCCGACGCTCTGCCTGTTCCCGGAACGGGTGACGCCAAACCATCACGCCCTCGCCCGGCAGTTCGTTCTCCTCGACAACTTTTACGTCGAGAGCGAGGTCAGCGCCGACGGCCACGAGTGGAGCATGGGGGCCTACGCCACCGACTTCGTCGAGCGCCAATGGCCCCTCTCCTACGGTCACAACCGGCGGAAGAAGTTTCCCTATCCTGCCGAGGGGAGCTTCGACGCCGCCGCCCGCCCCGCCGGCGGCTATCTGTGGGACCGGGCGATCGCCGCGGGGGTGAGCTTCCGCAGCTACGGCGAGTGGGTTGCCAACGGCAAGACGCCCGCCGATCCCTGCACGCCAAAGGTCAAGGCCCTCGAGGGGCGCTTCGATCCGCTCTACCGGAGCTTCGACCAAGACTACTCCGACCTGAAGCGGGCCGATCGCTTCCTCGCCGAGCTTGCCAGGTTTGAACAGGAGGGGGCGATGCCGAGGCTCCAGATCGTGCGCCTCCCCAACGACCACACCAGCGGCGCCAGCCCCGGTAAGCTGACGCCGACGGCCTTCATGGCCGAGAACGATCTCGCCTTCGGACAGATCGTCGAGGGGGTGAGCCGGTCGAAGTTCTGGCCGACGACTGCGATCTTCGTCGTCGAGGACGACGCCCAAAACGGCCCCGACCACGTCGATGCCCACCGCACGATCGCCTTCGTGATCAGCCCGTGGACGAAGCATGGCGCTGTCGATTCGAGCCTCTACTCGACCAGCTCGATGCTCCGCACGATGGAGCTCATCCTCGGGCTCGACCCGATGTCGCAATTCGATGCCGCGGCCCTGCCGATGATCGACAGCTTCGCGAAGGCCCCGATCCTCGAACCCTACCGTTGCCGCCCGGCGGAAGTCCCCCTCGACGAGAAGAACGTGGCAACCGCCTGGGGCGCCGAGGCATCGCTCGTCATGGATTTCTCCGTTGAGGATGCCGCCGACGACCTGCTTCTCAATGAGATCGTGTGGCGAAGCGTCCGCGGCCCCAATTCTCCGATGCCGGCCCCGCGACGGGCAGCCTTTGTCTTCGCCTCCGACGAGGACGAGGACGAGGACGAGGAATAAACGAGAACGGCCCGGTCGGCAAAGTGCCGACCGGGCCGTCTTGGTTTTCAGTGAACCATGCTGCGGGGAGCGGCGGTTACTTGTACTCGTCGAGCTCGATGACGAGATCGGGCATCTCGCCGGAAATCTCCTTCTCGATCTTCGACTTCCGGTCGCCGAACTTGCCCTGGAAGTTGTCGCCCGGTTGCCGGCCGTTCATGTGAACGATCGACACCCGGTACTTCCCCTTCGGCAGCTTGATGGTGAAGGCCCCCGACTCGTCGGCAAAGGCCGATTCGGAATGGTCATCACCACCACTGCCGTCGGTGCGAACGAACTTGATGTTGACGCTCGCGGCCTTGGCAGCAGCCATCACCGGGTCGAGGGGAAGCGGATTGCCCCCCCGGAGGATCTTCCCGCTGATCTTGAACTCCGGCTCGGTCTTGTAGCTCGTTCGACCACAGCCGATCAAGACGGTGGCGCCGACGAGGAGCAAGCCGAGCGGCACAAGAGCCGTCCGCCGCGAAGGCATCACAACGGTCAAGGAATCAACCATCAGTATTCCACCAACTTTCCGTCGTCGCGGTGGCCCATCCGGCGCCATGTCGTCTCGTTGATGTTGTAGTTGATCCCCCGCACCGAGCCGTCACAGAGCACGACGTTGACGACCGTCGGATGGGCGGCACCGAAGCGGCCGTCGCCATACCAGGTTCCCGAGCGGTCGCCGTCGTTCTGCGGCACGAAGCCTGTGTGCCGCATCGTGTCGTGATCCCAGCCGGCGGTGTAGCCCTCGTTGTCGTCACCGCACATGCTCGCCTTGCAGTTGTCGCTGTCGAGGGCCTTCTCGCCGAGGAGGATCACGTTCGTTGTGCCGTCACGGATGCTGGCAAACGTCGCCACTTTTCGGAGATCAAGGTTCTGCTGGTCGCCGTCGACGCGAAAGATCGGGCCGTCCCCTTCGTTGTGCCACGGAGCCCCTTCACCACCGAGCCAATTGTCACCGGTGTCGAGGCTGTTCCCGGCAAAGTCGGTCTGGGCGTAGGGAGCCAAGCCGCTAGGGAACGGTCCGCCGTACCATTCGCCCGACGACTTCACACCGTCGGAGGAGGAGCGACGGCTGGGGCAGAAATACTGCGCCACTGGCGTGCCACGGGCCTTGTAGAAGCGCTCCCAATCGGCGATCGCGCCGTTGCCGTCGACATCCTTGGCGCCGTTCCCGAGCCAGAGGGCCTCGTTCTCGAGATAGGGAAGGATCTGGTAGCCCCAGCCGGCGTACTGCCTGACGCCGGTCGCAGGCCTGCCGTTGTTGAACGACCACGCCCCCCACCACCAGCCGCCGGTGGGGAGAAACTGTCGCGAGTCGTGGTGGTTTTGCACCGCGAGTCCGAGCTGCTTGAGTTGGTTGCTGCATTTGACCCGGCGCGACGCCTCACGGGCAGACTGCACCGCCGGGAGGAGGAGGCCGACGAGCGTGCCGATGATGGCGATCACCACCAGCAGCTCGACCAACGTGAACCCCCGGGCCGGGCGCCGATAGGCGACCATCCCGGGAATGGTTTCGATTCGGGCACCCATGACGATTCTCCAGCTGGAGGAAAAGATTAAAACAATTCGCCGGAAGATGAGGCCCGATGCTGGTCATCGGATAACGATCAAGCCGAACTGCAACACCACCTCCGCCCCCCCACATCGCGATGCCTTCGGCCACGCACGATGGGAGGATGAAAACGGTGAGCAAATGTCGCCGATGGAGAAAAAACCCCGCGGCCAGCCCCAGACCTCACCCAGAAGACTACGGACTGATGGGCTGACCGGCAAGCCGCGGCCGGCGATTGTGCCCCCACCAGCTGGGGAACCTGGCCAGCGGAGGCGGGGCCTGCTGCGGCGGCCGTCTGCGGGATCGGGCCGGCGCCGGCACCGCTCAGCCCCGGCGGGCCGCCAGCATCGCGGCCGCCAGGAGCATCGTGGCGGCATGGATCTCGACGATCGCCCCGATGTCGTCACAGTAGCCCCCCCCGCAGACGATTCCCACCGGTACTCCGGCCGACTGCGCCGCGGTGAGCACCCGCCGGTCGCGTTCGAGCAGCCCCGCACGGCTGACAGCGAGCCTCCCGAGCCGATCCCCTGCGTAGGGGTCGGCTCCGGCGATGTAGAGGAGCAGATCGGGCCCCCTTCCCCCCACCGCGCCGTCGATCGCCGCGTCGACCGCCGCCAGGTAGGTGGCATCGTCGGCCCCGTCCTCGAGGCCGAGGTCGAGGTCGCCGGGAAACTTGCGGAGAGGGAAATTGCGGGCGCCGTGGACCGACACGGTGACCACCGAGGGATCGGCCGCGAAGATCTGCGCCGTGCCGTTCCCCTGGTGGACATCGAGGTCGAGAATCGCGACTCGCCCGACATCCCCCCGGGCCTGCATCTCCCGCGCCGCCACTGCCGTGTCGTTGAAGACGCAGTAGCCCTCCCCCCAGTCGGTCCCCGCATGGTGCGTGCCTCCGGCGAGGCTGGCAGCGATCCCATCCTCGAGCGCCGCCGCCGCCGCGTCGACCGCGGCGCCGGTGCTCCGCAGCGACCGGGCGACGAGCCCCTCGCTCCAGGGGAATCCGATCCGCCGGACCTCGGCCGGCGTCAGGGTGCCGGCCATCACCCGGCCGACGTAGCCCTGCTCGTGGACGCGGAGGATCTCCTCGTCGGTGGCGGCGTGCGGCTCGATGAGCTCCAGCGCCGCACCGGCCGCTGCCTCGGCTTCCAGTCGCAACCGCAGCTCCCGGTACTTTTCAACCGGGAAGCGGTGCCCCGCGGGGAGCGGCAGACGGTAACGGTCGGAGGGGAAAAGCCGCATCGTCCACCCACCCGAGGAGTCAGCCCGCGCGCCGGCGCCGGAACCACCAGACACCAAGGCCGATTCCGCTGGCGGCCAGGAGCTGCGTCATGGCCGCCGGCTCCGGCACCGCCAAGGCCATGATCTGCGGCCGGTAGTAAGAGAGATCGGCGAAGTAGGAGGTGCCGAAGAACACCGCCGTGGACGTCCCGCCCGGCTGCTGCGGAAATACCCCCTGCGCGATGATGATCCCGGCAAGGCTCCACTGTCCGGCTTGTTTCACGAACATGGCTCCGCCCGAGTCGCCGGCGACGACCTGTGCCTCGTCGCTCGACACGCCCGGGTCAAACGTCGTTCCCAGGCCGACGACGTCCACCCCGTCGTTGAACCAGCCGCGGTTATCGATGGCGTTGGTGCCCCACCGCATCGTCCCTCCACCGATGGTCTTGAAGCCTGCAGCGTTAGCGAGGTCTGCGGTCGTCTCCGTCCAGACAAACGGGGTCGACGAAGTGTTGACGTTCCAAAAGGTCGGGTTCGCCGCCTGGAGGCTTCCCCGACCGATCATCGTGACGGTGTCACCATCGGCCGGAGCAATGCTGGTGATGCGGATGGCCGGCAGATTCGGCAGGGCCCCCTGGAGCTGGAACATGTAGAGATCGGTAACGGCCGTTTTCCCGGATGCCCCGGCATTTGTGAGCTGGTGGCCGGTGCCGGGAGCCATGGTGTAGGTCACGCCACCGAGGTTGATGCCGCTTCCGCTGCCGATATGGCCGGCCGTCAACACCCACCCGTAGCCGAGATAGACCCCACCGCCGATCGAGATCGCCCCGACGTTGTTCCAGCCCGGATCATCGGCCGGGGCGGTCATGTTTGCCGACCCGGCGTTGAGCCGATCGATGACGACTCCCCGCACTGGCCGGGCCGAGACCCCGGCGACCAGAAAGGCCATCCCTGCGACCCAACGCCACGACGCTCCCTTAGCCATGTCGTAATCTCCCCGTCGGATGCGGCAGCGGGCCACCGAGCGCGGCACGCCACATCGCCACCGCTCCAGCGGATCGTAGAGGGTGGGAAGGGATTCCGTCGATGTCAGTCTGCTGCCCGGTGCCCCCCGACGGGGTCAGCGCTTCCGCGTCTTTTTCGCGGCCGGCTTCTTCGCACGGTGGCCCACTACCGCCATGACGGCCTTGAGGGCCTTGGCTGGTGAGCCCGACCGGGGCGTTTGCCCGCGGCCGTCGATGAGGACATCCACCGTGCCGGTCTCGACGCGGTAGAGCCAGCCATGGATCCGCGGCGCCGATCCCTTGGCGTGCAAGTTCTTGATGAGCGCGAGATTGCGGAGATGCTTGATCTGGAGCTTGACGTTCTCCTCGGTCAGGACCGCGAGTTTCTGCTCCCGGTCGAGACCCCGCTCGAGCGCGATTCTGTCGGCGGCCTCCTTGGCGCCAGTGGCGATGCAGAGCCAGTCGGCGATGTAGTTCTCGCTGACACCATCCTCGATGGCAGCGATGCCGCCGCAGCGGGTGTGCCCGCAGACGATGATGTCCTCGATCTTCAGGTGGACGACGCCATACTCGAGGATCGCCGAGATGTTGACATCGTTGAAGGCGACGATGTTAGCGACGTTACGGTGGACGAACATCGTCCCCGGCTTCGAGTCGGTCATCTGGTGTTCGCTGACGCGCGAATCGGAACAGCCGATCCACAGCACCTTGGGCCGCTGCTGAGCGGCCAGAGCGTGGTAGTAAGCGGCGTTCGGAGCGAACTCGGTGTTGACGAACTTGGCGTTACCGGCGAGCAGATTGTCGATCATCGGTCAGGGCCCCGCGGAGGGAGAACGGCCGGGGGTCGCACCCAGTCCGGGCAAAACCTACCATTCCGCCCGCCCTGCGTCACTGCCGGAGCCCGGGCCCTCATCGAGGCCGGGCATCGGATCGGGCCCGGTCGATTCGGCCCGCGGCGGGCCGGCCTCCCCCTCCTGCCGATCGCGCACCGCCCGATCGTAGGCCTCGCGGTAGAAATCGGCATGGCTCGAGAGGATCGATTCGAGGCCGGGAATGCCGAGCGACGAGAGGGGAACGAAGCCCGCCGGGGGCGGGGCCGACGCATCCTGCGGGGCCCGGGGGGCGCCGCGGCGCGACGGTTCCCGACGCGGGCGACGCGCGGGGCGGAGCGGGGCAGGCTCGGCCTCATCCCTGGCACGCAGCGGCGGCAACCACCAGACGACGCCGTTTTGCATGACGATCCGGTTGACGCCCATATCCCGTTCCTCGTGTCCACGTCGATCCGGGGGTGGTCCGCCCGGCGGCACTTCCCCCCCGGTAGGTATCGAACCGGCCGAGCCCCGACCCGTGCGGCGGCTCGCGGACACGGGCGCCGTCGGAACAATCGCTCCGGTCAGACCGGAAGAGAGCGTGGCAACCGGCAAAACCCCCGTTGCCGTCAGGGCGTCTCGCCGACTATCGTCCCGCCCCCCCCGGACAGTCCGGAGGGGATCGACCCGTCCCCGTTCCCGCCGGCACCCCCGACGGATTTCCGGGGCCAGACAAAGGAGATTTCCATGGCGAACGGATTGACCATGGGTTCTGGGCTGGCGGACCGTACCGCCTCCGGCCAGCACCTCGGTGCGGCCCAAGGCCCAGCCCACCACAGCGTCGGCCCGGCTCCGGCTTGGTGTGCCGTACCCCGGTGCACACTGCGCTTTGAAAAGTGTGCCGACGGCTTCAAGATCCACTGCGAATGCCCCGATCAGGCCTCCTGCGGGACGCTCCAAAACCTCTGCCGCAGCCTCGCCGAGGGGATGTGCAGCTGCGCCTGCACGAAGAACGGGATCTGCGTGGCGCAATGCAATCTCTGCTTCTGCAGTTGCACCTGCGAAACGACGGCCAAGGGGGTCTGCATCACCTGCCGCTCCGGCGACAAGGATTGCTGCAAGCTGACCCAGGGCTGCTGCGAGTGCCTCGCCGCCTGCTGCCAGGCCGGCTGCGCCTGCACCGTCTGCTTCGGCGGCGTCCCGGTCTGCTGCGGCACCTGCGTCTGCTGATCCGACTTGCAAAAACTCCCGGAGCGTGGACCACCACCCCCGGACCGTGCCCAACGGCCCGCCGGAGGGGGTAGTCTGCGTCGTCCGGGAAAAAACCGAAGAAGCCCGCCTGGAAAGTCCCTTTTCAGGCGGGCTTTCTCACGTTACGCGCCTATACTTGACGATGTTGACTATTTTTGTGATGAACGTCAGACTGCACGCCTCAGGCCCCTCGCTTTCGTGTTTCTTCCTACCCGTTCGACCCTCGAGGTTTCCTGCCGATGCCCATGCCCCACCCCCTCCGCCCCTTCCTCCGAGTGACGGCCCTGGCCGTCAGCGTCCTCGCCGCGGTGACCTCAGGCTGCGCCAAGCCGGCAGGTGAGGGTGGATCGAAGCCGCCGGCCATCGAGCTCCTCAACGTCTCCTACGATCCGACGCGCGAGCTCTACAAGGACATCAATACGGCCTTCGCCACGCATTACCAGGCCGAACACGGCACCGCGGTCAGCATCAAGCAGTCGCACGCCGCCTCGGGGAGCCAGTCGCGGGCCGTGGTCGACGGTCTTGATGCCGACGTCGTGACCCTCGCCACCTGGCCCGATGTCGAGGCGATCGCCCGGGCAG
>CALQRA010000062.1 GCA_943332855.1 Candidatus Kuenenia stuttgartensis
CGACATCAAGGCCTCCAACATCCTCATCTCGTCGCTCGGCCAGGTGAAGCTCGTCGACTTCGGCCTGGCACGGATCGACGCCGACACCGCCGACAAGGCCCTCAGCAATGCGAAGACCGACAAGGGGGAAAATCTGCGGACGCTCGACTACGCCACGCTCGAGAAGCTCGCCGGGATGAAAGAAGACGGCATCCGCAGCGACGTCTACTTTCTCGGGACGATGGGCTACATCGCCCTGTCGGGGGCCTCGGCGCTGGTCGACTCGCGCGATCGGGCCGTCCGCGCCGATCCGCGCCGCTACACGTCGGTCGTTCCGCTTCACACCCGGGCCCCGGGGGTGCCACGCGACATCATCGACGTCATCAACCGGATGATGATGCTCGATCCGATGGAGCGCTATCAGACGGTCTCCGATGCGCGGCGCGCCCTCGAGTCGCTCCTCGAGAAATACCCGATCGGCAGCGGCATCACCACCTCCGATCGGAGCGTTCCGACGGCGCCGGCGGGGGAGAAGGGGGCCGTGGCGGCCGACGGGCTGCCGATGGTCGAAGCGCCGCCGAAGAGGGCCCGGGCGATCATGCTCGTCGAAACCACCGGCCGGGCCCAGCAGCAACTCAAAGAGTTCTTCGGGAAGCTCGGATTCCGGGTGCTGCTCACCGAAAATCCCCAGCGGGCCCTGGCCCGGTTCTCGACGACGCCGCTCCCGGCCGACTGCCTCGTGATCAGCATGCAGTCGTTGGGCGAGGAAGCGATTGCCGCCTTCAACAAGCTGACGACTGATCCGTTTTACTCGCAGGTGCCGGCGATTCTCCTCGTCGGGGCGAAGCAGCGGGAAATCGCCACCCAGGCGATGGTCGATGGGCTCCGCCGCGTGCTCGTCACCCCCTTCCACACGCGCGATCTGACGTCGCTCCTCGAAGCGATCATCGGCGACGGGTCGTAGCGGGCTGTGGGCCGGCGCGGGCCTGTCGAGAAAACTGCTGGCGCGGCAGGGTTCCTTCGCGGGGCCCGGTGGGGTAGAGTGAAGATGTTCCGGTGTGGTGCAGGCGGCTCGCACCGGAATGCCCGCCTCTTACTCCCTCCCGACGCTCCCCTCCCTGCCGCCCCGCAGCCTTTCCACGGGCTTTCCGGTGCGGTAATGGTGTCTTCCCGACACCCCCTCCGCCATGGACCTGCGGTCGTACGTCACCGACGGATTCTGGGACGAACTCTTCGACGAATCGCTCCAGCCCCGACCGGGCGCTGAGCAACTCGTCCGTCGTCTCGCCGCCTTCTCGCACGGCGAGCTTGCCGCCCGGCAGCGGGCCGCCGACAAGTCGCTCCTCACGATGGGGATCACGTTCAACGTCTACGGCCACGAGGCGGGGACGGAGAAGATCTGGCCGTTCGACATCGTGCCGCGGGTCATCGACGCCGCCGAGTGGACGACGATCGAGCGCGGCCTGAAGCAGCGGATCCACGCCCTCAACCTGTTCATCGACGATGTCTACAACCGGCGCCGGATCGTCAAGGATGGCGTCGTACCCGACTGGCTCGTCGACTCGGGGAAGTGCTTTCGCGGGCCGTGTGCCGGTCTGACGCCGCCGCGGGGCGTGTGGTGCCACATCACCGGCACCGACCTCGTTCGGGGTGGCGACGGCTGCATGTACGTCCTCGAGGACAACCTCCGCACCCCCTCGGGGGTGTCGTACGTCCTCGAAAACCGGGAGGTCATGAAGCGCACCTTCCCGCAGCTCTTCCAGGGCCTGCGCGTCAGCCCGGTGGAGAACTACCCCGAAAAGCTCCTGGCGATGCTCGAGTATGTGGCCCCGCCGCACGCGCGCGACCCGACGGTCGTCGTCCTCACGCCGGGGATCTACAACTCGGCCTACTTCGAGCACAGCTTCCTCGCCCGGCAGATGGGGGTGGAGCTCGTGCAGGGCTCCGATCTGGTCGTCGTCGACCGGAAGGTCTTCATGCGGACAACGCGCGGGCTGGAGCGGGTCGACGTCATCTACCGGCGCATCGACGACGACTTCCTCGATCCGCAGGTGTTCCGCGCCGATTCCGTTGTCGGCGTTCCCGGGCTCATGGATGCCTACCGGGCCGGCAACGTGGCGCTGGTCAACGCGCCGGGAACAGGGATCGCCGACGACAAGGCGGTCTACGCCTACGTCCCCCAGATCATCCGCTATTACCTCGGCGAGGACGCGATCCTCCCCAACGTGCCGACATTCGTCTGCGGCGAGCCCGACCAGTGCCAGCATGTTCTTGCCAACATCGACAAACTGGTCGTCAAGCCGGCCAATGAATCGGGGGGCTACGGGATCGTCCTCGGGCCGCGGGCCACGCGGCAGCAACTCGACGACTGCCGCGATCGCATCAAGGCCAACCCTCGCAACTTCGTCGCCCAGCCGATGCTCGCCCTCTCGCGCGTGCCGACGGTCGTCGGCGATTCGCTCGAAGGGCGGCATGTCGACCTCCGCCCCTTCATCCTCTACGGCGAGGAGATCTTCGTTCTCCCCGGCGGGCTGACCCGTGTCGCGCTCGTGAAGGGATCGCTCGTCGTCAATTCGTCGCAGGGGGGTGGCAGCAAGGATACCTGGGTGGTCCACCGCCCCACGGGCGACAGCCCGGCCCCCTCCTCCCCGTCGAGTTGATGCTCCGCGCCCTCCCCCGGCCATCCTCTCCCTGCTCGCTTATCCCCGCCCCGCCCCCACGCCGAAACCCTTCGGGAACGTCGCATGCTCTCCCGCGTCGCCGACAGCGTCTTCTGGATGAACCGCCAGATCGAGCGGGCCGAGAACGTCGCCCGGGCGATCGAGACGACGCTCGGCCTCGAGCTCGACGGGACGATCGAGACGGGGCGGCTGTGGAATGCCCTGGTCTGTGCCTTCGGCGATCAATCCGACTTCTGGGACCGCCACGGTCTGGCCGATCAGGCGCGAGTCTTCGACTTCCTCGCCTTCGATCCCGCCAATCCCAACTCCATCTACTGCTGCCTCCAGGCGGCCCGGGAGAATGCCCGCACCGTGCGCGACATGATCAGCTCCCCGATGTGGGAGGAGATCAACAAGTGCTATCTCGCCGTCCGCGGCGCCTCGGCGGCCCGGGCCGACTTCGCCGACCCGCGCGAGTTCATCGACGAGATCCAGCGGGCCAGCCAACTCATCACCGGCGCCACCGACGGCACGATGTCGCACGGCGAGGCATGGCACTTCGCCCGCATGGGCCGGCTCGTCGAACGGGCCGACAAGACGAGCCGGTTTCTCGACGTCGAGCACTTCTTCGGCGGCGAGGAGGGGGCGGGGCGTGATCCGGTGCGCTGGTCATCAGTGCTCGAGAGTGCCAGTGCCCTGGAGATGTACCGCAAGCAGTACGGGGCGGTATCGCGCCAGGACACCGTCCGCTTCCTCGTCCTCGACCGGGCCTTCCCGCGGGCGATGCACTTCTGCCTGGTGAAGGCGGAGGAATCGCTCCTGGCAATCACCGGCGGCACGAAGGGGACCCACTCGACCCCGGCCGAACGGCAACTCGGCCGGCTCCGGGCCACGCTCGACTACGCCGACATCGACGAGATCCTCGGCGACTCTCAGGCCGGCGCACCGCGCGGCCTCCACGGCTGGATCGATGCCTTCCAAGCGCGCCTTAACGCCGCCAACGACGCAATTCACACGACCTTCTTCGCCCTCCGGCCGGTGGGGACCGTCGCGGAAGCGGGCTGAGCCGACGGTCCCGGGAGTTATCGCCCTTGTCGATCCGCATCGCCCTCCATCATCGCACGACCTATTCCTTCGACCGGCCCGTGCGCCTCTCGCCGCATGTCGTCAGGCTCCGTCCGGCTCCCCATTGCCGCACCCGGATCTTGAGCTACGCGCTCGTCGTCGAGCCGCGCGACCACTTCCTCAACTGGCAGCAGGATCCGCAAGGCAACCACCTGGCGCGGATCGTGTTTCCGAAGCCGACGCGCGAGTTCTCCCTGACGGTCGATCTCGTCGCCGATCTCGTCGCGGTCAATGCCTTCGACTTCTTCCTCGATGCCGAGGCGGAGACGTTCCCCTTTCCCTACGACCCGGTGTTGGCGGCGGAGCTCGCGCCGTACCTGGCGCCGACGGTCGGCGGCGACCTGTTCGCCGGCCTGGTTGGCGCGGCACGGGAGGCGAATCTCATCGCCCCGCCACCGCGCACGATCGATGTCCTCGTGGCCCTCAATCGGCTCGTGTTCGAGCGGATCGGCTACCGGATCCGGATGGAAGCGGGGGTGCAAACACCTGAGGAGACGCTTGCCAGCGGCACCGGCAGCTGCCGCGATTCGGCCTGGCTGCTTGTGGGGCTGCTGCGGGCGATGGGGATCGCGGCCCGGTTCTGCTCGGGCTACTTGGTGCAGCTCGCCCCCGATCAGCCGCCGCTCGACGGTCCGCCGGGGCCGACGAGCGACTTCACCGATCTTCATGCCTGGGCCGAGGCCTATCTCCCCGGCGCCGGCTGGATCGGGCTCGATCCGACCAGTGGCCTGCTCGCCGCGGAGGGGCATCTCCCCCTCGCGGCCACACCCGACCCGGCCAGTGCGGCGCCGGTGGCGGGGCTGACCGAGCCCTGTGTGAGCACGATGGATGTCGTGATGCGCGTCGATCGGGTGGCGGAGGGGCCACGGACGACGCTCCCGTTCCCCGCGGAAACCTGGGAGCGGATCGACCGGCTCGGTCGCACCGTCGACGGCGTCCTCACTGCCGGAGACGTGCGGCTGACCAGTGGCGGCGAGCCGACCTACGTCTCGATCGACGATTACGACGGCGCAGAGTGGAACATGGCGGCGCTCGGGGCCGACAAGCGCCGCCGGGCCGGGAGCCTGGCGCGCCGATTGCTCGCCGATCTCGCCCCGGGGGGCGTGCTCCTGGAATCGCAGGGGAAGTGGTATCCGGGCGAGCCGCTCCCGCGCTGGGCGCTCGAGCTCATCTGGCGCGCCGATGGTGTGCCTCTCTGGCAGCAGGGCGAGCTCCTCGCCGACGACACGACGGCGGCTGACACGGCGGCTCCCGCCGCAGCCGACCCGGGAACGATGCTCGCCGATCTTGCCGAGCGGCTGGGGGTCGATCGGGCCTTGGTCCTTCCGGCCCACGAGCCGCCGGTCATCGATCCGGCCGCCCCCGACGCGGCCCCGGTGGTCGGGCCGGCGGTGGCGTGGGTGCTGCCGCTGCTGCGGCAACGGGGGCTCGGTCCGGCGGCCTGGCGATCGAGCGCGTGGCCGGTGCCTGTCGGGAAAGTGTTTCTCGTCAGTGGCGATTCACCGGCGGGGCTGCGGCTCCCGATGGGGCTCCTGCCCTGGGCAGACGAGGCGGGGATCCGGGCGGGGACGTCGATCGTGCGGACGGCGCTTGTTGCCGAGGTCCGTTCCGGCAGGCTCCATCTCTTCCTGCCGCCGCTGGAGGACACGGGGCTGTCGACTCTGGGTGAGGCGGTCGACGACTGGCTCGATCTCCTCGCCGGCATCGAGGGAGTCGCCGCAGCGCACCGCCGCGCGGTGGTGCTCGAGGGCTATGCCCCGCCGTGGGATGACCGGCTGTCGCGGCTCCAGGTGACGCCCGATCCGGGGGTCATCGAGGTCAATGTGCCGCCGGCGCGCAGCTGGGAGGAGCTCGTCCGGATTCGGGAGGCGGTCGACCGGGCGGCGCGCGTCAGCCGGCTGGGGGCGGAGAAGTTCGAGCTCGACGGCCGGCACACCGGCACCGGCGGCGGCGATCATCTCGTCCTCGGCGGGCGAACGGTGGCCGACAGTCCGTTTCTTAGGCGCCCCGATCTCCTTGCCAGTCTCGTCGCCTACTGGAACAACCATCCCTCCCTCTCCTATCTCTTCGCCGGTGGCTTCATCGGGCCGACGAGCCAGGCGCCGCGGGTCGACGAGGCCCGTCACGAGAGCCTCCACGAGCTCGAGATCGCCTTCCAGGAATTGCGTCGCTGCGGCCAGCAACCGGCGCCGTGGCTCGTCGACCGGCTGTTCCGCAATCTTCTCGTCGATCTCACCGGCAACACCCACCGGGCCGAGTTTTGCATCGACAAGCTCTTCTCTCCCGACAGCGCCTCGGGCCGGCGGGGGCTGGTGGAGATGCGGGCGTTCGAGATGGCGCCGCACGTCCGGATGGGATTGCTTGCGCAGTTGGTCGTCCGTGCCCTCGTGGCCCGCTTCTGGCAAAAGCCCTGGAACGGGGAGCTCGTCCGCTGGGGGACGGCGCTCCACGACCGCTTCCTCCTGCCCCACTTTCTCCTTGCCGACTTCCGCGATGTCCTCGCCGACTTGCGGCGCAGCGGCTTCGATTTTGAGTCGTCGTGGTTTGACTGCTGGCGGGAGTTTCGGTTTCCGAGAATCGGTGAGGTGATCCACGACGGGGTGCGGCTGGAGTTGCGCGGGGCCCTCGAGCCGTGGCATGTCCTCGGCGAGCAGCCGATTGGCGGGGCGACCTCCAGGCTCGTCGACAGCTCGCTCGAGCGCGTCCAGGTGGCGGTGAGCGGGATCGTCGCGGGGCGGCACGTGATCGCCTGCAATGGCCGGCGGGTGCCGCTGGAGCCCACCGGTCGAGCGGGGGAGGCGGTGGCGGGGGTGCGGTTTCGGGCGTGGCAGCCGCCGCAGTGTCTCCATCCGACGATCCGGGTCCATGTGCCGCTGGTGTTCGACATCGTCGACATCTGGAGTGGCCGCAGTCTGGGGGGCTGCACCTGGCACGTGGCCCATCCCGGCGGCCGGTCGTACGAGACCCGTCCGGTGAATGCGCTGGAGAGCGAGAGCCGGCGCGCGAGCCGGTTCTTCGCGACGGGGCACACCCCGGGCCCGTTCACACCGCCGCCGGAGGAGATCAATCCCGACTATCCGCTGACCCTCGACCTCCGCCGCCTCCCGCGGCGTTGACTGGGCCCTTGGGAGGGTCCGCCCGGGAAGCCTCGTGTGGCAGCGAGAATCCCGATGGGTTGGCCGATGGGCTGCCTTTCGGGCCAGACTCAGTCTTGCTGCGGCGGACGGCGAAAGCCTTGCTCGGGGCCGCGGTCGCCGCCGGGGCGGCGTGGGCCACCAAGGCCCGCGCCCCCCTGCTGCATGAGCTCCCGGAGCCTCTTCATCCCGGCGGCGAACTCCTCCTTCGAGAGCTTGCCGTCGCCGTCGGCGTCCATGCGATCGAAGCCCTGCTCGGCCATTGCGCCCGGCCGCTGCGGCCGATCCGCATCGGGACGGCGGAACCCACCGCGGCCGGCCGGGGCCATGGCCCGCGCCTGTGCCGCGCCAGTCTCGACTTCCTTCTCGTCGAGCTTGCCGTCGCCGTCGGTGTCCATCCGGGCGAAGGCCTGCTCGAGCGCGGTCGTGCGGGCCTTGATGAACTCGTCCCGGCTCACCTTGCCGTCTCCGTCGGCATCGGCCCGTTTCACTATCTCAGCAGGGGAGGCCTCCATCGGCGGCTGGGCGACCGCCACGGCCGCGGGCAGGCAACCGAGGACGACAACGAGCGACAGGCGGACGAGGCACTTCATGACAGGTCTCCGGGAAGCGTTCATGGCAGACGGGAAAAAAGACAGGGATGGTCGGATCGAGGCAGGGCCGGTCAGGTGATGATCTCGCGGGCCACGGTACCGTGGACGTCGGTGAGGCGGAAGTCGCGGCCTGCGTAGCGGTAGGTGAGCCGTTCGTGATCGAGTCCCAAGAGGTGCAGCAGGGTGGCGTGCCAGTCGTGGATGTGCATCCGCTTGTCGACGGCCTCGTAGCCATAGTCGTCGGTCGCGCCGTGAGCGATGCCCCCCTTCACGCCGCCGCCGGCCATCCAGAGCGTGAAGCCCTTGTTGTTGTGATCGCGGCCGTCGGCCCCCTGCCCGTGCGGCGTGCGACCGAACTCGCCCCCCCAGATGACGAGCGTATCGTCGAGCAGGCCGCGGTCGGAAAGGTCGGAGAGCAGGCCGGCAATGGGGCGGTCGACCTGGCGGGCGGTGTTCTCGAGCGCCGTGCCGAGGTTGAAGTGATGATCCCAGTTTCCGTGCGTCACCTGGACGAAGCGCACGCCGGCTTCCACGAGTCGCCGCGCCATGAGGCACTGCCTACCGAAGGCATCGGTGCCGTCGCCGCCCACGCCATAGCGCTCGAGCGTCTCGGCCGTCTCGTCGCCGATGTCCATCACCTTCGGCACTTCGTCCTGCATCCGGAAGGCCAGCTCGTACGATTCGATCACGCCCTCCGTATCGGGGCTCGTGCCGCCGTCGAGCCCCAGGCGCGACGCGTTGAGCCGCTGCACGAGATCGAGTTGGGTGCGCTGCGCGGCGCGGTCGAGGAGCGGGCTCTCGATGTTCGCCATCGTCGCAGGGGCGCCGCCGCCGCGGCGGCCGGCGAGGCCGGGGAGGAGCGATCCTCCGATCCGCGTCGCCTGGTAGACCGCCGGCAGGAACGCACTGCCGAATGTCCGCGCGGCGGCCACTGGCGGGTTGATGACGATGTAGCCGGGGAGATTCTGGTTCTCCGTGCCGAGGCCGTAGAGCGTCCAGGCGCCGAGCGACGGACGGATGAACTGCGCGGTGCCGGTGTGGAGCTGCGCGAAGGCCTGTGGATGGGCCGGCAGGTCGGTGGCCATCGAGTTGACCACGCACAGCTTGTCGGCGTGTCGGGCGACCTCGTCGAAGAGGCTCGACACCCACAGGCCGCTCTGGCCACGCTGGCTGAACTTCCACCGCGGCGCGACAAGCGTTGCCCGTCCCCCGCGCCGGTTTCCCGGCGGCGCGTCCTTCCCGGCGTCGGCGAGGAGCCTCGGCTTGTAATCGAAGGTGTCGACGTGCGACGGCCCCCCCTGCATGCAGAGGAAGATCACGCGCTTCGCCCGCGCGGCGAAGTGCGGGGGCCTGGGGGCGAGCGGCCCGGCAGCCGCCACGGGCTGGGAGTGTTCCGCGGCCAGCGCGGGCTGGGAGTGTTCCGCGACCAGCGCAGGCTGGGAGTGTTCCGCGACCAGCGCGGAAAAGGCCAGAAATCCGAAGCCGTTGGCGGCGTGGGTGAGGAACGCCCGCCTCGGCCCGGGGATGCCCGTTCGATCGACGCTCGTCATCGGAGTCTCCCTCAATGGACGTGGCGGAATTCCGCCGTCGCAAACAACGCCTGACAGTAGGCGACGAGACCTGTCTCCTCGGCCTCCGGCCCTCCGGCAGGCCGGTCGAGCCCCGCGCCGCGCGCGTCGGCCCGGAAAGCCTCGATCGCGGCGACGTCCGCGGGCCCGGGTCGGCGGCCGAGCGCCATCTCGAAGGCCCGACCGAAGCGCTCCTCGGAGTCTCCCGTCAGGGTCACCACCCGCTCGGCGAACGAGTGGGCAAGCGACACGACCTCGGGGCTGTTGAGGAGCAACAGCCCCTGCGCTGGCACGTTCGTGGCGTCGCGGCGGCCGCTGACGAGTGAGGCGTCGGGGAAGTCGAAAGCGGCGAGAAACTCGGGCAACTGGTCGCGCACGATCGGGAGATAGATCGACCGGCAGACGTCTGGCTCGCGGCGGAGCGAGGCGACGAGCCGGGCCATCCCCTGCCGATCCTCTCGAATGCGGGCGACCGGCGAGCCGGGCACGGGGGAAAAGTCGAGCCTTCCGGCCACGGCGAGCATCGCGTCGCGGATCGCCTCCGCGTCGAGCCGCCGCTGGTCCATCCGCCAGTGGAGCCGGTTGTCGGGATCGACGGCGAAGTTCGATTCGTCGTACACGGCGGCGAGTCGGTAGGCCCGGCTCGTCACGATCCGGCGCATGAGTTTCTTCACCGACCACCCATCCTCCATGAACACGACGGCGAGGTGGTCGAGGAGTTCCGGATGGCTCGGCGCCATCCCCATGATGCCGAAGTTGTCGGGTGTCGAGACGATCCCTTCGCCCATCAGCTTGAGCCACACGCGGTTGGCTATTACCCGGGCAGTGAGCGGGTTGTCGCGGGAGGCGATCCAGAAAGCGAGGTCGAGCCGCCCGCTCCCTGCGGCGATTTTCGTCGGCTCGTCGGGCGCGCAGAGCACCTCCACGAGGCCGCGTGGCACCGTTTCACCCGGTTGATCCACTTCGCCGCGCGCCAGGAGCGGGCTGTCGATGGGCTGCGGGCGGTCGAGGACCCCCATGACGAGCGACCGCGGGCTGCCGTCCTCGCGAAACTGATCGAGGTCGGACCGGGCCGCCGCCAGTTGGGCGCGGGCGCCCTGCACGCGGAGGAACGTCGCCGCCCCGTTCTGCTCCTTCCCTTCGCGGCGGGCGGCCTCCGCCTCGCGCGTCGCCGCTTCGGCACCCACGGTGAAGTCCTGCACCTGCCGCCTGAGCCGGGCAAGATCGTCGGCCGGGAGCGGCGCGACGGCCGCGGGCAGCCCGGCCTCAGGAGGCAGCTCGATGAGCGTCGACGGATGGACGTTTTGCAGCTGCACTCCGGTGCCGTAGAGCGTCTCGGTGCTCATGAAGATGCCGGCCAGCGCGTGGTAGTCGCGCTGCGTGACGGGGTCGAAGGCGTGGTCGTGGCAGCGGGCGCAGGCGAGTGTGAGCCCGAGCATCGACTGCGACACGACGTCGATCTGCTCGTCGACGACGTCCATCTGGAACTGTCTCCGGTCGCGTTCATTGAGCCCCTTGGGGCCGAGCGCGAGAAATCCGGTGGCGACGATCTTCCGCGCTTGGTCGGCCGGCCCCGAATGCCGGAGCAGGTCGCCGGCGATCTGGGCCTTGAGAAAGTCGTCGTAGGGCACATCGTCGTTGAAGGCCGCGATCACCCAGTCGCGGTAGCGCCAGGCATGGGGATAGGGGAGATTCGTCTCCTTGCCGCTCGATTCGGCGTAGCGGGCGACGTCGAGCCAGTGTCGGGCCTGGCGCTCGCCGAAGCGCGGCGACGCGAGCAAGCGATCGACCACCCGCTCGAATGCCCCGGGCGACGTGTCCTCGTGGAGGTCGTGGATCTCTTCGGTCGTCGGCGGCAGCCCCGTGAGGTCGAACGTCACCCGGCGGAGGAGCGCCTCCCGGTCGGCGTCGGCCACCGGCCTCACGCCGGCCTTCTCCATCTCCGCGAGGAGGAAGCGGTCGATGTCACCGGCCGGCCAATCGGCGTCGGCAACCTCCGGAACGGTCGGCGCCGCCGGTTTTTGAAACGCCCAGTGGCGGCGGCCGGCGTCGAGATCGGCCTGCCAGGAGTCGGCTCGGGCCGCGGGCGTCTCGGCCGCGGCGTCGCGGGCCACCGGCACGAAGGCCACCGCCGCCAGCAGCAGCACCTGCACCCCAGCAAACCGGCGCCCGTGTGTCATCCGACGGCCCTCGCGAAAAGCCATACACATCGTCCCAGCAAACAAACGGTCAGGAAGCGGAAAGGTTGCCGCGGTGCCCCCGACCCGCCCCCCGGCCGAAAGTCGACGGAGGAACCGGCGGGGAAGGAAAGCCTCGATCTCTCGGGGACAGGGAGGCTTCCCGAGCCCGGATGACCAAGATAGGCCGCGCGGGTCAGGAAAGCGTGAGCACGCCCCCAAAGAAAGTCCCTGCTCACGCCCAAGCCCTCTCGCTCCTCCCCGCCTTCCCGTTCTCCGATACACGAGGCCAAAAGGGCCGTTCGGCGCGGTGGTTACTGACCGTGGAGGGAGGCGTAACTCGCGGGGCTGGCCATTCCCAGCCCTAACCCTGCAAGACCACGACGTGGCTCGGCGTGCTGACTAGGTTTGGATGGACGTTTCCAGACGCTTTCTTGACTTGTGAACACATGTTCACCATACTCCGTCCATGGGGTCTGGATGCGGGCATAGCGACGGGCTCTGTGAGCAAGCGATCTGCGTGCCCATCACGAAGCTCTCGAGGGAGAACTCGGCTCATGAGCACCGCGTACGTGGTTCGCACCGGCTGCACGGAATACGACCTTCGCCTCGTCGGCCCGTTCGCGAGCAAGGCCCTGGCCCGCCGCTCACCATTCTCCAGGCTTCCCGGCGCCACGATCGTGGCGCTGCTACCAGCAGATGCGCCGCTTCCAGACGGGATCAACACAAAAGATCCTCGCCCCTACTGCCTGCAATGCGGAAGCCGCGATGTGGAGACCGTCGAATGGGTGCGATGGATGGCTGACGGATCGGTGTTTGTCGACGGGGGCGCCAGCCCGATCGACGACACCTACTGCCCCGACTGCCGCGACAACGACCTCGGAGTCACGCTCGATCCCCGCGAGGTGCACTCGCCACGCAGCAAGCAGCGGGCCTGAAGCCCAACGCCACGACAGCCACCGCCGAGCGGGCTACCCGTCGGTCACTCCAGGGCGGTCGTGGCCAGACACACAGCGGCTATGCGGCGATTGAATTGCTTGCCCCCGGAACCGATGCTGTGGCAACTTCACTCAAGGACTTCCGCATGGCCAGAAATGTCGCCATCGATCCGGCACTTCTTGAGCGGGCTTTCCGCGTCAGCGGTGAACGCACGCATGCGGCAGCTGTGACCAAGGCCCTCCAGGAGTTCATCGCCCGGCGGGAACAGCGCCGCGTGGCGGATCTGATCGGCAAGCTCGAATGGGATCCGGCTTTCGACTACAAGGCCGACCGCGCGCGGCGTGTATGAATCGCCGCAAGCGCCGCTGCCCCGAGCTCAACGAAGGCTTCTCGCGAGGGGTCGCCCGTGCCCCCGAAGCCGGCGTAGCCGACAAGCGGAGCCATGGATGGCGAAGCGCAGGCGGGTCCGAGTGAGCGGCGGCCCGGAGGGCCAGAGCGAACGTCCGGCGCGGGGGCACGGGCGACCCCGAAGCCCCGCACCGGCCAAGGACACCTTCGCTTCGCCGAAGAGTCCGGCCTGCATCTCGACTCGGACATCGAGCCGAAGCCGGCTATTAGCGGCGTCAGATGTAATACATCGGATCGGTCGCCAAGCGCGAGCGTTCGACGAGGTCGGCAAAGCTCACCGACTTGAGGGCCTCTGTCTCGGTGCCCGCCACCATCCGCCACGCGTCGAGGAGCACCGACACGGTCCGCGACTTCCCGGCCAGATCCTGCGTCACCGCCGTCACGAGCTCGTCCGGGCCCTCGATGATCCGGAAGACGTCGTCGAGCGTGATCTCCGCCGGCGGCCGGGCGAGCTGATAGCCCCCCGCCGCGCCACGCGTGCTCGTCACCAGCCCGGCCCCTTTGAGCTGGAGAAGGATCTGGACGAGGAACCGCGAGGGTACCCCATGCGCCGCGGCGATTGACCGGATCCGCACCGGCTCGTCCGAGGTCCAATTCCGGGCCAACTCCAGCACGGCGATCGCGGCGTATTCGGTTTTGGCGGAAAGGCGCATGGGAGTCGTCAGTGAGAGCGGGAATGAAGGCCACACTCGGTCTTCGCCGAGCCGCTCCAGCGCCCGGCCCGCTCGTCTTCGCCGAGCTGAATCGGACGGGTGCAGGGAGCACAGCCGATGCTCACATAGCCCTGGTCGTGGAGCGGGTTGTAGGGGATGTCTTCGCGGACGATCAGATCCCAGATCTTGGCCTTCGTCCAGTTGGCCAGCGGCGAGATCTTCACGACGCCAAACTTCGCGTCGAAGCCCACGATCGGAGCCGCGGCCCGGTCGGGGCTCTGGTCGCGGCGGATCCCACTCATCCAGGCATCGAAGCGGGCGAGGACACGGCGAACGACGGCGATCTTCCGATCGGCGCAGCAGCGGTCTGGATCGCGTCCATGGAGCGGGCCACCATGGAGCTTTTCATACTCTTCGACGGTCGTCTCGGGCTGCTCGAGCGAGACTTCGATCCCGTAGCGCCGGGCGATCCGATCGCGGAGCTCGAGCGTCTCGGGGAATTGGTAGCCCGTCTCGAGATTGAAGACAAACGTCTTCGGGGCGATCTCCGCGAGCCAGTGGATGATCGCGCAGCCCTCCGGGCCGAAGGCCGTCGCCATCGTCAGCCGAGCGCCGAAGGTCTCCACCCCCCAGCGGATGATCTCCGGGGGCTCCGCCCCTTCCAGCGCCCGACTGGCAGCCGCCAGGGACTCTGGAGAGATCGTCGGCGGGGAGAACGGGCCGCTCACGGTGAAAAAGGTCTCTGGAGGCCGCAAACTTTGCCTTGGCAGGCAATCCTACCATCGTTGCTTAAATATCTCATGAATGCCGGTTGATGTCTGCTCTGGATTATCGACCCCGGGGGCGCCAGGCCCCCCCCGCTGTCCCCGGGAGGGCAAACTCGACCGGCCTTACCCGGGCTCTCGTGGCCTGCCGCCGCGGGACAAAGCGCAGGACTCGCCACCACCTCCGGAAAGGTCGAGAATGTCCCGCTCCGTCACCCGGGGGCGACGAAACCGGCCCCTTCCGATTCAGGAGCATCTCATCCGATGGCACGCAGCGTGGCTCTGGCGGTCGATCTCGGCGCCTCGGGGGGCCGGGTCGTGTCTGGCACGTTCGACGGCAGGCTTCTGGAGCTCGAGGAGATCCATCGCTTCGAGAATGCCCCGGTGGCCTTCGGCGGCCAGCTTGTCTGGGATCTCGTCCGCCTCTGGCAGGAGGTGACGACCGGCCTGCGGATGGCGGCAGCACGCCACGGCAGCAGCGTGTCGAGCGTCGGCGTCGATACCTGGGGGGTCGACTTCTCCTTCCTCGCCGCCGACGGCACGCTCCTGGCCAATCCCGTCTGCTACCGCGACGCCCGCACCCGGGGAATGCTCGCCGCCGCCGAGCAGACCGTGTCGCGGGCCGACATGTTTGCCGCCACCGGCCTGCAGTTCATGGAGATCAACTCGCTGTTCCAACTCCTGGCGATGCAGAAGTCGGGGTCGAGTGTGCTCGGCGCCGCCGACCGGCTCCTCATGATTCCCGACATCGTCCACTGGCTCCTCTCCGGGATCCCCTCCAACGAACGCACCAACGCCTCCACCTCGCAATGCTTCGATCCGCAGAAGGGGGACTGGGCCTTCCCGATGCTCGATCGCTTCGGGCTCCCGCAGCAGATCTTCGGCGCCATCGTCGAGCCGGGGACCGACCTCGGGCCCCTCCGCCCGGAAGTGGCCGCCGAGACGGGCCTCTCGGGCGTGCGCGTGATCGTGCCCGGCACACACGACACCGCCAGCGCCGTCGCCGCCGTGCCGGCCCAGGAGCCCCCCAGCGCCCGCCCCGACTGGTGCTACGTCAGCCTCGGCACCTGGGCGCTGGTCGGCGCCGAGCTCGACCGGCCGCTGGTCACCGAGGCCTGCCGGGCGAAAAACTTCACGAATGAAGGGGGGATCGGCGGCACGACGCGGCTGCTGAAGAATGTCTGCGGATTGTGGCTCGTGCAGCAGTGCCGGGCCGCTTGGCAGCGGGCGGGAAAGGAATGGTCGTGGGATCAGCTCACGCAGCTGGCCGCCGAAGCGCCGCCGCTGCTGACCATCGTCGATCCCAATGATCCGTCGCTCGTCGCCCCGGCCGACATGCCGGAGGCGATCCGGGCGCTGGCGCGGGCGACAGGACAGCCGGTGCCCGAGTCGACCGCGGCGGTGGTGCGGACGGCGCTCGAGAGCGTGGCGGCGGCGATCGCCCACACGCTCAACGAGCTCGACGGCTTGATCGGCCGGCGGATCGGACGCGTGCATGTCGTCGGCGGCGGCGTCAAGAACCGGATGCTCTGCCAGATGATCGCCGATGCCACCGACCGCCCCGTCCTCGCCGGCCCGGTGGAAGCGACGGCGATCGGCAATCTCCTCGTGCAACTCCTCTCCCGCGACGGGAGCGTCGATCTGCGGAGCGTGCGCGAGGTCGTCCGCGACACCTTCGAGATCACCCGCTTCGAGCCGAAGGACGCACCGCGCTGGAAGGCCCGACTGGCAGCGGCGAAGTAACGCGGGCCCCAGAAGCTCTCTAACACTCAGGCGAGGCGGGGATCGGCGAACGCTCGAGGAGTGACGAGGTCCTCCGAGAAACGACGAGACTTTTGCCGGCCCCGCCGATGAACCACCCACAGGCTCGAGGCCCTCTGGGCTTGCCTAATCCTTGGCTCAAACGCGGCTTCGGGGTCGGCTGCTGGAGCTCAGAGCCAAACGTGGCTTCGGGGTCGCCCGTGCCCCGTCGCCGGACGTTCGCGTCGGCCTTCCATGGCCGCCGCTCTCTCGATGCCGCCTGCGCTCCGCCATCCATGGCTCCGCTTGCCGGCAACGCCGTCTCTCGGAGCACGGGCGACCCCTCGCTGGCCGCGCCAAGCGTTGCGCGTCGAGCTTCCTTCAATCGCGTCGGCGAGGCGGGGATCGGCGAACGCTCGAGGAGTGAGGAGGTGCCCCCGACGAACGACGAGACTTTTGCCGGCCCCGCCGACGTACCACCCACAGGCCGGCCACCTCGAAAGCCATCCCAAGAAAGCCATCCCAAGAAAGCCATCGCTGCCAGCGTCTCACGCCGCTGCGAGGGCCTGCTTCGCGGGGCGCTTCGTCACCTTGCCGTGCTCCACCTGGAGAATCGAATCGGCCAGCTCCAGCGTGCTTGCCCGGTGCGTGATCATGATCACCGTCCGGTTCTCGACGTAGCGGGCGAGAGCCTCGTGGATGAGCCGTTCGCTCTCGACATCGATCTGGCTGGTGGCTTCGTCGAGGACGAGAATCTCGGCGTTGCGCAGGAAGGCCCGCGCTAGGGCGATGCGCTGCCGCTGGCCGCCGGAGAGGCGGAAGCCGTTGGGGCCCACCATCGTGCCGTAGCCATTGGGGAAGTCGCTGATGAACTCATGCGCGTGGGCCTTCTTCGCCGCCTCGAAGATCTCCTCTTCGCTGGCGTCCCAACGGCCGTAGCGGATGTTGTAGAGGATCGACTCGTTGAACAGCTCTGTCTGCTGCGTCACCAGGGCAATCCGGCTGCGGAGATCCTTGAGCGACACCTCCGTGAGCGGCACGCCATCGATGAGGACTTGCCCCTTCGACGGATCGTAGAACCGGCAGATGAGGTTGACCATCGTGCTCTTGCCGCCGCCGTTGGGGCCGACAATTGCCACCCGCTCGCCGAAGTTGATCGAGACGCTGACGTCGTCGAGGACGGTGTCGATGCCGTCGTAGCTAAAGGAGACGTGTTCGAGGCGGATCTCCCGGTGCGGACGGGGGAGCGAGCGCGGGGTGGAGGATTCGTGGAGCGTCGAGGGGGTGTCGAGGAGCGGGTAGAGGGCCTGGGCGCCGACGATGCCGACGTTCACCCCGGTGAACACTCCGGAGAGCTTGCGGACCGGGTCGCTCGCGCCGATGAGCATCCCGAAAAACACCATGATGCCCGGCACCGTCATCGGCCGCTCGCACATCGTGATCCCGAAGATCTCCGTCTGCTGGTTGATGACGAGCCAGGCCCCGACGGCGATCGACGTCGCCACCATTCCGATGCCGAGAACCTCGGTGATCGGATTGGCCAGCGCGTAATAGAAGGTGTGCTTCATGCCCGTGTTGAGCATGTCCTTCGTGCAGGTGCGGAAGCGCTGCCGCTCGAATTCCTCCATCGTATAGGCCTGGACGGTGAGGACGTTATTGAACGCCTCGAGGAGAACATGGTGAAAGCCGAGCGACTTCGTGAGGATGTTCCTCGAAATCGCACGGATCCGCCGGTTCAGCCACACCATCATGAAGCCGACGGCCGGGGCGAGCGTGAGACAAGCGAGCGTCAGTTGCCAGGAAATGCAGAACGCCCCCGCCAAACAGGCGAAAATCTTGAGCGGCTCGGTGACCGCGCCGCCGAAGACGCACGTGATTCCGCTGGCGAGCATCTCGGAGGTGCCGGTGACCTGGGCCATGAAGCCGGCCGACCCATGCCGCATGAACTGGGCCCGGTCGACGGCGAGTGCCTTGTCGAACACTTTCAGGCGAATGTCACGGGTGATGTTCGTCGCCACCCACGCCACGAGGAGCGTGCTGACGAGCAGAAAGGCATGCTTGAGAAACGTGCTGGCGACGACGAACGCCACCACCCACAGCACCGTCGTGAACGGGTCGGCGGGGAGGAAGCGGTGGAGCCAGGGGTCGAGCTTTTCGGAGGAATAGAGGAGCGCCTCATCGGCCCGCTTGCTCAGAATCACGGTGTCGAGGGTTGTCCGCGCCTTCGCGGCCTCTTCCGGGGAGAGCCTATTGGCGGCGAGTTGCTCGCCGATCACCTTCTCCTGCGTGTTGTTGATCTCGATTCGCTTCCGGGCATCTTCGATCCGCCGCCCATTCCACGATTGAAGGGAGTCACCGTTGAGGGTGACTTCGATGATCGGGAAGAGGGCGGCGATGTTCGCCCCCCACAGGCTGGCGACGCCGGCCGAGCAGAGGAACGACGCCAGCAGGAGCGGCCAACTCTTGGCGGCGTCCCGAAGAGCACGGAGGAAATAGTCCATGGACGGTTTGTTTCCTGATCCCCGCGACGGCGGCCCTGGGGGCGCCGGGAGTTGGCCCAGCGCTGCCTGTGAATCACCGTCATGCCGTCGCCCCCTGGGGGAGACGGTTTCATAGCCTGGGTTGGACACAACGTCCTCCAGCAACCTCTTGTGGATCGGAAGAAACGGGGTGGAGGGGTTACCGCGATTCGGCGGGATCCTCCGGGGCAGGCGGCGGAAAATCGGTAAGCCAGGCAAGCCGGCGAATCGAGCGACGCTCTACGGGGCGGGAAGGTAGTGCCCACCGCCCGTCGGTTCAAGGGAGGTTGACCGGGGGATTTTTACCGCGGCCCCTGCCCCATCCGCAGTTCGGCCGCCAACAGTGTGTTGGCCAGGAGCATCGCCACCGTCAGCGGCCCGACGCCACCAGGAACGGGCGAGACGGAGCCTGCCACCTCAGCCACTGAGGCGAAATCAACATCCCCAACCAGCCTACTCCCCCCCTTCGCCGCAGGATCGGCGATCCGGTTGATCCCCACATCGATGACGGCGGCTCCCGGCTTCACCATCTCGGCCGTGACGAGCCCCGGCTTCCCGACGGCTGCCACGAGGATGTCGGCCTGCCGGCAGATCGCGGCGAGGTTTTCAGAACGGCTGTGGCAGATCGTCACCGTGGCGTCGCCGCCGGTGCCCCGCGCGGCGAGGAGCAGCGCCAGCGGCTTTCCGACGATGTCGCTGCGGCCGATGATGACGGCATGCTTTCCCGCCGTCTCGATCCCGGCGTCGACGAGCATCCGCTGCACACCCGCCGCCGTGCAGGGGATGAATCGCGGGCGCCCCTGGGAGAGGAGCCCGGCATTCTCCGGATGGAAGCCGTCGACATCCCGGTCGGCAGGCACCGCATCGAGGACCCGCTGCGTGTCGACATGCCCGGGCAGCGGCAATTGGACGAGGATCCCGTCGGCCGGCCCCTGTTCGTCGCGGGCGAGGGCCCCGACGAGCGCCACCAGCGCCTCGGTGTCGGCCGTGGCCGGCACGCGTACCACCTCGGCATCGATCCCCACGCGCGCCGCCGCGCTCGCCTTGCTCTTCACGTAGGAAGCGCTCGCCGCCATCTCCCCCACGAGCACCACCACCAGCCGCGGCGCTCGCCCCTCCAGCCGGGAGAACGTCTCCACCTCGACGCGGAGCGAGTCCTCGATTCGCCCAGCGAGGGCCTTGCCGTCGAGCGTCCTGGCTGTCATCGGCTCGCCTCCTCCGTCCATCGCTTCCAGCGGCGGTCGATCCCCGCTGCCCCGGCATCCCCTTCGTGGAAGACGACGAGGTAGCGCAGAACGAGCGTCTTCCCTGGGGGAATCGTATGGTTTCCGGCTCCCTCCGGCTCACCGGAGAAGTCGTGGATGCCGAAGGGATTGGCCCCTGAGAGGCCGTATTCGCGGGCATGCCACCAGGTCGGATGGCGGAGGTTGGAGGGATGGTCGAGCATCGCAATGCCGTAGGCTTTGCCGTCGACGGTGCCGGAGTAGTCGACCCACCGGGCCCGCTTCCCCCACGCCGCGCCGTCGACGAGCCCCTCGGAATTGACGAGCCTGCCGCCGGCCCCTTGCGAGCCGTTGGAATCCTTCGGCTGGAGTGCCGGGCGGACACGGAGCGCGAAGCTCCCCTCCTTCGTGTCGCCAAAGGTCACTGGCCCAGAGTCGGCGACGAGTTTGAGCGTGACGTCGATCGATCGCGCGGTCTCATCGGCGGAGAAGACCATCGTCCGATGCTCGGTGAGCACCGGCTTGTTGTCAGCATCGACCCACCGGCTCGTCGTCTCGAGGATCCCCGTCTCACCGCTCTCGCAGCGGTCGATCGAGACATGCTCCACGTGGGGAATCGGCCCATCGGGGCCGGCGCCATGGGCGCGCGGCGCCCAGAAGTCGTGGCCGTTGACGCTCCCGTGCGTGAACCAGAGCGATTCGTGGTGGGGATGATCCTCTGGCTCCCCCGTTACCCCCTTCTCGATCGGCCACGATCGCGTCAGGGGAACGCCCCCCGGGCCGCGGAGCGGATAAAGGATCGGCTTGTCGTGGCCGGTGAAGCGGTAGGTCGTGAACTCCTCCCCCTCGACCGTCACCGTCACCCGGTCGTCTTGGCGGTCGAGGACCACCTTGGCCAAAGCCAGGGGATCGGCCATCGCCAGCCGCGCCGTCAGCAGCATCGACGCGGCGAAAACCGCGGTGCGAAGGTTCATACCCGCCCCGCCTTGCCCGGATCGGAGCCGGTCGCCTGGAGGACAAGGACGCGGAGCTGATGCTGGGCCTCGTCGAGGAGACGGCGGTCGTCTCGGTCGAGGTTTCCCTTCGTCTTCTCCTCGAGCATCGCGAGCATGCCGACGAAGTGCTTGGCCGTGGCGAGATTCGTCACCGACTGCTTCGTGATCGGATTCGGGATCCGCCCCAGAGCCATCAGCGCTTGGGTGAAAAGCGTGTGAACAAGGAACTCGAACGTCGCCGGCGGCGCGCCCCCCGGCCCTTCGGACAGATCCTCTTCATCCTCGTGGGACGACCGTACATCGTCGGACATCGGAACCTCCTCGGGGAACAAACGGGCAAGAATCGGGGAAAGGCAGCCTGCCTGACACTCAGCTGTTGCCGGTCGCCCAGGCGCTGCCGGCATGCCGCTCGACCGCGGCGGCGATGAGGCCGGAGAAGAGCGGGTGGGCGGCGGTCGGCTTGCTCTTGAACTCGGGGTGGAATTGCACTGCCACGAACCAAGGATGATCGACAAGCTCGACGATTTCCACCAGCGAGCCGTCGGGGCTCGTCCCGGCGATTGCCAGGCCGGCCTCCTCGAGTTGGCGGCGGTAGCGCTCGTTGAACTCGTAACGGTGGCGGTGGCGCTCGCTGATCCGGGTCGTGCCGTACGCTGCCGCGGCCTTCGATCCCTCGGCCAGCACGGCCGTCTGGGCGCCGAGCCGCATCGTTCCCCCCTTCGCCTCCACCCCCTGCTGCTCGTCCATCAGGCAGATCACCGGGTGGGGCGTGTTGCGGGCAAACTCGGTGGAGTGGGCGTCGGCCAGCCCGGCAAGATTCCGCGCCGCGTCGATGACGGCGCACTGCATTCCCAAACAGATCCCGAGAAACGGGAGCTTCCGCGCACGGGCAAATCCGATGGCTTCCACCTTCCCTTCGATCCCCCGCTCGCCGAAGCCACCGGGGACGACGAGCCCGTCAAACCCGGCCAGGAGCCGCTCGGCCCCCTCGCGTTCGATGTCCTCGCTGTTGATCGCCTGGACGCGCACCTGCGTGTGGCGGGCGATGCCACCGTGGTCGAGGGCCTCGTAGATGCTCTTGTAGGCGTCGCGGTGCTCGGCATACTTCCCCACCAGCGCGATCGACACCTCGTGCTCCGGGTTGCGGAGCCGGTGGAGGATGTCGTGCCAGGCATCGAGATCGGCTGGCGGGGCCTGGATCCCGAA